>NZ_JBFSTZ010000017.1:0-125293 GCF_041467155.1 Vibrio sp. 10N.247.310.23 | reverse complement strand
GTGGTCAACGTTCCGGCGATGCTTGAGGTTCTTGAGAAAGAAGCGGCGAGCCTTAGCGGTGAGCGCGAACATAAGCTTGAGTTTGATATCGATAAGAGCCTACGCGTTCTTGCTGATGAAGATCAATTGAGAAGTGCTATATCGAATCTGGTTTACAACGCAGTGAAATACACACCACCGGGCGCGACGGTTAAGGTACGTTGGTACCAGACCAGTCAAGGTGCTTGTTTGGATGTATCAGACACCGGAGACGGTATCGAGCCACAACACTTACATCGACTCACAGAGCGTTTCTATCGTGTAGATAAAGCACGCTCACGTGATACAGGTGGTAGTGGTCTTGGATTGGCGATTGTGAAACATGCGCTTAGTCATCATGACTCACATTTAGAAATTCAAAGTGAAGTAGGTGTCGGTAGTCGATTCCATTTTACATTGCCAAATCGACTGACAGTGTCATGAGTTGTGTGACACGCAGGATGCGTTTACCCGTAAGCTTATTGTTAACATTTGCTTTGGTTAACCCAGTTCATGCCGATCAGGGTGTCGACTCACTTCCTGATTACGTTAAGGTGCCGGGTATTTCAGGGAGCCTATTGTCTGTTGGTTCGGATACCTTGGCGGGTATGACGACATTATGGATGGAAGAGTTCAAGTCTTACTACCCGAATGTGAACGCTCAAGTTCAAGCTTCTGGTTCTTCTACTGCCCCTCCTGCTTTAACGGAAGGCACTGCTCACCTTGGACCAATGAGTCGTCCAATGCGCCTACGAGAAGTCGAAGCGTTTGAAAGAGAGCATGGCTATAAGCCGACAGCACTGAGAGTCGCTATCGATGCGATTGGACTTTTTGTGCATCGTGATAACCCTATTGAAGGGCTCAACTTTCACCAGATTGACAGTATATTCTCAGAGACATTGCGTTGCGGAGCGACTAAGCCGCTAAATAATTGGCAAGATTTGGGCATTGACCAACCGTGGGCAAAACATCGATTCCAACTGTTTGGTCGTAATTCTGTATCGGGGACTTATGGATACTTCAAACAGAATGCACTGTGCGGCGGTGACTTTAAAAACCGAGTCAATGAGCAACCTGGTTCGGCTTCAGTCGTTCAGTCGGTCGCTTCATCCATCAGTGGGATTGGCTACTCGGGCATTGGCTACCGCGTAGCAGGTGTTAAGCTGATTCCTATTGCAGAGCACGGCTCTAATTATGTTGAGCCTACGCGTGAGAATATCTTGAGTGGTGATTACCCTCTATCTCGTTTTCTCTATGTGTATGTGAATAAGCATCCGGATAAACCACTTTCTCCGGTTGAGAGAGAGTTCCTTACTTTTGTATTCTCAAAGCAGGGACAAGAGCTTGTAGAAAAAGATGGTTATTTAGCGATACCGTCTGAGTTCGCAGAGCAAGAATTGGCAAAAGTCGGGCTCTAATTCAGGCTAAGACAAACTTAGAAAAAAACGTATGAACAGCTTGCGCGTCGCAAGCTGTTTTTATTTTGACTGTTCGTTATTTTAGCTGCAACGACCATTCTGCATTTTTCCAACGTTGTTGCTCTTCTCTGAGCTCATAATCAAGCAGTTGGTTTTGGGCCAACCAATCGCTGTTAGTTCCTTTCAATTCCCAGTTATCCTGTTGTTCAATCGTTAGAGTCACGTCTGGGGCCAGTGCTTGATTTCGCTGACGGTTGAGTAAGATAGCGAGTCTCAATATACGAATCAGCAGGGTGACTTGTTGCTGAGTAAACAGAGAAAGTTCCGGCAAATCTTGTAGTTTGAGCGCTTTTCTTTGATAGCGAACCAATGCTGATATAAGGCGTTGTTGCTCAGTATTAAAGCCTGGCATTGTCGTATGCTTAAGCAGATAAGCCGAATGGCGGTGATAGCCTTGGAATGCAATGCTTTGTCCTACCTCATGAAGTACTGCAGCCCAACCAAGCAGATCATACAGCTCATTAGTGACCGCAGTTGTCACTTGAGGCTGTACTTGTTTCAGCAATGAAAGAGCGAGCACTTTCACTTTCTCGCCATGAGTTACGTCTACATGGTATCGAGAGACGAGCGTTTCGGCAGTTCTTGTTCGAATATCAATATCTTTAAGCCTATCCTCCATGTCATAAAGAACGCCTTCTCTCAGGGCACCATCAGAAAAATGTAACTCCTTGATGTCTAGCGTATCCATTGCTGCTGAAAGAATGGTGACGCCTGCAGCAAACACAGGCTTTCTCTCATCACTTAAGCCTGAAAGATTTACGGTGTTGGATGATGAAAACTCACATAAGTGATTCTTTAAATAGGACAGGCGTTGGGGCGTAATGAGACCATCGGTGAACCCTAAGCCAATGAGTACTTCTTTTATTGATTTCGTGGTACCAGATGAGCCAAAAGCGATTTCCCAAGGGGCTTTTGTGTATTCTTCAATCAATGGCATCAATAGACGAGTAGCTGCGGTATAAGCATCTGAGAAGTGTCGCGAAGTTAGCCCTTCGTCAGCAAAGAAACGTTGAGTGAAGTTGACGCATCCCATCGGTAAACTGCGCATAATTAGAGGAGTAAAGCCTTGTCCGGCGACGAGTTCCGTACTCCCTCCACCGATATCAATAACCAACTTAGATTCAGAAGCGGTTTGAGTGTGTTCTGCTCCGTTATAGATTATTCGAGCTTCTTCTTGACCGGAAATGATCTCTATTGGAAAAGGAAACAGTGGCTTGGCTTGCTCTAAGAAGTCTTTAGCGTTTTTGGCTTTTCTTAGGGTATGAGTCGCAACAACTCTGACATCATCAAGCTCAAAATCCGCCAGTCGTTCTGCGAACACCTTGAGGCATTCTAGGCCTCGCTCGATAGCGCTTTCAGATAGGACGTTACGTTCATCCAATCCATCACCTAATCTCACTTTCTGTTTGTGTCTGCTGACTAATTGCAGGTGTTGATCGAATACTCGGGCAACCACCATGTGAAAGCTGTTCGAACCCAAGTCGATAGCGGCAATACATCGAGAATGTTTGTTATCAATTAGCGGCATGATTTCTTCTCTTGTTTGTACTTCTTGCGAGCAAGTTTCTCCATACGTTTAATATAGTGGTAAGTGGAGAGTTGTGACGTCGGGTAATCAAGTAGGTTTGCTGGTGGTTGTGTGTAAGAGTTGCTCATCGCTTGGTCTAGCACTCGAGCTTTGTTGCTGTCATCGAAATGAAACTCGGTGATATCGATAATGGTTTGCTTGATCTTTGGATCTAAAATTGGAGCTGCAACTTCGATGCGGTGATCAAAATTTCGTGTCATCCAGTCAGCGGAAGATATATAGACCTTCGGCTTTCCAGCGTTACCAAATATCATCACTCTCGGATGTTCGAGGAAACGATCGACCACACTGACTATCTCAATATGATCACTGATGTGGGGTATGCCAGGGACAAGAGAGCACATGCCGCGAATGACCATTCTCACTTTTACATTGGCTTGGCTAGCCTGATAGAGCTTTTCAATGATCTCTCGATCGACCAAGTTGTTGAGTTTTAGAGTGATGCTTGCAGGTTTACCTTCTATCGCGTTTTGTATTTCATTATCTATCAATTGGTACAGACGTTTTCTAGTATTCTTTGGTGACACAATCAGTTGCTTGAACTGGGACTTTTGATAAGGGTTTTCAATATACTTAAAGACTTGTCTCACCTCTTGAGTCAAATCTTCATTCGCAGTGAGCAGAGAGAAATCGGTATACACGCGCGCTGTAACTTCATGGAAGTTGCCAGTGCCAATATGGGCATAATGCTCGGTATGCTTGCCTTCTTTTCGTTTGATGAGCAGCAACTTGGAATGGATCTTCAAACTTGGGATGCCATGGATGACTTTTACACCCGCTTCTTGAAGTTTCTTGGTCCATTGAATGTTGGCTTGCTCATCAAAGCGTGCTTGCAGCTCGACAACCACAGTGACCTTTTTGCCATTGTGCGCCGCATCGATGATCGAGCTGAGGAGTTTTGAGCCTTCCGCAACACGGTAAACGTTTATTTTGATGGAGGTTACCTTCGGGTCAAAGGAAGCCTGCCTAACCAGTTCAGTGATGTGACTAAAGGTGTGATAAGGATAATGCAGTAAGATGTCGCGAGCTTTGATCGCTTCGAAATAGTTTGGGTAATGGCTGAAATGCGCGCACTTAATCGCGGGTAGAGGACGATTAACTAAATCACGTCGGTTAAGGCTTGGGAACTCAGAGAAATGTTTGAAGTTATGATAGCGACCACCTGCGATGACACTGTCATAGTCAGACAGTTTAAGTCTGACTTGTAAGAAGTTGAGAATTTCAGTTGGCATTTCAGATTCATAGATCAGACGTATCGGCAGTGCCGTTAAGCGCTGTTCTAAACCTAAAGACATCGATTCTAATAGGTTATTTTCATTGTCCTCTTGCAGATCATAATCGGCATCACGTGTCATTTTTATCGCAAAACAACGCAATGAGTCATACTCAAAGAATCCTTTAAGTAAGTCATCCAAACAAAATCGAACTATATTATCTAACAAGATCAAAGTTGTACGCTGCGAACCCGAAGTTTCCGGTAACTTAACAAATCGAGGGAGTGCTTCTGATGGGATTTCGAGTAAGACATATTGAGATGATGCATCACGCTCGATGTCGATGGCTAAGTAACTTTGTTCATCTTTGAGAATATTAAGTAACTGGCTATCTTCGTTCAAGAGAATCGGAGTTAAGTGTGGCAGCACTTTTTTCTTAAAGTACTTTTTTATCCAGCCACTTTGTTCTTCGCTGATTTGTTGTTCGTTGACCAGAAAAATACGATTGCGTACCAATTCCAATAGCAAGTCGTTATACAGTTCATGGAATTGAGCATCGAGCTTGCTTGCTTTGCTCTGCATTTTAGTCAGTAGGCTTTTCGGCGAGTTGGAGGTTAGCTGTGGATCTTGAAGTAAGATCTTTCGCTTCACATCAGCAAATCGGACTTTGTAAAACTCATCGAGGTTTTTCGAGTAAATACCTAAAAAACGAACTCTTTCGATTAAGGGGACTGACTTATCTGCCGCTTCTTGGAGCACTCTTTCGTTGAAGGATAACCAGCTAAGTTCTTTTGTGACATAGTCTTTTTCCATCGAGATGAGAATCCTTGAGTACTGGCTATAGAGCTGATTACTTTAAATTAGAATGGCAAAATTCACAAAATCTATGATCTTACTTTAAGAAATATGGCTAACAAACTTGTTATTAGTTTCAGTTGTTTAACGTAACTTGTAATATAATTGTCATCTAACGTACATATTATGTCAGTAGCTAAAAAAAGGTAGATAAACAGATGGCATCAGCCCAATTTTCATTGAAAGAGCGCGACAAAAAAAGATGGTTGAAAGATCGTCTCGTCCGTTTTTCGGTGACATGTGGCGCGGTCAGTGTTCTAGCTGCCCTAGTATTGATCTTTGTTTACTTGGCGATGGTCATTTTACCGGTATTTTCTGATACTGGTTTAGAGACAGACCAAGCTGTAAAGACCGTTGCCGTAGAAAAGCCTATCGCCTTATCTGTTGATGAATACGGTCAGCATGCATTTACTATCGAAAAATCTGGCTTGGTGCAGTTTTGGGATTTAGAGTCTCAAAATACACACTCTTACTTTGAGCAAAATGTTTTAGCCAATCCTGTTGCCTTCTCTCGAAATACCCCATCAGAAAACTGGTTTGCCTTTGCCGATAGTGCAAGCAACCTTACTTTTTTCTATCCTGAGTATAGTGCGCCTGTGCTGCAAAAGGGCAGTGAAGCCGATCCTAAAATTGAGCAAATCGATCTCCCTGAACGATTTTTAAATGATGAATCGTCAAATGGGACGACAATCGAAAAATTCGCGTTCTCTAAGAATGGACGTGGTATCACGGTTGCTGCTCAGCTAAGTGACCAACGAGTCTTAGTGAAGTGGTACCAAAGTGACGTTACGGGTCAGTATGTTTTTCAGAAGAGCCAATGGCTATCGGATAAGTTGGGCTTGCAGCAACAGTTGTTAGTCACACCTGATGGCCAAACCTTATATCTCCGATCTCAATCGGATTTAGTGGTTTTGAAGCTATCAGATCGCGGCTTCAATGTTCGTGAAGTGATTGATCTTAGCTTGAATGATGCGAAGCATTCGGTGAAAAGTATCGATTTACTGTCTGGAGCTTATTCACTGTTGGCTACGCATGAGGATGGACAGGTTTCTCAGTGGTTCGATGTACTCAAAGATGAAAAGCGTAGCCTGACCCATATTCGAGACTTCCAACTTGCTGAACAAGTGCAATTTATTTTGCCTGATACTTATAGAAAGGGTTTTTATAGCTTCTATAAGAACGGCACATTACAAAGCCACTATACGACCAGTGAAAAGCTGTCGCTGTTCGAGCGCGCATTTGATAAATCACCACAATTAGCGGCTATGTCTGCCAATGAACTGCATCTGGCGACGCTGATTGATGGCACCATCAGTGTGGCTAAGGTCGATAATGAATACCCGCAAATATCATTCTCATCGCTTTGGCAAAAAGTCTGGTACGAAAGCTACCCTGAGCCACAATATGTTTGGCAATCAACCTCGGCGAATGATGACTTTGAAGAGAAATTCAGTTTAGTACCCATTACGTTCGGTACCATTAAGGCCGCTCTGTTTGCGATGATGTTTGCCGTGCCGGTTGCTGTGCTCGGAGCCATTTACACCGCATACTTCATGTCTCCACGCATGCGAAGAGTGGTGAAGCCTTCGATAGAACTGATGGAAGCACTTCCGACCGTGATCATCGGATTCTTGGCCGGGCTTTGGTTTGCTCCAATTGTCGAAACGCATTTAACGGCCGTCTTCTCATTAATGGTGTTATTACCGTTGAGTACATTGTTGACGGGGTTAGTTTGGTTCTGCTTACCGAAGATGGTGACGAGTCGTTTCTCTAACGGTTGGCATGCCCTAATATTGATCCCGGTATTGGTGATTACGGTGGTGGCTGTCTTTGCTGGTGGAAACAGCATTGAAGCCTTGTTGTTTGGTGGTGATATTCGTACTTTCTTAGCGAGTTATGGCATCGACTTTGACCAACGCAATGCGCTGGTGGTTGGTTTTGCTATGGGCTTTGCGGTCATCCCAACGATTTTCACTATTGCTGAAGATGCTATTTTCTCTGTACCTAAACATTTATCTGATGGCTCATTAGCGTTGGGTGCGACGGCGTGGCAGACGCTTATTTATGTGGTGTTATTGACGGCGAGTCCAGGTATCTTTTCAGCGGTTATGATGGGCCTAGGTCGAGCGGTTGGCGAAACCATGATCGTCTTGATGGCGACAGGTAACACTCCAATTCTTGACTGGAATATTTTGGAAGGGATGAGAACCTTATCGGCAACGATTGCTGTTGAGCTACCAGAATCAGAAGTAGGCGGTTCTCATTTCCGCTTGCTGTTCTTGGCTGCACTCTTGCTGTTTATCTTTACATTCGCGGTGAACTCAGTTGCTGAGTGGGTTAGACAAAGACTGAGAGATAAATATCGTGCGCTGTAGTTTTAAAGGTTTGCCTCAATGTGTATCAATGGCTTTTAGTGGCTTGACTAGCGTGTCTCTTGATCTTTGCAGCTCCTTGATTTCAGCACGCCAAGAGCAAGGTCGATCATGATGAATAAACTGAAGTCATTATTATCTTGGGTTAAATCGGGCTCTCCGTGGATCTGGCTTACGGGCGGGGCGGTGAGCATCAGTATGCTTTCTGTTCTTGGCCTAATGCTGCTGATTGGTTGGAAGGGCTTAACCTATTTTTGGCCCGCACCTTTGTATCAATGGCAAGTTGACTCCAAAGACTTATCGCTAGTGGTCGATCTTGACGAAACCGTATCAAAACAAGATGTATTGGTTGGTCAGTTATATGAACGAAAATACATCCCGATAGAGCAAGTTCCACAAGTCCATGACCTTTTGTCTCCTCAAAATTTGTCGACTGGGCTGATACAGCGCTTAAGCATCAAAGTTGCTAACAGAGAACTGTACCCTGCGGACTTTGTTTCTATTCTGGATGTTAACTTACGTGAACCCACTACCCCGCTTGATTGGGTTGTGATTGAACGAAGTCGAGGTGGTTATTTCTTTGGTAAGCCGGTGGGTTTTAAAACCGCTTCTGGCACCTTTGATTCGAACATAGACCAAAAGCTCGAACAAGGCTTGGCGTTCGCTGATGCGCTACGTAAAGAAACGTCGCGTGTCGTGAACCAAGAAATTCGCAATATCAGCTGGCAATTGGAAAACCTGCGCTTAGAAAAGCGTAAGCTTGAACTCAATGAGTCAGTGAGCGATGAATACCTTAAAACCTATACTCAAACTAAACTGGAATTAAACCGCCAGTTAGGTGAAGCCGAAGTTAAGCTTGAGCACCTTAGAACGCAACTTAATGTCGAAAGCTTACTCGTTGAGGATATGACAGGCGAGCAGGTCGAGATTTCGCTAAGTCACATTCTGGATTATTGGTACCCAAATAATATGTCTTACCTAGAAAAGGTTGGGCACTGGGGCAAACAAGTTTGGAAGTTCTTATCAGAGAACCCACGAGACTCAAACTCTGAAGGCGGTGTATTCCCTGCCATTTTCGGTACAGTACTGTTGGTTATTCTCATGTCGATCGTCGTGATGCCTCTTGGCGTGGTCGCTGCGATATATCTTCATGAATACGCAAAAAACAACGCACTAACACGTTTAATTCGTATCGCCGTGATTAACTTGGCGGGTGTACCGTCGATTGTGTATGGCGTTTTTGGTTTAGGCTTTTTCGTCTATACCATTGGTGGCTCGATTGATACGTTGTTCTATGCAGAGCGATTGCCAGCACCGACATTTGGTACGCCGGGTCTACTTTGGTCAGCACTAACCTTAGCGGTCTTGACGCTTCCAGTCGTTATCGTAACCACGGAAGAGGGCTTAACGCGTATTCCTAGTGCAGTGAGGCACGGTTCATTAGCGCTTGGTGCGACTCAATTTGAGACGCTTTGGCGCATTGTTTTACCGATGGCAAGCCCAGCGATTATCACTGGTTTAATTTTGGCAATCGCGAGAGCCGCGGGGGAAGTTGCACCACTTATGCTGGTGGGTGTTGTTAAATTGGCATCTAGCTTGCCAGTCGATGGTCAGTTTCCGTATTTACACTTAGATAGAAAGTTCATGCATTTAGGCTTTCATATCTATGATGTTGGTTTTCAAACCTCTAATATCGAAGCGGCACGACCTTTAGTGTATGCGACTTCATTTTTATTGGTTACGGTGATTGTTGGGTTGAACTTAACAGCCATCAATATCCGTAATAACTTGCGTGAAAAATACCGAACCTTAGGACAAGATTAGATGTTCTCGATTAATGAAACCTTGGGTTACCAAGCACCACTTGATGTTCACAATCTGAAGGATGAGCAAATTGCTATCTCGATCGAAGGGCTAAATCTTTACTATAAAGAGAGCCAAGCACTTGATGATATCTCGATGCAGATCCCGAAGGGGCAGGTGACGGCGTTTATCGGCCCTTCTGGGTGTGGTAAGTCGACTCTGCTGCGCTGCATTAATCGCATGAACGATCTTGTTGAAGGCTGTAAGGTTTCCGGGAAAGTGAAGCTTCATGGCAAGAACGTCTATCACCCTAAGGTGGATGTTGCGACCTTACGACGCCGTGTGGGTATGGTATTCCAGCGTCCAAACCCTTTTCCTAAATCTATCTATGAGAATGTGGTTTATGGCTTGAGGCTACAAGGCGTTAGCAACAGCCGAGACCTTGATGATGCGGTTGAACGCTCTCTGCGCGCTGCTGCGTTATGGGATGAAGTGAAAGATCGGTTGCATGAGAATGCTTTTGGTTTATCTGGCGGTCAACAGCAGCGTTTGGTTATCGCTCGTGCGGTTGCGATTGAGCCTGAAGTGCTGTTGTTAGATGAGCCGACATCGGCACTCGATCCGATTTCTACTTTGACGATTGAAGAGTTGATCAACGATCTCAAAACGCAATACACAGTGGTGATTGTTACCCACAACATGCAACAAGCCGCGCGTGTAAGTGACCATACTGCCTTTATTCATATGGGAAAATTGATCGAGTACTCAGATACGGACTCAATTTTTACGTCTCCATTGAAAAACCAGACGGAAGACTACATTACTGGTAGATATGGCTAACCTCTCCAAAGGTGTCATCTAGAGCTAAGTCACTCTACAAAAATGGCTTTCTTCATTTCTTTCAAGGAGCAAGTATGCATTTCGGTCGCCACATTTCAGGGCAATTCAATGTCGAGTTAGAATCGATCCGTACTCATGTATTGACCATGGGCGGGTTAGTGGAGCAGCAACTCTCGTTTGCAATGCAGGCGCTTCATAAAGACGATGTTGAATTGGCCAAAAAAGTGATTCGTGATGACCACAAAGTGAATGCGATGGAAGTGTCGATTGATGAGGCTTGTACTCGAATCATTGCAAAGCGTCAGCCGACAGCGAAGGATCTGCGTTTGATTATGGCGATCATCAAAACGATTACCGATCTGGAACGTATTGGCGATGTTGCTTCTAAAATTGCGCAAGGTGCTATTGAGATCCCTTCAACCAAAGAGCAGAAATTCCACGTATCTTTAGAGCCTCTTTGCCGTCAGGCTATCACCATGCTTCACCAAGTATTAGATGCTTTTGCTCGTATGGATGTTGATGCGGCAGCTGAAGTTCACAAGCTTGATGATAAGTTGGATGCGGAGTACGAGGCCGTTATTCGTCAGTTAATGACCTATATGATGGAAGACCCTAAGAACATTCCTAATATTTTGCAGGTGATGTGGTCAGCGCGTGCGATTGAGCGAGTGGGAGACCGCTGCCAAAATATCTGCGAATACATTATTTACTTTGTGAAGGGTAAAGATGTACGTCACCTAGGCGATCAAAGCCTTGATGACGCACTCAAATAGAGCTTATCTTTAGAAGCTAATAATGGCACCAAGATTGAAATTGACCGTTGTGTCGTAAGGCACAAAGGTTTTGTTGTGATCAAAAATATTCATATCAACACCAGCACGTAATCCAAGCATTGGTGTCGCTTGGTAAACGTAGGCCCCGCCTAGGCTTATACCATGTGTTGTTTTCTCTTCTACTTCGCCTGAGCGCGTTTTCGTACCGTCATAACTTGCCACGCCAATTTCAGCCTGAAAGCCGTGGATTTGGTTTCTTCCAAACATGTTTTGCTTCGTAACAGGTTTAAATCAAGAGAGCTGAATAAGTCTTTAGCCATATCTATCCATGAAAATTTTCTGCGCTATTAAATCTAATATACGTCAGTCAGTTAGATTAGTCAGCGAGGTTCTCTGGATTTATGCTGGCGACTATTGCCCTAAGCGGTGAGGGCGGCTCTCACATCAGATATCTTACTCGCATCTGTCACTGGGATCTGATAATCATCAATATTATCACTGCCCATTTGAGCACTTGAGTTGTTTTCCATTAGACTCGGCCTTGTCGATTTACCTGAAAGGTGAAGAGCAGGTACTTGGGTAGCGCTTTGAATCATTTTGGCATTCGCAGCGTTAACGCCAGCCCCCGCCATGATATCAATTCGTCCATCGGCTTGTTTGACCATTGCAGCCAATACATCGATACCTTGCTCAGCATTAGCAGCAAGCCCTGATGTCAGGACTCTTTCGCATCCAAGTGTAATGATTTGTTCTAATGCTGCTTGGAAATCAGAGCTTTGATCGATGGCTCTGTGGAAGGTAATCCCAAGCTTTAACGAGTGCGCTTTGTCAGCCAGTTGTTGCATCTTTGGCATATCAATACTTCCGTTCGGCGCTAACACACCAAGTACGACCCCATCCAATCCTGCATTTGCGCAAGCTTCAATATCTTCAAGCATACAGAGCATATCGTCGTTATCGAAAATGAAGTCGCCTTGTCTTGGGCGTATCATAGCGTAGACCGGAACCGACGAAACTATTGCCGCTTGTTTCATCATTCCGAAGCTTGGAGTTAATCCGCCAAGTGCTAATGAAGAGCAAAGCTCAATTCGATTCGCGCCACCAGATAGTGCGGTATGAAGAGATTCTAAGTTATCGATACAGACTTCAATTTCGGTGTTCATCGTGTTTATCCGTTCAAAAAGATACTGATGAAATAATAGCAATCTAGGTGTGATTCTGAATAGATGGGGATAAGGGAAAATAGAGGTAAAGTTTAGGTTTATCGCTACCTCAATTATCTATTACAAGAGTCAGTCTAGGGGAGCGAGGAGGGGGAAAACAAAAAGCCCGAAGCGTTAACTTCGGGCTTTTAATAGGACTTTACTTCTTAACTGATTGGCGGTGCGCTTTGCGCTATTAGCTTATGCTTTATGTCTCTTTAAAGAGAATCTTCCAACCATTAACCCGCGTTGAGTTCGGGCTTAAGAGGTAATTACTTGCTTAGGTCGTCAGCGTGCTCAGATAGGAATGCTGCAACACCTTTTGGAGATGCGTCCATACCTGATTTGCCTTCTTCCCATTGTGCAGGACAAACTTCACCGTTCTTCTCGTGGAAGTTTAGTGCGTCTACCATGCGTAGCATTTCGTCGATGTTACGACCTAGTGGAAGATCGTTAACTACTTGGTGACGTACAAGGCCGTCAGCGTCGATTAGGAAAGAACCACGGAAAGCAACGCCTGCTTCTGGGTGCTCAACATCGTATGCTTTGCAGATCTCGTGCTTAACGTCAGCAACTAGAGGGTATTTAACTTGACCGATACCGCCATCAGCGATAGCAGTGTTACGCCATGCGTTGTGAGAGAATTGAGAATCGATAGAAACACCGATTACTTCAACGCCTTTAGCTTGGAAATCTTCAAGACGGTTGTCGAAAGCGATTAGCTCTGAAGGACAAACGAAAGTGAAGTCTAGTGGGTAGAAGAAAACTACAGCTTTCTTACCTTTAGTGAATTCTGCGAAGTTGAAGTTATCAACGATCTCACCGTTACCTAGAACAGCTGCTGCAGTAAAGTCAGGGGCTTGACGACCTACTAGTACCATTTTGGAATCTCCTAAAAAATTAGTTGGCCCAACACATCTTTGTTTGGGCTCCGTTTCTACGGGACAAACTATAGTACAATCGGTACTATAGAAAAAAGCGAATTAAATAGATTAAGTTAATCGAAAAAAGCGATAAGCTTATTCTTTGTCCTGTCCTTAGGTCGAATGACCTTTACCTAACTTATCCTACTCATATTACAAAGTAATTTCATGAATAAATGGCCAAGTCTTAAGCAACTTCACTATCTTGTTACTCTTCACGAAACTCGTCATTTCAGTGATGCCGCAGATCGCTGTTTCGTCAGTCAATCTACGCTAAGTAAAGGCATTCAAAACCTAGAAGAGCTGATTGGTTGCCCGCTTTATGAGAAGAAAGATAAAAAGAGCCCGCTAGTTTTCACGCAAGCAGGTGAGCTGGTGGTCAAGCACGGTCGAGAGCTACTAGCGAAAGGACAAGATCTCGTAGAGCTTGGAAATCTATGTAACGGGGATGCGATGCAAGGGCAGCTGCGAGTCGGGTGTATTCCTACTATAGCGCCGTTCCTTTTGTGCGATTTGGTACAGGAAGCCAACCAGCGCTTTCCACAATTAAATTTGCTGTTACGTGAAGACACAACGACCAACCTATTGGCTGCGCTGCGTCATGGAGACTTAGATGTGCTGATTCTGGCTTTGCCTGTCGATATCGACAATATGGAAAGCCAAGTTGTTGGGCAAGACCCTTTCCGGATGGTGATCAGTCGCAATCAAGCTGATGGTATTCGCGTTCCGATTAAATACGATGACCTGCCAGACGAATCTGTATTTTTGTTGGAGAACGAGCATTGCTTAACCGAGCATGCTGTGTCGGCTTGTAAGTTAACGGATAAAGAGAAGATCAACCCGTTCACTGCGACGAGCCTTCACACATTGGTGCAAATGGTGGCCAATGGTTTAGGAACCACCTTTATTCCGCAAATGGCGATCGACCACGGTTTATTGGAAAACCAGAATCTCGTTGTGATCGATCCTCCTGGTCAGCAGGCCTACCGAGATATTGGCCTTGTCTGGCGACCAAGCTCTTCGCGTCGTGAGACATTCCATCAATTAGCGGATGTGGTATCTGAGCTTCTATAATAATCCGCTGCGACAACAATCCCTCTGAGCGGCTGAATTGGCCGCTCTTCTTTATATCAATTCCGAGCGTTACTCTACTTCTGCTTCTTCTGGCTCTACTTCTTCTTGCAGCTCCAGTAAATTGATCGCTATCGTGACAAAATCGCTGTCTGTAATAATGCCTACTAGTTCGTGGTTTTCTACGACAGGTAAACAGCCCACTTTATGTTTCTGCATGTAGATAGCCGATTCTTTTAATCCTGCACGCGGCTCTACCGACATAACACTTTTGTGCATGATGTCGTTGAGGGGAGTAGCAAGAGTAAAAGATTGAGCTTGTGGGATGTTTTGTAGGCTGGATTCTTGAGCGGCGAGAACGTCTCGTTGTGTGACGACACCTAGTAGTTGCCTGTCGGAATCGACGACCGGAATATGGCGGATATCAAGTGCTTCCATCATGTGCTTAGCATCGGCCAGTGAGTGTGAGCGCAATAGGGTATGAGGGTTGCGAGTCATCATATCTTCAACCTTGATCATACGAACCTCCTTCTTTTTTATTTGTTGCTATTACTATAGTTTTTTATCCAAAAAATAACTGAGATCTGACGCATTCTTGGGTGAGTTTTATGCAACTAATTCTTTAGCTTGAGGAGGTGAATCAGTCGCATTATTTTACGCCTCTTTACAATAATCCAGTGCTGTAAACCTTGCTATTGCGGCTCGTGTGCCTATACTAGCCCACTGCGAAATTTTTAGTCGTGTTTGCGATGTGTTTCTGGTAACGATTGACTTACCGTAACGATTATCCAGCAACTACGATTTATGATTCGTCAACGGCACAAATCTCATCAACTAAGACAAGACTAGACACATGCAAGTTTCAGATTTTCACTTTGACCTACCAGATGAACTCATTGCTCGCTACCCTCAAGAGGAGCGTACAGCAAGCCGCCTGCTTAAATTAGATGGCAACAGCGGTAACCTAGCTGATGGTTCGTTTAAAGACGTTTTAGACTTGGTTGAGCCAGGCGATCTTGTTGTTTTCAATAACACTCGAGTGATTCCAGCTCGTGTATTTGGTCGCAAGGCATCAGGCGGTAAGCTTGAAGTGCTGGTTGAACGTATGCTTGATGAGAAAAGCATTCTTGCGCATGTTCGTTGTTCTAAATCACCGAAGCCGGGTACCAAGTTGTTCCTTGGTGAGAACGATGAATATGAAGCTGAAATGGTGGCGCGTCACGATGCGTTATTCGAAATCCATTTCACATCTGATCAAAGCGTTTTAGAGATTCTTAACAGTGTTGGTCACATGCCACTGCCTCCTTACATCGATCGTCCTGATGAAGATGCAGATAAAGAGCGCTACCAGACTGTCTATAATGAAAAGCCGGGTGCGGTTGCAGCGCCAACAGCAGGCCTTCACTTTGATGACAAGCTAATGGCTGACATGAAAGAAAAAGGTGTTGAGTTTGCTTACGTGACGCTTCATGTTGGTGCTGGTACGTTCCAGCCAGTAAAAGTTGATAATATTAACGATCACCACATGCATGCTGAGTACGTTGAAGTGCCGCAAGAAGTGGTTGACGCCGTAGCTGCAGCAAAAGCCCGTGGCGGCCGTATTATTGCTGTTGGTACAACATCAGTACGCTCACTAGAAAGTGCAGCTCAAGATGCATTGAAGAAAGGCACTGAGCTCGTTCCTTTCTTTGGTGATACAGAAATCTTCATCTTCCCTGGCTATGAATACCAGTTGGTGGATTGCTTGATTACCAACTTCCACTTGCCAGAATCAACACTGATTATGTTGGTGAGTGCATTTGCAGGTTACGACAACGTGATGGGCGCATACGATCACGCAGTGAAGAGCGAATATCGTTTCTTCAGCTACGGTGATGCCATGTTCATCAATAAGAAAACAAGCTAATTTAAGCTAGTTATAAACGATATACATTAGAATTTACGGGTGCTAGCAGTAAGCTAGGAGTCGGGCAGGGTGTCTGTCTAATCTCTCGCAAGGAATACGCGACCGCTCCTCATAGAACCCACTAGACTGAACTTTTGTTTGGCCTAAGGTTCTGAATTAACAGTCAGATTGTTTCTCTGGCATATTGGAGGCTTCGTGAAATTAAAATACGAACTTAAAAAAACTAATAGCGGCGCACGTCGTGGTCAACTTCAGTTTGAACGCGGTACCGTTGAAACCCCAGCATTCATGCCTGTAGGTACTTACGGTACTGTTAAAGGTATGACACCTGAAGAAGTAAAAGACACAGGTGCTGAAATCCTATTAGGTAACACATTCCACCTATGGCTACGTCCTGGTCAAGAAATCATGAAAATGCACGGTGACCTGCACGATTTCATGAACTGGCACGGTCCTATCCTGACTGATTCAGGCGGCTTTCAAGTATTCAGCCTAGGTGCAATGCGTAAAATCACTGAAGAGGGTGTTCATTTCCGTAACCCTGTAAACGGTGACAAGATCTTCATGGACGCTGAGAAGTCTATGGAAATCCAAAAAGATTTAGGTTCAGACATCGTAATGATCTTCGATGAGTGTACGCCTTACCCTGCGACACACAAAGAAGCTAAAGACTCAATGGAGATGTCTCTTCGTTGGGCTGAGCGTTCACGTAACCACTTCGACAAACTTGAAAACCCGAACTCACTGTTCGGTATCGTTCAAGGTGGCGTATACGAAGACCTTCGTGACGTATCCGTTAAAGGCTTAACAGAAATTGGTTTTGACGGTTACGCAGTAGGCGGCCTAGCAGTAGGCGAACCAAAAGAAGATATGCACCGCATTCTTGAGCACACATGTCCTCAACTGCCAGAAGATAAGCCACGTTACCTAATGGGTGTAGGCAAACCTGAAGACTTAGTTGAAGGTGTTCGTCGTGGTATCGACATGTTTGACTGTGTTATGCCAACGCGAAATGCACGTAACGGCCACTTGTTTGTGACTGAAGGTGTGATCAAGATCCGTAATGCGAAGCATAAAACGGATACAACACCACTAGATTCAGATTGTGACTGTTACACTTGTAAGAACTACAGCAAGTCGTACTTGCACCATTTGGATCGTTGTAACGAAATCCTAGGTGCTCGACTGAACACGATTCATAACCTGCGTTTCTACCAACGAATTATGTCAGATATTCGTCAATCTATTGATGAAGACCGTTTTGAAGAGTTCGTTGCTGAGTTCTACGCAAGAATGGGGCGTGAAGTGCCACCGTTAGGTAAAGAATCTTAGTATTTCTTTTTTTGCGAGCCCCATCTCTCTTCCGAGAGTTGGGGCTTGAAAATAAAGGGATACAACCCAATTAGACAAACAATTACCAAAATATAATAGAGGATGTTTTTAATGTTTATTTCTCAAGCTCACGCAGCAGTAGAAGGTGCACCAGCAGGCGGCGGTTTCGAAATGCTTATCATGCTAGGTATGTTCGCTGTGATCTTCTACTTCATGATCTACCGCCCACAAGCTAAGCGCGTAAAAGAGCATAAGAGCCTTATGTCTTCTATGGGCAAAGGCGATGAAGTTCTAACAAGCGGCGGTCTAATCGGTAAGATTACTAAGATTGCAGAAGACAGCGACTACGTTGCTATCGAACTGAACGCAAACAACGAAGTTGTTATCAAGAAAGACTTCGTTACAGCAGTGCTACCAAAAGGTACTCTGAAATCACTATAAACAGCTAGAGGATCCTCGCTGTGCTAAACCGTTATCCGTTATGGAAGTATTTGATGGTGGTGTTTGCCATCGCTATCGCCGCGTTGTACGCACTTCCGAATATATACGGTGAAGATCCGGCAGTTCAAGTTACAGGGGCGCGTGGCGCCTCTGTAGATCTGTCTACGCTGGATGCTGTCACCAATGCTCTGGAAGCAGAGAACCTTTCTACTAAATCCGTTGCTCTAGAAAACGGTTCCATTCTTGTTCGCTTTAACGATACAGATACGCAAATTAGTGCCCGTGATATCATCACAGAAGCACTAGGTGATGATGTTATCGTTGCTTTAAACCTTGCGGCTTCAACTCCTGATTGGCTTGAATCTATTGGTGCTGCACCAATGAAACTGGGTCTTGATCTACGTGGTGGTGTTCACTTCTTAATGGAAGTGGATATGGATGCTGCGATGCAAAAGCTAGTTGGCCAACAAGAAGAAGCCTTCCGTAGTGAACTTCGTGAAGAAAAAATTCGTTACCGTGCTATTCGCCCATCGGGTAAAGATGCAGTAGAAGTGATTCTACGTAACGAAGAGCAGCTTGCTGAAGCGAAATCGCTACTGCAATCTAAGCACCAAGATATGACGTTCGTAGATTCAGAATCTAATGGTCGTTTCTCTTTGGTTGCTCGTTTTACAGACGCTCGTCTTCAAGAAATCCGTAACTACGCAGTAGAGCAAAACATTACCATTCTACGTAACCGTGTTAACGAACTTGGTGTTGCTGAGCCTTTGGTTCAACGTCAAGGTGCTAGCCGTATCGTAGTGGAATTGCCTGGTGTTCAAGACACGGCGCGCGCTAAAGAAATTCTTGGTGCAACGGCGACACTTGAGTTCCGTGAAGTTGATAGTAGTGCTGACTTAGCCGCTGCCGCTTCTGGTCGTGCCCCTGCGGGTAGCGAAATCAAGCAAGACCGTGATGGTCGCCCTGTGGTACTTAAGAAGCGCGTTATTCTAGGCGGTTCAAGTATTACTGATGCAAGCTCAAGTGTTGATGAATATGGTCGTCCACAAGTTAACATCTCGCTAGATAGCGAAGGTGGTAGCAAGATGTCTACATTCTCTCGTCAGAATATCGGTAAGCTTATGGCTACGGTATTTGCAGAGTACAAAGACAGCGGTCGTAAAACACCAGAAGGTCGAGTGATCTTAAGTAAGCACGAAGAAGTGATCAACCAAGCGACGATTCAATCTGCGCTAGGTCGTAACTTCCGTATTACGGGTATCGACTCAACGGCTGAAGCTCATAACTTGGCACTTTTACTACGTGCTGGTGCATTGATTGCGCCTATCTCGATTGTAGAAGAACGTACGATTGGTCCATCTATGGGTCAACAAAACATCGATATGGGTATCATGGCGATGGTTTGGGGTATGGCTGCAGTAATGTTGTTTACTCTGCTTTACTACCGTACTTTCGGTTTGATTGCGAACGTTGCTCTGATGGCTAACTTGGTGTTGATTATCGGTGTGATGTCGATGATCCCGGGGGCTACTATGACTCTGCCAGGTATTGCCGGTATCGTATTGACGGTTGGTATGGCGGTCGATGCCAACGTACTTATCTTTGAGCGTATACGTGAAGAACTTCGAGATGGACGCAGTCCACAACAAGCGATTCACCAAGGTTATGCAAACGCATTTAGCACCATCGCCGATGCCAATATCACCACACTACTGACAGCAATTATTCTATTTGCTGTAGGTACAGGTGCAATTAAAGGCTTCGCGGTAACGCTGTCTATCGGTATCTTAACTTCAATGTTTACAGCTATTGTCGGAACACGTTGTATCGTGAACCTGATGTATGGCGGCAAACGCGTTAAGAAACTGTCGATCTAAGGCTAGGAATTAATATGTTTCAGATTCTAAAAGCAGAAAAAATGATCGACTTTATGCGTTGGTCAAAGGTTGCCTTTTTATTCTCAATCTTGATGATTGGTACTGCCATCTTTACCTTAACAACGAAATCGTTGAATTGGGGTCTAGATTTTACCGGTGGTACGCTGATTGAAGTGGGTTTTGAGCAACCAGCAAACCTACCTGATATCCGTAGTGCACTAGAAGCGGAAGGTTTCGGTGATGCAACGGTACAGAACTTTGGTTCTGCACGTGAGGTCATGGTTCGTTTACGTCCACGTGAAGGTGTTGCTGGCGAAACGCTTGGTAACCAGATCCTGTCTGCAATTAAAGATGGTACTGGTGAGCAAGTTGAGATGCGTCGTATCGAGTTCGTTGGCCCTAATGTGGGTGACGAGCTAACAGAAGCGGGTGGCCTTGCTATCCTTGTTTCTCTGATCTGTATCTTGATCTATGTGTCAGTGCGATTCGAATGGCGTTTGGCAGCAGGTGCGGTACTAGCACTGGCGCACGACGTTATCATCACTCTGGGTGTGTTCTCTCTAATGCAAATTGAGGTGGATCTTACCATCGTAGCAGCCTTGCTAACGGTCGTCGGTTACTCCCTCAACGATACCATAGTCGTATTTGACCGTATTCGTGAGAACTTCCGCAAGATGCGTAAGGGTGAAGCACCTGAAGTACTGAACAGCTCAATCACACAAACATTGAGCCGTACATTGATTACTTCTGGTACAACGTTATTCGTAGTTATCGCGCTGTTCGCTCAGGGCGGTGCTATGATTCACGGCTTCGCGACTGCACTTCTATTGGGTATTACTGTTGGTACTTATTCTTCTATCTACGTTGCATCTGCACTCGCTATGAAGTTGGGTATTACGCGTGAACACCTAATGCCACCACAAGTGGATAAAGAAGGTGAAGAGTTTGACGAAATGCCTTAGGCCTTGGCTTAACAATTTTCGCTGAACCAAAAAAACCGCTAGGCAACTAGCGGTTTTTTTACGACTGTATTCTGTCGATAAACTCAACGTAATTTATCGGCGAAGTGCATTGTGCTCGTCGCAACTAACCGCCATCTTGCTCGTAGCTCGTAGCTCGTAGCTCGTAGCTCGTAGCTCGTATCGCAGATACAAAAAAGCCCCGCTATAGCTATATAGCGAGGCTTTGGAATTTTTATGCGCCCTTAAAATAGGGAGCGTTAACGTAAGGTCTGAATTACTTCAGCATACCTTCGTTAGCGTTCTCACGAACGTGCTTAAGAATAGACTTAACACCACGTGCGCTTGAAGCAACAACATTACCAGAAGTCATGTAATCAGTACCGCCAGCAAAGTCAGTCATGATAGCACCAGCTTCACGAGCGATTAGATCGCCAGCTGCTAGATCCCATGGCTTAAGGCCAAGTTCTAGGTAACCATCAACACGGCCAGCTGCTAGGTAACATAGGTCAAGAGCAGGAGAACCTGTACGACGGAAATCAGCACAGTCGATGAATAGACCAGAGATGATCTTCATGAAAGATTCAGAGTGTTGTTTTTGCTTGAATGGGAAACCAGTCGCTAGAACAGTACCTTGAAGGTCTTTTAGTTGAGTAACACGCATACGAGCGTTGTTAAGTTGAGCGCCAGCGCCACGTTGAGCTGTGAATAGCTCGTTTAGCATTGGGTCATAAACACAAGCAACTTCTGTACGACCGTTCATGCGAACAGCGATAGATACAGAGAAGTGAGGGAAACCTTTTACAAAGTTGTTGGTGCCATCCAGTGGGTCAACGATCCATTGTACATCAGAGTCTTTACCTTCAGTCAGGCCTTTCTCTTCAGAAATAATGCTGTGCTCTGGGTAAGATGCTTTGATTGTCTCAATGATCATGTACTCAGCTTCTTGAGCAATGTTAGTAACGTAATCGTTGTTACCTTTTAGAGACGATTCGATCTTATCAGTTGTTTCTAGAGATTTAGCAATATGGTTGCCAGCTTTACGCGCAGCGCGTATCGCAATGTTTAGCATTGGATGCATATGGTTTTTCCCACAAGATGTTAAAGAACAATTTAAAGCGGCGGCGAGTATACCAAAGTTTTACCAAAAGGGAAGTGGTTATTTTTTGAACTCTTGGTTTCACATTACGCGAAGGGTCTGACCATTTTACTTTGCTATGTGTTAATATCTCGCGATTATTTTTAAAGTGGTGTCATATAGCATGTTAGACAATGTAAAAGTCGTTCTGGTTGGTACGTCTCATTCGGGAAATATCGGATCAGCAGCTCGCGCAATGAAAGTGATGGGTTTGAGTCAATTAGTTCTTGTAGACCCTCAATGTGAAGTTGACGAGCAGACCTTAGCACTGGCTGCGGGTGCAGGTGACATCGCAGAAAACGCAACCATCGTTTCTACATTAGACGAAGCCGTAAAAGACTGTGGTTTGGTGGTTGGTTCGAGTGCACGTTCACGTACGCTTGAATGGCCAATGCTTGAGCCTCGTGAGTGTGGACAAAAGTTTGCGATTGAAGGTCAAAAGCACCCAGTCGCATTAGTGTTCGGCCGTGAACGTACTGGCTTGACTAACGATGAGCTTCAGAAGTGCCACTTCCATGTATGTATCCCAGCTAACCCTGAATACAGCTCGCTAAACCTAGCAATGGCAGTGCAGACTCTGAGCTACGAAGTGCGTGTAGCTCACCTTGATATGGTCGCTAGCCAATATCAGCCACAGAAACAAGATGAGTACCCTCGTCACGAAGAACTAGAAATGTTCTATGAGCACCTTGAAAAAGTGATCATTGATACCCAATTTATCTCTAAGGATAAGCCAGGTCAGGTGATGAATAAACTACGTCGTCTGTTCAGTCGAGCTCGTCCAGAGTTGCAAGAGATCAACACTCTACGCGGCATTTTGACTTCAATTGAGAAGAGCAAAAACGACAAATAAAAACCACACAAACCCTAAGGGTGAATACTTGACTAAAATAGTCAACTAAATACTTGACCAATTTAGTCAGGTATGGGAAGATTCCAACCACATAAACAATGTGGATTCGGTGTGATATGAAACTTACATCTAAAGGAAGATATGCGGTAACAGCTATGCTAGATGTAGCACTGCATTCGCAAAAAAGCCCAGTTCCTCTGGCTGATATTTCAGAGCGACAGGGCATCTCATTATCTTACTTAGAACAGCTATTTTCTAAGTTACGTAAAGCTGGCTTAGTTGCTAGTGTTCGTGGTCCTGGCGGTGGTTACCGTTTAGGTGCTGAAGCGAGCGACATCGCTGTCGGAACTGTAATTGCTGCAGTAGACGAATCAGTTGATGCAACTAAGTGTCACGGTCGAGCAGATTGCCAAGGTGGTAGTCGTTGTTTAACTCACACTCTTTGGCGTGATTTAAGCTCCCGAATCAGCAGCTTCTTAAATGACATTACGCTCGGTGAGCTAATGAAAGATAACGA
Source organism: Vibrio sp. 10N.247.310.23 (assembly GCF_041467155.1). NCBI lineage: Bacteria > Pseudomonadati > Pseudomonadota > Gammaproteobacteria > Vibrionales > Vibrionaceae > Vibrio > Vibrio sp. 10N.247.310.23. The sequence goes on along the minus strand of NZ_JBFSTZ010000017.1, from coordinate 102,133 downwards.
AGTTTTAGAGATTTCTGATCGTCAAGATATCGATCTTGCGGTTAATAATGGTTTTGCACATAAAAATACGAGCACTACAACGATTAGTGCAGCACCTCACGGTGTTAATGCCCGCTCTTAGCGGTCAGTTTTTACATTGGAGTAGAAAATGAAACTGCCTATTTACTTTGACTATTCAGCTACATGCCCAGTCGATCCACGTGTTGCTGAAAAAATGGTTCAGTGCATGACGATGGACGGTAACTTCGGTAACCCTGCATCTCGTTCACACCGTTACGGCTGGCAGGCAGAAGAATCAGTAGATAATGCTCGTGAGCAAATTGCCGATCTACTAAATGCAGACCCACGTGAGATTGTTTTCACGTCAGGTGCTACAGAGTCAGACAACCTTGCTATCAAAGGTGCAGCGCACTTTTACGAGAAGAAAGGTAAGCACGTAATCACGTGTAAAACAGAACATAAAGCGGTTCTTGATCCATGTCGCCAACTAGAGCGTGAAGGTTTTGAGGTGACTTACCTTGAGCCTGAAGCAAACGGCATCATTGATTTAGACAAGCTACAAGCAGCAATGCGTGAAGATACGGTTCTTGTTTCTATCATGCACGTAAACAACGAGATTGGTGTAATCCAAGATATCTCTGCAATCGGCGAATTATGTCGTTCACGAAAGATCATCTTCCACGTTGATGCGGCTCAGTCTGCGGGTAAAATCCCACTAGATGTAAAAGAGATGAAAGTTGACCTTATCTCTCTTTCTGCACACAAAGCATACGGCCCTAAAGGCATTGGTGCTTTGTACGTTCGTCGTAAGCCACGTATTCGTCTTGAAGCACAGATGCACGGTGGAGGTCACGAACGTGGTTTCCGTTCTGGTACGCTTGCTACTCACCAAATCGTGGGTATGGGTGAAGCTTTTGCTGTCGCTAAACAAGACATGCAGAAAGATTATGACCACGCACTAGCACTTCGCGAGCGTCTATTGAAAGGGGTTCAAGATCTAGAAGCAGTAACGGTAAATGGCGACTTAGATCAACGTGTACCACATAACCTAAACGTGAGCTTTGCTTTCGTTGAAGGTGAATCTCTGCTTATGTCTTTAAAAGACTTAGCGGTATCATCAGGTTCTGCATGTACATCAGCGAGTCTTGAGCCTTCATACGTTTTACGCGCTCTTGGCTTAAACGATGAACTGGCACACAGCTCAGTACGTTTTTCATTCGGCCGTTTCACTACGGAAGAAGAAATCGACTACGCGATTGCACAAATTCGTGTAGCGGTAAACAAATTACGCGACATGTCTCCTCTATGGGATATGTATAAAGAAGGGATTGATTTGAACACTGTTGAGTGGGCTCATCACTAATCTCACGGAAATAGAGGATTCGAGGTAACTATCATGGCATATAGCGAAAAAGTAATTGATCACTACGAAAACCCACGTAACGTAGGTTCGTTTGATAAAGAAGATCCAAGTGTAGGTAGCGGCATGGTTGGCGCACCAGCTTGTGGTGACGTAATGAAACTGCAAATCAAAGTATCTGCAGAAGGTATTATTGAAGACGCAAAATTCAAGACTTACGGTTGCGGTAGCGCAATCGCTTCTAGCTCACTAGTCACTGAGTGGGTTAAAGGTAAAAGTATTGATGAAGCAGCTGCTATTAAAAACTCTGAAATCGCAGAAGAGCTAGAGTTGCCACCAGTGAAAGTTCACTGTTCAATTCTTGCTGAAGATGCAATCAAAGCAGCGGTTGCGGATTACAAAAAGAAGCACTAATCGTTTCTACAACGTAATCACTTCAAAAAAGTAATATTTGGGAGCACCCTTTGTGCTCCCCCTGAGTTCTCAATTTATATAAAACACAAGGTTGTAGTATGGCCATCACCATGACAGATACGGCAGCAAGCCGAGTTCAAGCTTTCCTAGATAACCGAGGTAAAGGTATCGGGTTGCGCTTAGCGGTAAAAACTACTGGCTGTTCGGGTATGGCGTATGTACTGGAATTCGTTGACGAGCTCAACGAAGAAGACGAAGTGTTCGAGCATTCAGGTGTTAAGGTCATCATTGATCCAAAGAGCCTAGTTTACCTAGACGGTACTGAGCTTGATTACGTAAAAGAAGGCCTAAACGAAGGTTTTGAATTCAACAACCCTAACGCGAAAGGCGAATGTGGTTGTGGTGAGAGCTTCAATGTATAAACGCCTCAATCGTTGAGCGTTTATAATGAGCGAAGAATAAAATTAGGCTCTAAGTAAAGAGCCTAAACTTAGGACCACCGTTACATGAATCATTTCGAATTATTTGGGCTACCACTTCAGTTTCAACTGGATGGTAGCCTTCTTTCTTCTCAGTTTAGAGATCTGCAACGCCAATTCCACCCTGATAAATTTGCCACGGCTTCTGAGCGAGATCGCTTGCTGGCTGTGCAAAAAGCTGCGCAAATCAATGATGCGTACCAGGTGTTGAAAAATCCAGTCAGCCGCGCTGAATACCTGTTAGTTCAACATGGTGAGGATATTCGTGGTGAGCAGCAGACTATGCAAGATCCTATGTTCCTGATGGAGCAAATGGAATTGCGTGAAGAGCTGGAAGATATCGCCGACAGTTCTGATCCTGAAGATGCTTTGTTTGCATTTGAAGGAAAGGTTAGCAAAATGTATAAACAACAATTAAGCGCTATCCAACAAGAACTCGACAGCGAAGCTTGGTTAGAAGCTGCAGACCGAGTAAGAAAGCTTAAGTTTATTGCAAAATTAAAGAATGAAATCGAGTTAGTTGAAGATCGTTTGATCGGCTAGTTCGTATAACAAGGACACATCCATGGCACTACTTCAGATTGCAGAACCAGGGCAAAGCGCCGCTCCTCACCAGCACAAGCTTGCAGTGGGTATTGATTTAGGTACAACAAACTCATTGGTTGCGTCAGTGCGCAGTGGTGAGGCAAGCACGCTTGTTGATCAACAAGGTCGCAGTATTCTCCCTTCCGTTGTTCACTATCAGTCAGAGTCGTACACCACTGGTGATGAAGCGCGTGTAAATGCACAAACTGATCCTAAAAATACCATTATCTCAGTTAAGCGATTAATCGGTCGTTCACTGTCAGATATTCAACAGCGATACCCATCTCTGCCATATCAGTTTGAAGAAAGTGATAATGGCCTGCCTGTGATTAACACAGCGCAAGGAAATAAGAACCCAATTCAAGTATCTGCAGATATTCTTCGTGCACTCGGTCAACGTGCTGAGTCGACGTTAGGTGGTGAATTGGCTGGTGCCGTGATTACCGTCCCTGCGTACTTTGATGATGCACAACGTGCAGGTACCAAAGACGCAGCGCAACTTGCTGGTCTTCATGTGTTACGTCTTCTTAATGAACCCACTGCAGCTGCGATTGCTTATGGCTTGGATTCAGGTAAAGAAGGGGTAATCGCTGTTTATGACTTAGGCGGTGGTACGTTTGATATCTCTATCCTACGCCTGTCTAAAGGTGTCTTCGAAGTTTTAGCAACCGGTGGTGACTCTGCATTAGGCGGCGATGACTTTGACCATTTAATTGCGGATCATTTCCAAGAGCAAATGGGCTTGTTAGAGCTGACAGCAGAACAGAACCGTATTCTTCTAGACGCAGCAACAGAAGCGAAGATTGGCTTATCTGAAGCTGAAAGCGTTAATGTTGAAGCACTAGGTTGGTCTGGCTCTTTAACTCGTGAAGAGTTCGAAGAGATCATCAAGCCACTAGTTAAGAAAACGCTGCTTTCGTGCCGCCGAGCACTGAAAGATGCGGAAGTTGACGCGGATGAAGTACTAGAAGTCGTGATGGTAGGTGGTTCAACTCGTACCTTACTTGTTCGTGAAATGGTCGGTGGCTTCTTTGGTCGTACTCCATTAACCAGTATTAACCCTGATGAAGTGGTTGCGATTGGCGCATCGATTCAAGCGGATATCTTAGTTGGCAACAAGCCTGACTCTGAGATGCTGCTATTGGATGTTATCCCTCTGTCACTGGGTATCGAAACCATGGGTGGCTTAGTCGAAAAGATCATCCCTCGTAATACCACGATCCCAGTTGCTCGTGCACAAGAGTTTACCACGTTCAAAGACGGTCAAACTGCAATGACAGTACACACCGTGCAAGGCGAGCGTGAGATGGTTGATGACTGTCGTTCACTGGCTCGATTTGCTCTGAAAGGCATCCCGCCGATGACTGCAGGTGCTGCTCATATTCGTGTTACTTACCAAGTGGATGCTGATGGCCTGCTATCGGTTACCGCAATGGAGAAGAGCACTGGCGTTCAAGCTGAAATCCAAGTTAAGCCTTCTTACGGTCTAAGCGACAACGAAGTGGCTAGCATGCTGAAAGATTCGATGACGTTTGCAAAAGAAGACATGCAAGCGCGTGCTCTTGCTGAGCAACGCGTAGAAGCGGATCGCGTTATCGAAGGCCTTATCGCTGCAATGCAAGCCGACGGTGACGAGCTACTTGATGAGCAAGGCAAACAACAACTTGTTCAAGCGATTGAAGCACTGATTGAAGTGCGTAATGGCGACAACGCTGATGCTATTGAACTAGAAATTAAGAATACCGACAAAGCGAGCCAAGACTTTGCTTCTCGTCGTATGGATAAATCAATTCGTGCTGCACTGTCAGGTCAGTCAGTCGATAATATTTAATAGTTAGAGAATAGATAAACATGCCAAAGATTATTGTTTTACCTCACGAAGATCTATGTCCAGAAGGCGCTGTTTTAGAAGCAAAAACTGGTGAGACGGTTCTTGATGTTGCATTGAAGGCCGGTATTGGTATTGAACACGCATGTGAAAAATCGTGTGCATGTACAACATGTCACGTCGTGATTCGTGAAGGCTTCGATTCTTTAGAAGAGAGTGATGATCTAGAAGACGACATGCTAGATAAGGCATGGGGCTTAGAGATGGAATCTCGCCTTGGCTGCCAAGCAAAAGTGGCTGATACGGATCTTGTTGTAGAGATTCCAAAGTACACATTGAACCTAGCGTCTGAAGATCACTAAGAACTTCTCTACAGTCATGGTGGTTTCGCCATGACTGAGATAACGGTTTAAAAAAACTGGCCTAGAATATAGAGCATAAAGGTGACCAAGCGTCGCTAATAAATATAAGGAAGTGTTATGAGCTTGAAGTGGGTTGATTCGCGAGACATCGCAATTGAGCTATGTGATTTGTACCCTGATACTGATCCTAAAACGGTACGTTTTACCGATCTGCATCAATGGGTGCTAGACCTTGAAGAGTTTGATGACGAGCCTAACCACTCGAATGAAAAAATCTTAGAGGCTATTATTTTGTGCTGGATGGATGAGATGGATTAATCCTCTTATCTGATGATTTGGTCGCGGGTTGGCATCAGTCCAATATAAAACGCAGCCAAGTTAACAATTCTTACTAAAAAAAGCGGACCTTATGGTCCGTTTTTTTATCAAAATGACATTTTCCTCCTACATAATGCTAACATCAGTGCGCTAATAAAAAATAATCAGAATCACACTCTCGAAGTGGTTCATGACAAGGAGAAATCATGTCTACACAGATGTCAGTATTTTTAAGTCAAGAAGCTGCCCAGCCTCAGTGGGGAGCAAGAGCTATTTTATCGTTCTCAGAAGCGGGAGCGACAATTCACATTGGTGAAGGCCACGATCTAGGCGCAGTTCAACGTGCGGGTCGTACGCTTGACGGACAAGGTATCGCATTCGTTTCACTTCGTGGTGAAGGTTGGGATCTAGAAAGCGTTTGGGCTTTTTACCAAGGCTACCGTGGACCAAAGAAAAAGAATGCATTGGAATGGGATGCACTTTCAGAAGCCGACCAAGCTGAGCTAGAAGCTCGCATCCGTGCTACTGACTGGACGCGTGACATTATCAATAAAACCGCTGAAGAAGTGGCACCTCGTCAACTTGCGACAATGGCTGCAGAATACATCAAGTCAGTGGCGCCAGCGGGCACTGTTAAAGCGAAGATCGTTAAAGACAAGGATCTACTAACCGAAGGTTGGGAAGGCATCTACGCGGTCGGCCGTGGCTCTGAGCGTACATCAGCAATGCTGCAACTGGACTTCAACCCAACAGGCGATGAAAACGCACCTGTATTTGCCTGTTTAGTCGGTAAAGGTATTACGTTCGATTCGGGCGGTTACAGTATCAAGCCAGGCCAATTCATGACAGCGATGAAAGCTGACATGGGTGGCGCAGCAACGATTACTGGTGGTTTAGGTCTTGCGATTGAACGCGGTCTTAACAAGCGCATCAAGCTTATTCTATGTTGCGCAGAGAACATGATCTCTGGTCGCGCATTGAAGCTTGGCGATATCATTACCTACAAAAACGGTAAAACAGTTGAGATCATGAACACTGATGCGGAAGGTCGCTTAGTGCTAGCTGATGGCCTTATGTACGCAAGTGCACAAAGCCCTGAGCTGATCATCGACTGTGCAACGCTAACAGGCGCGGCTAAAAACGCATTAGGTAACGACTACCACGCACTATTAAGCTTCGATGATGAGTTGTCTCACCAAGCGCTAACGGCGGCAAATCAAGAGAAAGAAGGCTTATGGCCACTGCCTCTTGCTGATTTCCACCGTGGTATGTTGCCTTCAAACTTTGCTGATCTTTCAAACATCAGCACGGGCGATTACACACCGGGTGCAAGTACAGCTGCGGCATTCCTTTCTTACTTTGTAGATGACTACAAAAAAGGTTGGATTCATATGGATTGCGCGGGTACTTACCGTAAGTCAGCAAGTGACAAGTGGGCGGCAGGCGCAACGGGTATGGGCGTTCGCACACTGGCTCGTCTTCTTATCGACCAAGCAAAATAATAATAAGGGTGAGCGGTATTTTGTGCCGCTCATTCATAAAGCTCAGATCGAAAGATCTCAGTAATTTCAGTATTTAATAACAAAAAAATGAAGTGAAGGAATCCCTATGGCTCTAGAAAGAACGTTCTCAATTGTTAAGCCGGATGCAGTTAAGCGTAACCTTGTTGGTGAAATCTACCACCGTATCGAAAAAGCAGGCCTAGAAATTATTGCTGCTAAAATGGTTCGTCTTACTGAAGAGCAAGCGAGTGGCTTCTACGCTGAACATGAAGGCAAAGAGTTCTTCCCAGCTCTTAAAGAGTTTATGACTTCTGGTCCTATCATGGTTCAAGTGCTTGAAGGCGAAAACGCTATCGCTCGTTACCGTGAACTTATGGGTAAAACAAACCCAGAAGAAGCGGCATGCGGTACTATCCGTGCTGACTACGCAATCAGCATGCGTTACAACTCAGTTCACGGCAGCGACAGCCCTGAGTCTGCAGCTCGCGAAATCGAATTCTTCTTCCCAGAATCTGAAATTTGCCCACGCCCAGCTCAATAATCGGCACTGCAAATTATTCTAAAGGCTTCACTTCGGTGAGGCCTTTTTTGTAAGTGGATTTTACGCTCTCGATAATCAATTTAGTCGTCATTCTCGAAAGCGACGAAGGAGCGTAATCGGGAATCTGTTTTTGTTATTGGAGATTCCAGATACTTCGTTCCTCAGTTCTGGAATGACGGGGAACTTTGGAGCAACCATCTCGTGGTAAATATTATCGAGCAATTGGTGATTATTTACGTCATTCCCGAAAGCGACGAAGGGGTGTAATCGGGAATCTTTGTTTAAATTGGCTAATATCAGGCCGATAAACACAATTGTTCAAATTTTAATCGCTTAAGTTTGAATGTCTTAATAAACACAGGGTTTTACAATGCTTGTTGAAGTTGCGTAAAGCCTGTACAATTCGCGCCCTTAATTATTGTTCCGTCATTGAGAGGCATCATGACCACAGCTAAAGTCAATCTACTCGATTTTGATCGTAAAGGTCTTCGTAAATTTTTCACAGAAGAACTGAATGAGAAAGCGTTTCGAGCAGAGCAAGTGATGAAGTGGATTTATCACTTCGGTGTCGATGACTTCGAACAAATGAATAACATCAACAAAAAGTTACGTGAGAAACTTCAACGTCGCTGTGAGATTGTTGCACCTGTTGTTTCTGAAGCTCAACACTCTTCAGATGGCACAATTAAATGGGCGATGAGCGTTGGCGACCAAGACGTTGAAACGGTATACATCCCAGATGGTGACCGTGCGACGCTATGTGTATCTTCACAGGTTGGTTGTGCACTTGAATGTAAGTTCTGTTCTACAGCTCAACAAGGCTTCAACCGTAACCTAAAAGTTTCAGAGATTGTTGGCCAAATCTGGCGTGCATCTCGCGAAATCGGCCTAGAAAAAGAAACCGGTCGTCGTCCAATTACTAACGTTGTAATGATGGGTATGGGCGAGCCTCTATTGAACATGAAGAACCTAATGCCATCATTAGAAATCATGCTTGATGATCTAGGTTTCGCACTGTCTAAGCGTCGTGTAACCGTATCAACTTCTGGTGTTGTTTCTGGCCTTGACCAAATGACAGACAACATCGATGTCGCATTGGCTATTTCTCTACATGCGCCAAACGATGCACTACGTAGCCAAATCATGCCGATCAACGACCGTTGGGATATCCAAGACTTCCTAGCATCTGTTCGTCGTTACATTGCATCTTCAAATGCTAACCGCGGTAAAGTAACGGTTGAGTACGTGTTATTGGATCATGTGAATGATGATATGGACCACGCACGTGAACTTGCTGAGCTAATGAAAGAGACGCCTTGTAAGATCAACTTGATTCCATTCAACCCTTACCCGGGGTCGCCTTATAAGAAGCCAAGCAACTCTCGTATTGATCGCTTCCAAAAAACGCTGATGGAATACAACTACACAGTAACCGTTCGTAAGACTCGTGGTGATGATATTGATGCCGCGTGTGGTCAGTTAGTCGGTGATGTGATTGATAGAACCAAACGTACCAAAATGATCAAAGCAGCCTCTGAAGCGAACTTGATTGCCGGTGGTGTGATTGAAGTAAAAGCGGTATAAAACGCGATTAGAACCTAAACAAGCCAGAAGTCCTACTTCTGGCTTGTTGCTTTTCTGGGGTACAGTTTTTGATTTTTTGGACTTCTTGCCCACGCTTTCTTACATTTTTCGTCAAATTTTGGACAAAACCATGAGCTGACGGTAAATTTTGTTTAAAGTGTTTTTGCCTTGTAATGGCATTAGCTTATGATTAACTAATCTTAAATTAATTTAAGTGCTCGCTTGCTACTGATCATCAATATGTCTATTTAGGTTGGCTACTTGATAAACTAGCTTCCTGAGAAGGTCATCCATAACAAATGAATGATGTTCGCCTTTAAGGGTTGATGATTTAGATAGCAGGAAAAATTCCACATAACGTGGGTTGTTAGATTGAGCTTAAACGACAATAAGAAAACGCTCTCCTCAACCTGCGATAATACTTTAGAAGTTCACTCTCTATGAACACAGAACAAGATACACAAACGCAAGAAACCGTAGCTCCAGCTTTGGAAGCGGGAACGCTGCTTAAGAACAAACGAGAATCTCTTGGTTTAACGCAAAAGCAGATTTCTGATCGCTTGAAACTTCGCGTTACGCTGATCCAACAAATTGAAGAAAACCAATTCGAGTCAGATCAAGTGGCGACGTTTATGCGTGGCTATATTCGTTCATACGCGAAATACGTCAATCTTGACGAAAAAGTCGTATTGAGTGCGCTGCATCATGCCGGTGATGCTCAGCATCAAGAGCAAGAAATGTTGAGCTTTTCTCGTAAGACCAAAACCGAGAAGCACAACAGCCGTATTATGATCCTGACTTGGAGTATTTTTGCGGTCATTGCGGGTATCTCCTCACTTTGGTGGTGGCAGAACCAACAACAAGACACCCTATCTCAATCTTTAGCGAATACTGAAAGCTCAGAAGAGCTAGCGGTAGAAGAATCACTTGCCCCTGAATTCACCTCTTTAGAAGTGATTGAAGCTGAACAAAACGAAGCGGGTGCTTCTGTTGTTGAAGGTACTGAAGGCCTTGCTGCAATAAGCGATGCGGAAGATACTTCAGGTGCTGTTACTCCAGCTGACGAAACTCCTGCACAACAAGCAACAGAGACAGAGCCAACTGCTGAAGCTGCTGCGAATGTAGAAACGGTTGAAGCTAGCACGGCTCCTGAAGCTGTGGCTAACGAACTAGTCATGCAGTTCTCTGCTGATTGTTGGATCCAAGTGAAAGATGCTTCGGGCAAAACATTATCTACTGGCATTAAAAAAGCAGGCCAGACATTAAATCTTTCTGGAACTGCACCATATAAAGTGATTCTGGGTGCGCCTGAAGGCGTATCGATGACATTTGCAAGTGAACCTGTCGACCTTTCTGGGTATACTTCAGGCAAAGTAGCTAGAATAACCTTACCTTAGAGTTAATATGCAACACGAATCTCCTATTATTCGTCGCAAATCAACCCGTATTTATGTGGGTGATGTGCCGATCGGTGATGGTGCACCAATTGCTGTGCAATCCATGACCAACACAAGAACAACAGATGTAGCCGCGACCGTTGCTCAAATTAGAGCTCTGGAAAAAGTTGGCGCTGATATCGTTCGCGTATCTGTACCGACTATGGATGCCGCTGAAGCCTTTAAGCTAATCAAGCAGCAGGTCTCTGTTCCTTTGGTTGCTGATATTCACTTCGACTACCGTATCGCACTTAAAGTGGCGGAATACGGCGTTGACTGTCTGCGTATCAACCCAGGTAACATCGGTAACGAAAGCCGTATCCGCTCAGTTGTTGATTGTGCACGTGATATGAATATTCCGATTCGTATTGGTGTTAACGGCGGTTCTCTTGAGAAAGAGATCCAAGAGAAATACACAGAACCTACAGCAGAAGCGCTTGTTGAATCAGCAATGCGTCATGTAGATATCCTAGACCGTCTGAACTTTGATCAATTCAAAGTCAGCGTGAAGGCTTCTGATGTATTCCTTGCTGTCGGTTCTTACCGTTTGCTGGCTAAGCAGATTGATCAACCTCTCCACCTTGGTATTACCGAAGCGGGTGGTGCGCGTGCAGGCTCTGTGAAGTCAGCGGTAGGTTTAGGTATGCTTCTTTCTGAAGGTATCGGCGATACGCTGCGTATATCGCTAGCGGCTGATCCGGTTGAAGAGATCAAAGTTGGCTTTGATATTCTTAAATCTTTGCGCATTCGTTCGCGTGGCATCAACTTCATTGCGTGTCCGAGCTGTTCTCGTCAAGAGTTCGATGTTATTAACACCGTTAATGCCCTTGAAGAGCGCCTAGAAGACGTGATCACTCCAATGGACGTATCTATCATCGGTTGTGTGGTTAACGGCCCTGGTGAAGCTGAAGTGTCTCACTTAGGTTTAGCTGGTAGTGCACGTAAGAGTGCCTTCTACGAAGACGGTAAGCGTCAGAAAGAGCGCTTCGACAACGATGACCTTGTCGACAAACTTGAAGCTAAGATTCGTGCAAAAGCGTCAGTGCTTGATAAAGCAAATCGCATAGATGTAGAAAACTTAGAAGATTAATACAACGCGATGGGGTGTGATTGTCTATTCGCACTAACACCTGGTCGTGAGAAATTACGGAATAAATACTGTGGCTAAAAATATCCAAGCAATTCGAGGCATGAACGACTGCCTTCCAACTCAATCACCACTGTGGCAGAAAGTAGAAAGCGCAGTTAAAAGCGTGGTGAGCGCATACGGTTACAACGAAGTACGTATGCCTATCGTTGAAGAAACAAACCTATTTAGCCGTGCAGTTGGTGAAGAGACAGACGTTGTTTCTAAAGAGATGTACACCTTTGACGACCGCAATGGCGATAGCCTAACGCTGCGTCCAGAAGGCACAGCAGGTTGTGTTCGTTCATGTATTCAAAACAGCCTTATCAACCGTGATGAACAGCGCCTATGGTACATGGGCCCTATGTTCCGTCACGAGCGTCCTCAAAAAGGTCGTTACCGTCAATTCCACCAATGTGGTGTTGAAGTGTTTGGCCTAGACGGTCCAGACGTTGACGCAGAACTTATCATGATGACAGCACGTCTATGGCGTGAGCTAGGCATCGACAAGCACGTTCGCCTAGAGCTGAACTCAATCGGTTCTCAAGAAGATCGCGTTAGCTACCGCACTGCGTTAGTGGCTTTCCTTGAGCAACACATTGATGTGCTTGACGAAGACTGCAAACGTCGCATGCACACTAACCCTCTACGTGTACTTGATACTAAGAACCCTGATGTTCAAGCTATCTTAGGTGACGCACCTCGACTATCTGAATATCTAGGTGAAGAATCGAAGCAACATTTTGCTGGTTTGTGTGAACTTCTTGACGCTGTTGGTATCGAATACCAAGTTAATGAGCGTCTAGTACGTGGCCTAGATTACTACAACCGCACTGTATTTGAGTGGATCACAGACAGCCTTGGTGCTCAAGGTACAGTATGTGGCGGCGGTCGTTACGATGGTCTTGTTGAGCAACTAGGCGGCAAAGCAACCAATGCAGTTGGCTTCGCAATGGGTCTAGAGCGTCTGGTTCTGATGATGGAAACGCTAGAGCTAACAGAAGTTCGTCGTAGCGTTGATGTATACGTAGTTGCTGCTGGCGAAGGTACTATGATCGCGGGCATGCAGTTAGCGAATCAATTACGCGACACCGTTGAAGGCGTGCGTGTAATGAACCACTTCGGTGGTGGTAACTTCAAGAAGCAATTCAAACGTGCTGACAAAGTAGGTGCTGTTGTGGCGCTGGTACTTGGTGAGAACGAAGTTGCTGACAATACAGTTGTGCTAAAAGATCTGGTTGGCGGCGAGCAAGAAACCGTGTCTCAAACGGAAGTTGCAGAGAAAGTTGCTGCGCTAATCTAATTAGCCATTGAGCAAACGCTCATAATGAATACTAACGTCAGCACTATGCTGGCGTTTAAAGAATTAAAGAGGACAGGAAGTGGAACTTTACGATAGCGAAGAGCAACAAGTTGAAGCCATTAAAGATTGGTGGAAAGAGAACGGTAAAGCCGTAATCTTTGGTGCGGTTATTGGTTTAGGTGGTCTATTTGGCTGGCGCTATTACCAAGATTCAGTAGTTGAAGCGCGTGAAGCAGCTTCAGAAAGCTACACCTCTGTAATTTCAGCTCTTGATGTTAAGGGTGTTGATGCTCAATCTGATATTCAAGCTTTCATCGACGCAAACAAAGATGCTGAGTACTCAGTACTTGCTGCTATGCAACTAGCAAAAGTACAAGTACAAGCAGGCGATCTAGCGGCGGCACTTGAACAGCTCGAGTGGGCAAAATCGGCAACTAAGGACGCGGCACTTGCGCCACTACTTACTTACCGTGTTGCACGTATTAAAGCTGAGCAAGGTGAATTTGACGCAGCACTGACTGATCTTGCTGCTATGACAGACGAATCTTGGAAAGGCCGTGTTGCTGAACTGCGTGGTGATATCTCACTTCGTAAAGGCGACACAGACGCAGCATACAGTGCTTACACAGAAGCACAGCAAGCTGTTGACGCTAGCCAAACGCTTCAAATCAAACTTGACGACCTAGCTAAATAAGGCGCTTTGAATGAAGAAGATGTTTCCAAAAGCGGCGTTGTGTGCGATTGCTCTTGGCCTACTAGCTGGCTGTGCGGGTGAAGAAGACACCGTAATCATGGCTCCAGTCCCAACGGTAAACAGCGAGTTCACTCCTAGTCAGGAATGGTCTACGTCGGTTGGTGATGGTGTTGGTCACTACTTTTCAAAACTAACGCCAGAATTGGCTTACGACAAAGTGTTTGTTGCAAGCCGTGAAGGTATGGTTAAAGCGCTTGATCCTGATACAGGTAAAGCGCTGTGGAAAGTCGATCTTGAGAAAGACGTATTGGCTCGTTTATCGGGTGGCTTAACGGCGGCTTACGGTAAAGTTTTTGTTGGTTCTGAAAATGGCGAAGTGATCGCACTGGAAGAATCGACCGGTGAAGAGCTGTGGCGTGTATCAGTCAATGGCGAGGTGCTTGCATCCCCAGCAACTGATAGCAACATGGTCATTGTTCATACCAGTCGCGGTATGTTGATCGCGTTAGATCAAGCAAGCGGTGAACAAAAATGGACCATCAGTACGGAAGTACCAAGCCTAACACTGCGTGGCGATAGCTCGCCTGTTGCAGTTTCTGGTGGTGTATTCTGGGGTACAGCAAATGGTCGTCTAGCTGCGGCTATCGTTGATCGTGGTCAGCTTATTTGGCAACAGCCAGTAGGCACACCAAAAGGTGCAACGGAAATTGATCGTTTGGTTGATGTTGATGCATCTCCAATTGTTCTTGGTGGCACCCTGTATACCGTAGGTATCAATGGTCAGCTGATTGCTATCGACCTTCGTTCTGGTAAGCCAATTTGGAAACGTAACTACTCATCAGCGATTGATTTAGCAAGTGATGGTAGCCGTTTGTTCGTTGTTACCGACAAAGACCATGTGGTTGCGGTTGATGCGCGTAGTGGTACTGAACTGTGGAGCACTCCATTGTTAGAAAACCGCTTACTGACAGCACCTGCTATTATTAATGGTTATGTAGTCGTGGGTGATACTGAAGGTTATCTGCACTGGTTGGATCGTTCATCGGGTGAGTTTGTTGCTCAACAGCTTGTCGATGATAGCGGCTTTGCGGTTGCACCAATTGAACTGCCTGAAGGCTACTTAGTGACGACTCGCAATGGCGATGTAAAGAAACTAACGATTAGCCAATAAAAGCGTGATATAATTCACAGTCGGCTCCTGGTTGGTAACAGCCAGGAGCCGTTTTGTTGTTAAAAATTAATAAACCGTGTGGTTATAGGTAAGAGTTTAAACTTGCGAACAAGTGCTTACCTATAACTACATTTAGAGAAGAAATTGTAGAGGTTGTTATGGTACCTGTTGTTGCTCTAGTAGGGCGTCCGAACGTAGGTAAATCTACGTTATTTAACCGATTGACTCGAACTCGTGATGCATTGGTTGCGGATTTCCCTGGCTTAACGCGTGACCGTAAATACGGTCATGCTCATTTTAGCGAGCATGACTTTATTGTTATTGACACTGGCGGTATCGACGGTACTGAAGAAGGTGTTGAAACTAAAATGGCTGAACAGTCGCTAGCGGCGATTGATGAAGCTGATGTCGTTCTATTTATGGTAGATGGCCGTGCGGGTCTAACACCTTCAGACGTGGCGATTGCTAAGCACCTACGTCAACTAGAAAAGCCTTCAATGCTAGTAGTAAACAAGGTTGATGGTATCGACCCTGATGCTGCAAGTGCTGACTTCTGGCAACTAGGTGTAGAAGACATGTACCAAATCGCTGCGGCGCATGGTCGTGGTGTTACTGCACTTATTGACCTTGCTCTTAACCCATTCGCAGAAGCGCTAAAAGCTGAGAATGGCGAAGTAAGCGACTTAACTGAGTTTGAAGACGAAGAAGAAGAGCAGGTTGAATTTACAGAAGAAGAAGCTGAAGCAGAATTCAAGCGTCTTCAAGATCAACCGATCAAACTAGCGATCATTGGCCGTCCTAACGTAGGTAAATCAACGCTAACGAACCGTATTCTTGGTGAAGAGCGTGTGGTTGTTTACGATATGCCAGGTACGACTCGTGACTCTATCTACATCCCAATGCAGCGTGACGAGCGTGAATACGTTCTAATCGATACTGCGGGTGTTCGTCGTCGTAAAAACATCAACGAAACGGTAGAGAAGTTCTCAGTGGTTAAAACACTGAAAGCGATTGAAGATGCTAACGTTGTATTGCTGCTTATCGATGCTCGCGAAAACATCTCTGATCAAGATCTAAGCTTGCTAGGCTTTGCGTTGAACGCTGGTCGTTCAATTGTTATTGCCGTAAACAAGTGGGATGGCCTAGATAACGACGTTAAAGAACGCGTTAAGAAAGAGCTAGACCGTCGCTTAGGCTTCGTTGATTTCGCACGTATTCACTTTATCTCTGCACTTCACGGTACAGGTGTTGGTCACTTGTTTGAGTCTGTACAAGAAGCTTACAAATCAGCGACTACTCGTGTTGGTACTTCTGTGCTAACTCGTATCATGAAGATGGCGACAGATGATCACCAACCGCCTATGGTTCGTGGCCGTCGTGTGAAACTGAAATACGCGCACGCTGGTGGCTACAACCCACCGATTATCGTTATCCACGGCAACCAAGTTCGTAACTTGCCAGATTCATACAAACGATTCTTGATGAACTACTACCGTCGTTCACTAGAAATCATGGGTACACCTATTCGCATTCAATTCCAGAACAGCGAGAACCCATTTGAAGCTAAGACTAACAAGCTGACAATTTCTCAAGAACGTAAACGTAAACGTATGATGAGCATGGTTAAAGGTCGTAAGTAAACCTTTCCAATAGATTTGATACCCGAGCCTGTCTCGGGTATTTTTTTAAGCAAAATTCACGTTAAGCCATAACAATACGTTTTTATCATCATGGCTCAACGAATCAGACTAGATTCCAGAAGAAGAACGATATGACTACTAGCGATTTGATTACACCTGTGTCAGCAATCACACCAACCATCACTCAATTTTGTCATCAGGCTTGGCAGCTCAATGCTAAAGCGCAGTACGTTGAAAGCGATGACAGCAAAACTTACCTGATCACCGACGTGACACCCTTCCACCCAGTGAGTCACATTTGGCCAGATCACCCTGCAGACCAAGGCTTTGTGAGTGTTGGTGACGTGCTATATCCAGTTGAAGACTGCCTTGTTGGTGCTATAGAACAATCTACTGGCAAGCTTCATATCGCAGCAGATATCCCTGTTAAGCGTGATACGGAAGGGTGGGCGTTTGTTGTTGTCCACCAGCTACCTACATCTGCTTCTATGATTAAGGTTAACGACGAAGTCGTGTTGTCGGTTGATAAAGAGTACCAAGCCAGTTTGAGCCGTGGTCACAGTGCTGGCCACATCGCTTTCCTAGCTTTGAATAAAGTATTGGCTGAGCGCTACTGGCGTAAAGATGCGGATAGAAAAGATCCGCTTGGCAGTTACGACTTCAATAGCTACGCACAAGTGACGAGCTTTGTGACTCCAGAGCTGTGTACCGATAAGTATCGCTTAGGCAAAACCCTGAAGAAGCGCGGTTTGAACGTTGCAGACATGCTAGCAAATCTTGATGACATCGAAGCTGGTATCAACCAAATGCTTGCGGGCTGGCTTGCAGAGCCGACGCCAGTTGCGATGAGACTAGAAGGCGAGGCGTTAACAGACTCTCGTTACTGGGAGTGGCAGCTTGACGCAGATACTCAGGTCACTATTCCTTGTGGTGGCACACACATTGGAAATACCTCAGAACTTGGTGCGCTGTCCGTTAAGCTGACCCAGCTAGATGGCCAAAACATTGAAATGCTGACGCATGTAATTCGATGATTTAGACTACAGATCGAAATGGCTTGTGCTGTTTATTTTATTTTTACATGTCACTTTTGATATAAATGACTATTTTAAATTGAAATGCAGCACATGTAACTTATGCTTTCGGTGTGTGGTGATATAAATATTCTTTTTGGGGTAGATCGCTGATCAAAGTAGATAAAGCGAAAGATCAACCTATGATCTTCGATTGTGTGTCGTACTAATTTAGTGTGCTATTATTAACCAATAACAAGCTTGCATAAGAACAAGCTGTACCCGATTACACAATTGAAAGCCTTAGTGAATGGAACAACAATTTTTATTAGAAGGTCATCGAGCCGTCAATAGTTTGCTGCGGAAGCTTGCGCTTGGGATGGATCGCAAAGATTTAAATCACAAGATTATTCAGCTTACCGAGCAGCTTTTTGGGCAGCGCATGGCTTCAATTCTACTGCTCAACTCAGAGTCTAAAACGTTACACCTTGAATATGCCCCAAACCTGCCTGATTTTTACAATCAACAGATTGAAGGGGTAGGAATTGGTGCGGGGATAGGCTCTTGTGGCGAGGCAGCTGCGCTTAAGAAAGCTGTTATGGTCTCTGATATTAATACTCACTCAAATTGGGCGCCTTTCTTAACCTTGACCAATCAAGCCAACTTACACGCTTGTTGGTCGGTGCCCATCATCTCTTCGCATGGCCACGTGCTAGGTACATTTGCGATTTACAGCCGATGCATTTCAGAACCTCATGAATTTGAACTCGAGATCTTGGAGCTGCTTGCTTCTTTGTATTCAGTAGCGCTAGAGAAATACGAGCTAGAGAATCAACTCAACTTTTTTGCCAGTCATGATTCGCTGACGCATTGCTTGAACCGCCGAGCATTGTTAAGTGAAGCTAAGAAGGTTTTAGTTAAACGATGTTTTGCGGACAAAGTGATGGCCTGCCTGTTTGTTGATGTTGATAAATTCAAGTCAATCAACGATACGTATGGCCATAGCTTTGGCGATGATGTTCTGTTAGCCGTTGCAAAAGTTCTCGATGAAGCGACTACGGCATGTGCCAAGGTAGGTCGTTACGGCGGTGACGAGTTTGTAGTGTTTTCTTGCTTTGATACCGAACAAAAAGTGTCAGACTTTTATCACAGCTTAGAAAAAGCGTTGGATAAAGCTCTCTATATTAATGGCGTTCAGTTTTCAGTCAGTGTTGGGATTGCTTGTGAAAAGTCGCCTAAAGGGCTCGATCAGTTGATTGCGTCAGCTGACAAAAGCATGTATCAAATCAAGCAAGCCAAGGCGAAGAAAGAGTAGATTGCTTATTAGTACTGAAAGTAAAAAGTTAGGATTTCCTATGAGTGAAAATATCTGCCCTAAATGCCAGTCAGAACTTAGCTGGGATGGTAAATACCACTGTGAAAGCTGCCAAGATCACTTTACAAAAGTGGGCTTTTGTCCTGAGTGCAGCAGCCAATTAGAGAAGCTTCAAGCTTGTGGGGCTGCGAGCTATTTCTGCAATGGTGATTGTAACGAGCTTAAATCTAAGTCGAGAGTGAAATTCGAGTTTCAACAAGCCGAATAGTCTTACCTCTCAATGGCAAGACGATAATCTGAGATGTTTTTTGTAGGTCTAGTATGAAAATATTGGGCCTTTTTTGTATTTAGCGAATATGCGTGTGTCATCTTGGTTCAATCTTATCGTCACTGCACCAGCATGAAACATAGTAACCTTGTCGCTATGCACTGCATTGGTGTTAACTTAGTTAAAGTACTATTAAATACAAAGGCTTAAAACTTTGTTGGTTATGTTTTAAGTTTGGCACTCTTCTTGTAACTCTGTAATTGAATAACAAAAATACAATTATGGAGTAACAATCATGAACAAGGTGTTCAATTTATCGCTAGCTGCACTGTGTACAACACTTTCATTTTCTTCTGCAACAGTGCTTGCTGCTGATGAGACCATCAAGGTCGGTGTTCTACACTCACTTTCTGGCACTATGGCGATCAGTGAGACAACGCTAAAAGATACCGTGCTAATGCTTATCGAAGAGCAGAATAAAAAGGGCGGTTTGCTTGGCAAGAAGCTAGAGCCTGTCGTGGTTGACCCTGCGTCAAACTGGCCGCTATTTGCAGAAAAAGCACGTGAGCTTATCGAAAAAGAGAAAGTGGATGTGGTGTTCGGTGGTTGGACATCGGTATCACGTAAATCCATGCTGCCAGTTTTTGAAGAGCTAAACAGCATCCTTTTCTACCCAGTACAGTATGAAGGCGAAGAGTCCTCTAAAAACGTTTTCTACACCGGTGCTGCGCCAAACCAACAAGCGATTCCTGCCGTTGATTACTTAATGGATGAACTTGAAGTGGAACGTTGGGTGCTTGCAGGTACCGATTACGTTTATCCACGTACCACTAATAAGATCTTAGAGGCCTACCTAAAAAGTAAAGGTGTCGCAGAAGAAGACATCATGATCAACTACACACCGTTTGGTCATTCTGATTGGCAATCTATTGTTTCAGATATCAAGAAGTTTGGTGAAGCTGGTAAGAAAACCGCCGTTGTATCTACTGTGAATGGCGATGCAAACGTACCTTTCTATAAAGAGCTTGGTGCTCAAGGTGTTTCATCTGAAGACATTCCAGTGATTGCATTCTCGGTTGGCGAAGAAGAGCTATCGGGCATGGATACTGAACCTCTAGTGGGTCACTTAGCGGCATGGAACTATTTCATGAGCGTCGATACCGAAGTCAATGAAGAGTTCGTTGAAACATGGCAGTCATTCATTAAGAGTGACAAACGTGTAACGAATGACCCGATGGAAGCACACTATATTGGTTTCAATATGTGGGCTCAAGCTGTGACTAATGCGGGCACAACCGATGCTGAAGCGGTGCAAGATGCATTGATTGGTGTGTCTGTTCCAAACCTATCTGGTGGCTACTCAACCATGCTACCAAACCACCACATAACTAAACCTGTATTGATTGGTGAGATTCAAGATGATGGCCAGTTTGACATCGTTTGGGAAACCACAGGCCTTGTTGCAGGTGATGCTTGGTCTAACTACTTACCTGAATCAGCAAAACTATTCTCTAGTTGGTCTAAGCCATTCTCATGTGGTGCGTTCAACGTTGAAACTAAAAAGTGTTCTGGTGGTAACTAGAGTTATTCGCTCTTAGCTGATAACTAGTTACTGGTTATCAGCTTTCGTTACTGGGTGTTAGCTATTACCGGTAACTACTAGCTATGAATATTGAGCCTTCTCTTTAGGGAAGAGTGCTTCTGCATGGAGGCGCAACGAAAGAGAAGGCTCAAATTAGTTTCAAGTCACAACAACTATCCAAACATCCACCAAGTAAAAAATAACAATATCTAACTTGTTGGTTAAGGAAGCAGGGATGAAGAACGTATTAAACGTATTTAAGGCGCTGTTGCTCATGGCTATCAGTGCTCAGTTGGCTTTTGCTGGAATAACGGATGAAGCTAGCTTTACCAAGGCGCTAGTTGGTAAAAAAACATCGGATAAAGAGCTAGCCATCGATTGGATCATTGAGACACAAACGGAAGACGTGTCGAAGGCTATTTTATATGGATGGTTAAACGGCAATCTCTATTACTTCAATGATAAAAAAAACGAACATTATAAACAGCTCTATCTCATTCAAAACACCAAAACAGCCACTTCAGCTCAGTCTGTATGGGATGAATCAACTCTCAATATCGACAATGCTAAGCTGTTTAAAAAGGTGCGCGTAAACAACAAACTTCGCGGGATCTTACGGGGTGAAATTGCCTCTATTGGATTAAATAGCAGTAACCCAGATGTGCGTTATCAAGCGGTTCTCGATCTACTGGGAACTAAGGATGCCACTATCATCGATCGTTTATCCGAACTTAGAGAAAATGAGACCGATGGTAAAGTCGCTGAACTAATGGATTTGTCATTAGCTATTTTTACCTCGCTTGATAACAGTGCAACAACTGAAGCTCGAGTAACATCGATTGAACGAGTGGGCGACTTTAAGCATTCAGTCGTTCTAAAAACACTGAACCAACTACTTAACGGTGAGCAAGAACCAAGCATTTTGGCTGCAACAGAGCGTGCGATGGACGATTATCAACAAAGCCAAGCTCTGTACTCAGGTGTTGAAACCGTATTCTTTGGCTTGAGTTTAGGTTCGGTATTGGTACTAGCGGGCATTGGCTTAGCGATCACCTTTGGTGTGATGGGCGTTATCAACATGGCTCATGGTGAGCTGATCATGATTGGCGCTTACACCACCTATGTATTGCAACTTCTGATGCCGAATCATATTGGTTTAGCGCTAATACTTTCTATTCCTGCAGCATTCATCGTTTCGGGCTTAGTGGGTATTGCGATTGAGCGAAGCGTGATTCGTCACCTTTATGGTCGCCCATTGGAAACCTTACTCGCGACCTTTGGTATTAGCTTAATCTTGCAGCAGGCTGTTCGCTCGATTTTCTCTCCTTTGAACCGCTCAGTGAGCACGCCTGAATGGATGTCTGGCGCACTTCAATTGAACCCAATGTTGTCCCTGACTTACAACCGACTTTATATCATTCTCTTCTGTGGTTTGGTATTTATGGGCTTATTAATGGTTCTGAAAAAGACACCACTAGGTTTGCAGGTTCGTGCGGTTTCTCAAAACCGTGGCATGGCTCGTGCGATGGGTATTCGTTCAGAGCGAGTTGATGCGATGACCTTCGGTTTAGGCTCTGGCGTTGCGGGTGTTGCAGGCGTGGCACTGTCTCAACTGACCAACGTTGGCCCTAATATGGGACAGGCGTACATCATCGACTCATTCATGGTGGTGGTATTCGGCGGTGTTGGCAACCTATGGGGCACGCTAGTCGCAGGCTTAAGCCTTGGTCTGTTCAATAAAATTTTAGAACCATGGGCTGGTGCGGTTCTCGCCAAGATTCTGGTACTGGTTTTCATCATTCTATTTATTCAAAAACGCCCACGCGGACTCTTCCCGCAACGTGGTCGTGCGGCTGAAGGTTAAGGACAACATCATGCAGTCAAAATCATTTGTACTTTCGGCAATGCGTGGTGACAAAGGTGGCCAACTGACCATCCTTGCCATTCTAGCGGCCGTTATTCTTATCCCACTGGCTAACACCATATTACCAAGTGGGCACCCGCTCCATGTCGAGACTTTTACTATCTCGCTGATGGGCAAATATCTGAGCTACGCAATGTTGGCGTTGGCGCTCGATCTGGTGTGGGGCTATCTCGGAATCTTGAGCCTTGGCCACGGTGCTTTCTTTGCGCTTGGTGGCTATGCGATGGGCATGTACTTAATGCGCCAGATTGGTGACCGTGGGGTATATGGTGACCCAATCCTACCTGACTTCATGGTGTTTCTTGATTGGTCGGCGTTGCCATGGTTCTGGCAGGGCTTTGATCAGTTCTGGTTCGCCTGCCTAATGGTGGTGTTGGTACCGGGCGCATTGGCTTATTTGTTCGGTTATCTGGCTTTCCGTTCTCGAGTGTCAGGGGTGTATCTTTCTATCATGACTCAAGCGTTAACTTACGCATTGATGCTGGCGTTTTTCCGCAACGAAATGGGCTTTGGTGGTAACAATGGATTGACGGACTTTAAAGACATCATCGGTCTGAGCTTGCAAAGTGATGCAGTCAAGATAGGTCTGTTTGTTGCGACTGGTATTGCGCTAATCCTCAGCTACATCGCGTGTCGCATGGTGGTGACCAGTCGATTAGGGCGAGTGGCTTTAGCGATTCGTGATACTGAATCTCGCACTCGATTCATGGGTTACGACGTCGATGGTATCAAGCTGTGGGTCTTCGTTCTGTCTGCGGTTATCGCGGGTATTGCTGGTGCTTTATATGTGCCTCAAGTCGGTATCATCAACCCGGGAGAGTTTGCTCCGCTTAACTCGATTGAGATAGTGGTTTGGGTTGCCTTGGGCGGTCGTGCCACTCTGTTTGGTGCCATCGTTGGTGCCCTGATCATCAACTACGCCAAGAGTTGGTTTACGGTTGAATTCCCAGAGGTGTGGTTATTCGCCCTAGGTGGTCTATTTGTACTTTCAACCATGTACTTCCCACAAGGTGTGATTGGCTTTGTTAGCGAGAAATGGCAACAACTGCGTAAGGCGTCAGGTTCACGAGGCAAGGGAAAAGGAAAATCAGATAAGGATGATCAGTCAGAAAACAAGGAGGTGATCGTATGACCACATTTAGTAACGTTAAGGAATCGGTTCAGGCGTTCACTCGTCGAGACGAAGTCTTTGATTACCTCAAACCCGATATTCATCCTGCCATCGATACTCGACATAACGTGCTGTTGTATGTCGAAGGCGTCAACAAAAGCTTCGATGGTTTCCAAGCGATAAACGACCTCAACCTCTACATCAAAGAGGGAGAGCTACGCTGTATCATAGGTCCTAATGGCGCAGGTAAAACCACCATGATGGACATTATCACAGGTAAAACTAAGCCAGACACCGGCGAGGTGTGGTTGGGTTCGAACATCAACTTATTGAAGATGAACGAAGCCGAAATCGCCAATGCAGGCGTTGGGCGTAAATTCCAAAAACCGACCGTGATTGAGTGTTTAACTGTGTGGCAGAACCTTGAATTAGCCATGGCCGGTGACCGCTCAGTGTGGGCGACGTTCACCGCTGTGATGTCTGGTGAACAGAAAGACAAATTGACCTCGGTACTTGAGCTGATTCATTTAAAAGACGAAGCGGCGAATTTGGCAGGTAACCTGTCTCACGGACAAAAGCAGTGGTTAGAGATCGGCATGCTATTGATGCAAAACCCTAAGCTGTTGCTGGTGGATGAACCCGTGGCAGGTATGACTCACCAAGAAATGGATCGCACCTCTGAGTTACTTAACTCACTGGCAGGTAAGCACTCGGTTGTGGTCGTTGAACACGATATGGATTTCGTTCGTTCTATCGCCAGCCATGTCACCGTGCTTCATCAAGGTCATGTGTTGGCTGAAGGCACCATGGATCAAGTGCAGGCTCACCCTGAAGTTAAACAAGTTTATCTCGGAGAATAGGATGCTAGAGGTTAAATCAGTTAATCAATATTACGGTGAGAGCCACACGCTCTGGGATTTGGATATGCAGATCCCAGAAGGTAAATGCACGGTGCTAATGGGGCGAAATGGTGTCGGTAAAACCACCTTACTGCAATGCATTATGGGGTTGGTGAAGGTTGAAAGCGGTGACATCTCCTTATCGGGTGAGTCACTTTTGAAAACCGATGCCGAGGACCGTCCACGCCAAGGGATCGGCTATGTACCGCAAGGTCGCCAGATCTTCCCAATGCTCACTGTTCAAGAAAATCTAGAGGTCGGTTTACCGATTCGTAAAAAGGGTGACCGCAAGATCCCTGAATTCATCTTCGATATTTTCCCAGTGTTAAAAGAGATGCTACATCGTCGCGGTGGTGATTTATCGGGTGGCCAGCAGCAACAGCTAGCGATTGGGCGTGCGCTGGTGGTTAATCCAAAGCTATTGATCTTGGATGAGCCGACGGAGGGTATTCAACCCAATATTGTGCAAGAGATTGGCGACATCATTCGCATGCTCAACGAGAAAATGGGGCTCACGGTTCTGTTGGTTGAACAGAAGCTGCCGTTTGCAAGAAAGGTCGGTGACCGTTTTTGCATTATCGACCGTGGACGCCAAGTGGCAGAAGGTGAAATGACAGGGCTCGATGAGTCCTTGATAAAGGAGTACCTAACCGTATGAATTCTCTCTTTTCTCCGAATGAAGTAAGCAAGGCTTCTTTAGTAGAAGCTTTATCTTTGAATGAGACCATCGAACAAGATATTCGTGATGGTTGGCAAGCGAGTTTAAACCTCACTTTTGTCGACCGCAGTGATAAAACCGTATTAAAGAATCGTCAGCAGTCTGGTCCGCTTGCGGTGCAACGCCCCCTGTATCCTGATGGGGAAACGTGTCACACCTATTTACTCCATCCCCCCGGCGGAGTGGTAGGTGGTGACACTCTCAATATTGAAGCGACCATCGAAAGCGGTGCGCATGCGTTGATCACCACACCCGGTGCGACCAAGTTTTATCGCTCAAACAACAAGTACGCCAAGCAGAAGCAGACCCTACGAGTGAAGAAAGATGCACGCTTGGAATGGATGCCGCAAGAGAACATCTTTTTCCCCAATGCACACGTTCGTTTAGATACTGAAATTCGCCTAGAAAAGGGTGCACAGTTTTGGGGTTGGGAGATGCACTGTTTTGGACGCCCTGCACAGAATGAGGGATTCGAGCATGGTCATCTCGTTGGGAAAACAGAAATCTATCTTGATAATCAAAGGCTTCTGACTGAAGGCTTTAATTTTCATGGTGGCGATAAGTTAATGATAAATATGGGGTTACTTGATTATTCAATGATGGGAACCTTTTATATCACCTCAAATGAGAAGCAAGATCTAGAGTTGGTACAGAGCTTGCTCATATCTATTACACAGCAAGCTTCACAGCAATCAGTTACATCAAAAACGTCGAGTGAACCCACATTAATATTGGGTGCTACTCAGATAGAAGGATTGATTGTGGTGCGAGCCTTGGGTAATTGGAGTGAAGATATCCTCCAAGCCTTTGGTCAGATTTGGCAAGCAACTCGCTCTCATTTATGTGGTACGACTCCTGATTTACCAAGGATTTGGGCGACTTAGCGATTAGCCCTTTTTGTACCTAGGGTGACTTCCGACCCTAGGTACATTTTTTCAAGCTTGCTGTGATTGAATCCCACTTACTGCTCATGCGTTTTTGAGCAATAAGAAAACAACACTAACAGCGGGCGGCTAAATGGAATTAACACCAAGAGAAAAAGATAAGCTACTTATCTTCTGCGCAGGAATGCTGGCACAGCAGCGCAAACAAAAAGGCTTAAAGCTCAACTACCCAGAATCTATCGCACTGATCAGCAGTGCCATTCTCGAAGGTGCCCGCGAGGGTAAAACCGTTTCAGAATTAATGGATTTTGGACGCACACTTCTTACTGTCGATGACGTTATGGAGGGGATCCCTTCCATGATCCCTGATGTACAAGTCGAAGCCACTTTTCCTGATGGCACCAA
The DNA here is from genome assembly GCF_041467155.1 of Vibrio sp. 10N.247.310.23. Taxonomy (NCBI): domain Bacteria; kingdom Pseudomonadati; phylum Pseudomonadota; class Gammaproteobacteria; order Vibrionales; family Vibrionaceae; genus Vibrio; species Vibrio sp. 10N.247.310.23. The sequence continues at coordinate 75,671 of NZ_JBFSTZ010000017.1, read as the reverse complement.
GCTGGTGACCGTTCATGAACCTATCGTGTAGGGAGAAGTAATATGGCTGGTTCCACAAAACAATACTCAGGATTCGTTCCCGGAAAAGTAGAAACCGCACCGGGTGACATCACTCTCAATGAAGGCCGACACACAACGTCCGTTAAGGTGCAAAACATTGGCGATCGTCCTGTCCAAATTGGCTCTCATTACCACTTCTATGAAGCAAACCCTTCGCTGATCTTTAACCGAGAAGTCACTAAAGGCTTTCGACTCAATATTCCTGCGGGTACTGCAACCCGCTTTGAGCCGGGTCAGTCGCGTAGCGTCGAGTTAGTGCGTTACGCCGGTAAGTTAGAGATCTATGGCTTCCAAGGAAAGGTGATGGGCAAGCTCTAAGCGCTCCCACGGAATAATGAAAATAACAAAGGATTGAACATGGCGACGATATCCAGACAGGCTTATGCCGAAATGTTTGGGCCAACAGTCGGTGACCGAGTGCGTCTTGCTGACACTGATTTATGGCTAGAAGTTGAAAAAGATTACACCGTATACGGCGACGAAGTGAAATTCGGCGGCGGCAAAGTTATCCGTGATGGACAAGGGCAAAGCCAACGTCCAAGTGCCGAAACTCCAGATTTGGTGATCACTAACGCGATTGTGTTGGATTACTGGGGCATCGTAAAAGCCGATGTCGCAGTCAAAGATGGTCGAGTTCAGGCATTGGGCAAAGCGGGCAACCCAGATGTTCAACCGGGCGTTGATATTGTGATTGGCCCGGGCACGGAAATTTTAGCAGGCGAAGGTTCAATCTTGACTGCTGGTGGTATTGATTCACACATTCATTTTATTTGCCCACAACAGATTGAAGAAGCACTGGCGTCAGGTGTGACAACCATGATCGGCGGTGGCACTGGGCCAAACACAGGTACTAACGCGACCACATGCACACCGGGGCCTTGGAACATGCACCGCATGCTAGAGTCACTCGATCAATTCCCGATGAACTTTGGTTTGTTAGGCAAAGGCAATGCCAGTCAGCCAGAAGCACTACGTGAGCAAGTAGCGGCAGGCGCGGTGGGTTTGAAGTTACACGAAGACTGGGGAACCACTCCCGCTTCAATCGATACCTGTTTGAGTGTGGCTGACGAGATGGACGTACAAGTTGCGATTCATACCGACACTCTGAATGAATCTGGTTTTGTTGAATCGACACTTGGCGCAATCGGCGACCGCGTGATTCATACCTATCACACCGAAGGTGCGGGCGGTGGTCATGCTCCCGATATTATTCGTGCTGCAGGTGAGCCGAACGTTTTGCCTTCCTCAACCAATCCAACACGCCCTTACACCATCAATACCGTCGATGAGCACTTAGACATGTTGATGGTCTGTCATCACTTGTCACCATCGATTGCTGAAGATGTCGCGTTCGCAGAGTCACGTATCCGCCGTGAAACCATTGCCGCAGAAGACATTCTTCATGACTTAGGTGCCTTTTCGATGATCGCTTCGGACTCACAAGCAATGGGACGTGTAGGCGAGGTGATCACTCGAACTTGGCAAACTGCGCACAAGATGAAAGTTCAGCGCGGCAGCCTAAAAGAAGATTCAGACTACAGCGATAACTTCCGATTAAGACGCTATGTCGCTAAGTACACCATCAACCCAGCGATCACTCATGGTATGTCTCATGAAATCGGTTCTATCGAAGCAGGGAAATTAGCAGACTTAGTGTTGTGGAAGCCCGCTTTCTTTGGTGTGAAACCTAGTGTGATTTTGAAAGGCGGCATGATCGCCATGGCGCCGATGGGTGACCCAAATGCTTCAATCCCAACACCTCAGCCAGTCCATTACCGTTCAATGTTTGGTAGCTACGGCAAGGCATGTCAAAACACATCAATGTTGTTTGTTTCTAAGGAAGCCAAGGCGCAGAACATTGATAAGCAATTGGGTTTGCAGAGCTTGATTGGTGTTGTGAGCAACTGCCGAAATATCAGCAAAGCCGACATGAAGCTCAACGATTGGATGCCAAAAATTGAGGTCGACTCTCAGACGTATCAAGTACGCGCCGATGGTGAATTGCTAACTTGTGAGCCTGCTGAAGAACTACCAATGGCACAACGGTATTTTCTATTTTAAGAGCTCGGCTGAAGGCTTTTATTTTAGCGCTGAGCTGAAGGCTCTTGTTCTAGCTCTTAGCTAAGGGCTTTTAGGCTGAAGGCTCCTAATTTAAACGTTATAAATCTCACAAGGAGATTGAGGTAATAGCATGATTGAACTGACTCAACTGAATACTCAAATACAAAATGCACCGGACGGCTACTTAAGCCTGCCGATCGATAGCCGCATTAAGAGCCGTCTTAAGGTGATGCTCGATGACGGGCGCAATGCCGGACTGTTTCTACCACGAGGTCATATCTTGCGTGGTGGCGAACAACTCTCAAGTAAATGCGGTTTAGTCGTAGAAGTGAAAGCGGCACCAGAAACCGTTTCGACTGTTTACTGTGAAGACTTGCTCCTGTTAACGCGAGTGGCGTATCACCTTGGTAACCGTCATGTTCCGCTGCAAGTGGAAGCGGGTTGGGTTCGTTATCAACACGACCATGTTTTAGATGAAATGGTTGAAGGCTTAGGCGCGAAAGTGACCACTGAGAAACAACCGTTTGAACCAGAAGGCGGTGCTTATGGCGGTCGCTCTGGTGGACATCATCACCATCATTAATCGAGTCATTGATGACTCACTAAACGATTTATATAACAACAAATATTAATAACTATAAACGCAAGGAACTCGCGATGAACTTTAAAACAGCTGCAGGCTTATGCACTTTCACAATAGCTTCTCTAACAACATCAACGATGGCTTTCGCTCACCCAGGACATGGGGCGCATTCAGTTCATGAGTCTCACTCGTTTATGTCTGGCTTAACTCACCCTGTGACTGGCATGGATCATCTGATCATGCTGATCGCTTTCGGTTTATTAATTGGCGCACTGTCATTTTCCACCAAGACAAAAGCAGCTCTGATTGGCGGTGGATTGGTGTCTTTAGTGGTAGGGCTTATCGCAGGCCAAGCCCTAGGTTTCTCTGTGATTGTTGAGCCTGCCATTATCGCTTCTCTGTTTGTCGTCAGCTTATGTTTATGGCATGTATTCTCACCATCAACCAAGCGTGTAAACAGCGTATTAGTTGCTTCGATTGCTATGTTGTTTTTCCATGGTTACGCACACGGCGTTGAAGCCGCGAGCAACCTGACTCAGTTCGCAACAGGCATGAGTATCAGTGCTTTGGCTCTGATGGTTATCGGTACTTTTGTTGGTCGCGCGGTTTACTCTAAATGGTTGTCAGTCGGCGTGGCTTCAGCAAGCGCACTATTGCTGTTAGGCGCGTAGGCTCTCGAACTTATTTGATTCTGGAAGACTGAGGGCACGATTATGACCACAACAGAAAATGTAGCCGTCTATCGTCTGTTTCAATTGATCAGTCCATCGTTGCCGATTGGTGGGTTCACTTATTCGCAAGGCTTAGAGTTAGCGGTTGAAGCGGGGTGGGTGACCGATCGCAACAGCATGGAACAGTGGCTTAATACCATCGTCAGTTCCAGTGTCGCAACTTTGGAATTACCTATCTTAGAGCGTCTTTATCACGCGCTAGAAAAGGGTGAAATCGATGAGATTGAGCATTGGTGTAACTACTTATACTCAAGCCGTGAAACCAGTGAATTGCGAGCGGAAGAAAAGCAGCGTGGGCATGCATTGAACACCTTGTTGAAGCGCTTGGATATCGATATTTCGCTGGTGGATTCTGTTGATAGTCATCCAAACCAATTGTTGGGCATGTGTATGGCGGCTCAGCATTGGGGTATTGATTTAGAGAGCCTCAAGCAGGGTTATTTATGGAGTTGGCTTGAAAACATCGTTACCGCAGGGGTCAAGTTAGTGCCTTTAGGTCAAACCGATGGTCAGTTGGCATTGATTAATATCACCAACACCTTTCCTGAGGTGATCGAAAAGGCCCGCACGATAGAAGATTGGATGATAGGCAGCTTTTCGCCTTCGATGGCATTAGCGAGTTCATTGCACGAAACACAATACACACGACTATTTCGTTCGTAGCGGTTAGCGCGAACGATGTAGCAAAAAGAATATAAGGAAGTAGACAATGGAAAGTTATAAGCAACCACTTCGAATTGGTATTGGCGGCCCGGTAGGGTCTGGTAAAACAGCGCTATTAGAAGTGCTTTGTAAAGCGATTCGCGACAAGCTCAATATCGCAGTGGTAACCAACGACATCTACACTCAAGAAGATGCCAAGATACTTACGCGAGCAGAGGCTCTAGAACCAGATCGTATTATTGGTGTTGAAACGGGTGGCTGTCCGCACACGGCGATCCGTGAAGATGCGTCGATGAACTTAGCTGCGGTAGAAGAGCTTGCCAAGCTGCATAAGAACCTCGATGTGGTATTCGTCGAAAGTGGCGGTGATAACTTGAGTGCGACGTTCAGCCCTGAATTAGCCGATCTTACCATCTACGTGATTGATGTAGCGGAAGGGGAGAAGATCCCACGTAAAGGCGGACCGGGTATTACGCGTTCTGATCTGCTGGTTATCAATAAGATCGATTTAGCACCATATGTGGGTGCGTCACTTGAGGTGATGGAGCAAGACACACAACGCATGCGTCCAACCAAGCCATACGTGTTCACCAACCTCAAAGAGAGCCAAGGGCTAGACTTCATCATCAACTTTATTGTGACTGAAGGGATGCTAACCATGAAGGAGCCTTCTACTACTGAGTAGGGTTGGAATAGGTTAGTTTTTTGAAAGCGTTAGATACTAAAAAGCCCTGTCGATTATCGATAGGGCTTTCTGGTTTGAAACGTTAGGTCGAACTTAAAGCTCGCTCTTAGTCACTCTTGTGGTCACTTGCGACTCAATCACACCGTCTTCAACTTGAGTGGTGATCACTTCACCGACTTCGACATCGTTAATCGATGATACCGTCTTGCTCGATTCTGAATGAGTAATGCTGTAGCCACGCTTTAGGGTTGCCAGTGGACTAACGGTCTCTAACTTCTCTGCAGCCATAGCGAGCTGGTGGCGAGTGGTTAGTAATGTCTTGTCCATTGCATCCAATAGCTTTTGCTCTGAACGTTGCAGATGCAGTTTCTGTTCGCCAAGGCGTTTCACTGGCGAGTTCAATTGAAGCTGGTGCTGTTTACGTTCAACACGCTGTGCATGCTGTTTTAGGTATTGAGTCATACCACGACGCAAACGCATATCTAGGTCATCAAGCTGCTGACTCTGCTTTTGAAGTTGGTAGCTAGGGTGTTGCTTCTCTAAGCGGTATTTCAACGTTTGAGTTGATTGCGCCTGTTTGATTAACACATGACGAATCGCACTGACTAAGCGAGCACGTTTAGACGCGAAAGCTTGTTCTTTATGACTGTTATCACGGCTAACCAATTCTGCGGCAGCTGATGGCGTTGGGGCACGCATATCGGCAACGAAATCAGCGATAGTGACATCCACTTCGTGGCCAACGGCGCTGATAATCGGGATTTGGCTTGCTGCGATTGTGCGAGCTACGATCTCGTTATTGAAGCACCATAGGTCTTCCAGTGAGCCGCCACCACGGCCGACGATTAACACATCACATTCATTGCGTTCGTTAGCGCGTCCAATCGCTTGGGCAATCTGAATCGCCGCCTCTTCGCCTTGAACCATGGTCGGGTAAACCACAACCGGTAGCGAAGGATCGCGCCTTTTTAGTACATCAAGAATATCAAACAGCGCTGCACCGGTTTTAGATGTGATAACGCCAACACGTTTTGGGTGTTCAGGAAGAGCTTGCTTACTTGATTGAGCAAACAGTCCTTCTGCGGCAAGGTTCATCTTCAGCTTTTCAAATTCTTGCTGAAGTTTACCGTCACCCTCTGGCTGCATGCTTTCGATGATCAGTTGGTAGTCACCGCGTGGCTCGTAAAGAGATAGGCGAGCTTTGACTAAAACTTGATTGCCGTTCTGAGGCTTAAAGGTCACACGGCGGTTATTGCCACGAAACATGGCGCATTTAACTTGAGCGCGAGAGTCTTTTAGCGTGAGGTACCAGTGACCAGAGACAGGTGCAGAGAAGTTTGAGATTTCACCAACGAGCCAGACTATTCCCATTTCGTTTTCTAATAGGAGACGAACCTCTGAGTTGAGGCGAGAAACAGTAAAGATGTTTGGATTAGTCATAGAAGCACTATCTTTCCTTGAAGGAAGGTCTTTCTTGGAATCTCACAGGGCGTGAGTATGGAAGATAGCGGCAATATAATACATAGCAAGGGGGTAAATGCAAATTAAAAATACAAAAATGTGTAGCCAAGCGATTTCGCCGTGCGTATAATCCGTCTGCAATATCAAATCCAAATCACTTTATTATGCGAAACGATAAAGTTGGGTTTACTCCTTTTAACACCTTTGTTGTGAGATATTGCAAATGCTACGAATCGCAAAAGAAGCTTTAACTTTTGATGACGTTTTACTCGTCCCAGCACACTCAACCGTTCTTCCGAACACAGCTGATCTTCGCACTCAGTTAACGAAAAACATTTCTTTAAACATCCCAATGATCTCTGCATCGATGGATACTGTTACGGAAGCACGCCTAGCAATTGCCCTTGCGCAAGAAGGTGGTATTGGCTTTATTCATAAGAATATGTCAATCGAGCAGCAAGCTGAAATGGTTCGCCAGGTTAAAATTTACGAAGCTGGTGTGGTTTCTCACCCAGTAACTGTAAGCCCTGACGCGACAATCGCTGATGTTGTAGCCCTTACTAAAAAACACGGCTTCGCCGGTTTCCCTGTTGTTACTGAAACAAACGAATTGGTTGGTATCATTACTGGCCGTGACGTTCGCTTTGTTACTGACCTTTCTAAGAAAGTTGATGTAGTAATGACGCCTAAAGCTCGCCTTGCTTCTGTTAAAGAAGGTGCAACTCGTGAAGAAGTTCAAGAGAAAATGCACGAAGCGCGTGTTGAAAAAGTTCTTGTTGTAAATGATGACTTCCAACTGACTGGAATGATCACTGCAAAAGATTTCCACAAAGCAGAACGTAAACCAAACGCATGTAAAGATGAGCGCGGCAGCCTACGTGTAGGTGCAGCTGTTGGTGCTGGTGCTGGTAACGAAGAGCGTGTTGCTGCTCTAGTTGAAGCTGGCGTAGACGTTCTACTTATCGACTCTTCACACGGTCACTCTGAAGGCGTACTTAACCGTATCCGCGAAACTCGCGCTGCATACCCTGATCTACAAATCATCGGTGGTAACGTAGCAACTGGTGCTGGCGCACGTGCTCTTATCGAAGCGGGTGTTAGTGCAGTTAAAGTTGGTATCGGCCCAGGTTCAATCTGTACGACTCGTATCGTTACTGGTGTTGGTGTTCCTCAAGTAACAGCAATCGCAGACGCAGCGGAAGTTGCAAACGAATACGGTATTCCAGTAATCGCAGATGGCGGTATCCGCTTCTCTGGCGATATCTGTAAAGCTATCGTTGCTGGCGCATCTTGTGTGATGGTTGGTTCAATGTTCGCTGGTACTGAAGAAGCACCGGGTGAAGTTATCCTTTACAACGGTCGTTCTTACAAGTCTTACCGTGGTATGGGTTCTCTTGGCGCTATGTCTCAAGGCTCTTCTGACCGTTACTTCCAATCTGACAACGCTGCAGACAAGCTTGTTCCAGAAGGTATTGAAGGTCGTATCGCATACAAAGGTCGTCTAAAAGAGATCGTTCACCAACAGATGGGCGGTCTACGCTCAAGCATGGGCCTAACGGGTTCTGCAACTGTTGAAGACATGCGTACTAAAGCTGAGTTTGTTCGTATCTCTGGTGCGGGCATGAAAGAATCTCACGTACACGATGTTCAAATCACGAAAGAAGCACCTAACTACCGTTTAGGTTAATAATACGTCCAAACGTTTGAATAATGTGCTGATTTAGTCGGCACATTAATATACCAATCGTAGTAAATAACTGGTCATCCTAGCTTGTTAAAAACCTCGATAACTTCGTTAGAATTTTTGATTGTAGAATAACTACTTATCAGAAAATCCTGCCTCGTTCTCAGGCTTTTTTCCTACGCTATTCCTGAACACTTACTTACTGTGATTGGTATTATATCTACCGCCTGTTTTGTTAAAAGTCCGATTTTCTCAAAACACGTGGTTAAAGATATCTAACGAAAACGTTTGCTTTATTTCTTGAAGAGTTAATCAGAGGTGAGTAAACTCGCCTCCGTTTTATCACATAGCCAATAAGACTGCTTACAATGACTAAAAATATTCATGACCAACGTATTCTAATTCTGGACTTCGGTTCTCAATACACACAGCTAGTAGCTCGTCGTATTCGTGAGATCGGTGTTTACTGTGAACTTTGGAGCTGGGACGTAGAAGAAGCGGATATTCGTGAATTCAATCCAGACGGTATCATCCTATCTGGTGGCCCTGAAAGTGTAACGGAAGAGAACTCTCCACGTGCACCTCAGTACGTATTTGATTCAGGTGTTCCTGTATTCGGTATCTGCTACGGCATGCAAACTATGGCTGAGCAACTTGGCGGTAAAGTAGCAACGTCTACTGAACGCGAGTTCGGCTACGCTGCTGTACAAGTAACTGGTGAATCTGCACTTTTCGCTGACCTTGAGTCTACTCAAGATGTTTGGATGAGCCACGGCGACAAAGTAGTTGAGATTCCAGCTGATTTCACAAAGATCGCTGAAACAGACACTTGCCCATACGCTGCAATGGCAAACGAAGAGAAGAAGTACTTCGGTGTTCAATTCCACCCAGAAGTAACACACACTAAAAACGGCCTGAAAATGCTTGAGAACTTCGTTCTTAACGTATGTGGTTGTGAAGGTCTGTGGACTTCAGCTTCAATCATTGAAGATGCAGTTGCACGTATTAAAGAACAAGTAGGTGACGACGAAGTTATCCTTGGTCTTTCTGGTGGTGTTGATTCATCTGTAGTTGCGATGCTTGCTCACCGCGCTATCGGCGACAAACTAACATGTGTATTTGTTGATAACGGCCTTCTTCGTTTAAACGAAGGTGAGCAGGTTATGGAGATGTTCGGCAACAAGTTTGGCCTAAACATCATCAAAGTAGATGCTGAGCAACGTTTCCTTGATGCTCTTGAAGGCGAAGCTGAACCAGAAGCTAAGCGTAAGATCATTGGTCACGTATTCGTAGATATCTTCGATGAAGAGTCTAAGAAACTGAAGAATGCTAAATGGCTTGCTCAGGGTACTATCTACCCAGACGTAATCGAGTCTGCTGCATCTAAGACAGGTAAAGCACACGTAATCAAATCTCACCACAACGTTGGTGGTCTTCCTGATGATATGGAAATGGGCCTTGTTGAGCCTCTACGTGAGCTGTTTAAAGATGAAGTACGTAAGATCGGTCTAGAGCTTGGTCTTCCATACAACATGCTTTACCGCCACCCATTCCCGGGTCCAGGTCTAGGTGTTCGTGTACTTGGCGAAGTGAAGAAAGAGTACTGTGATCTACTGCGTCGCGCAGATGCGATCTTCATTGAAGAGCTTCACGCTGCTGACCTTTACCACAAAGTATCTCAAGCATTCACGGTATTCCTACCAGTACGTTCAGTTGGCGTAATGGGCGATGGCCGTAAGTACGATTGGGTTGTATCTCTACGTGCTGTAGAAACTATCGACTTCATGACTGCTCACTGGGCACACCTACCATACGACTTCCTAGGTAAGGTTTCTAACCGTATTATCAACGAAGTTAACGGCATTTCACGTGTTGTTTACGATATTTCTGGTAAGCCACCAGCAACTATCGAGTGGGAATAATCTCTTAGAGATTTAACCAGCTTTGATTAAGATCTTAAGCCTCGAACTCAGTTCGGGGCTTTTTTCTTTTCGATTGATTATATTGATTCATTACATTAAAGGCTTATGAGCAATACCTCGAAATCAAATGAACAATAACTAGAAACCAAATGAGTTGGAAACTAGATATCAGCTCAAGAAACCATGAGACGCTTTGTTGTGTTGAGCCATATATCAAAAAGATCACTCGCACTTTTTATAAATTCACACAGCTACAGCTAGGCCATTTCACATGTGAAGCATACTCTTTGATGGACTTATTAAGGACAGATAAGAGAATCCATCATGTTAAAAATCAAATATTTGGCGACAGTACTGGGCTGCACTTTAGCAGCGCAAAGTCATGCGTCTTTGAACATTCAACCTGATCCGCAAAACCCGAATGGTTACCTTGTTGAAAAGTCGGCTCTACAAGCTGCTGAACAAGCGAAAACATCCGATCCTATGTATGCGATCTGGTCACAGGCCCTTCAAACTCGCCCGAACACCATCGTTGAAGCGATTGAACCCGGTTCACCTTCGAATCCTGAAAACGTAAAGCGTGTAGAGCGCGTGTTCCCTCAATCTGAATGGGACTTCCTCACTCAAATGGCAGCGCCAGAATACACCTACACTCGCTTCTTACGTGCGATCGGTAAATTCCCAGCGTTCTGTGGAGAGTACACAGATGGCCGTGACTCAGACGCCATCTGTAAGAAATCCATCATCACGGCCTTTGCTCACTTTTCACAAGAGACGGGTGGGCACATCGCGATAGGCAACACCTCTGATAATCCATTAGCTCTAGAAGAGTGGCAGCAAGCGCTGGTGCATGTTCGCGAAATGGGTTGGTCTGAAGGCCAAGAAGGTTACACCACAGGTTGTGGTCAGAATGATTGGCAGAATGCCCGTTGGCCATGTGCTGCGGGGCAGGGTTACTTCGGACGTGGTGCTAAACAGCTTTCTTACCATTTTAATTACGGCGCGTTCTCTGAAGTGATGTTCGATGGCGATGCGACGGTGCTTCTCAACAATCCGGGCTTAGTGGCGGATTCTTGGTTGAACTTAGCGTCTGCTATCTGGTTCTTTTTAACACCACAAGCGCCTAAACCGGCAATGCTGCATGTAATTGACCGAACATGGACACCATCTCAACGTGAATTGGATGCGGGTATTGGCTATGGCTTTGGTACCACAATCAACGTGATCAATGGTGGTATTGAATGTGGCGAGCAGAACAAAGACAAAGGCCAACCCGTTAACCGTATTCGTTACTGGGAAGGGTTAGCCGCGCACTATGAAATTCCTGTAGAAGCCGATGAAGCCAATACATGTTGGCAGCAAACGCCTTACGGAAGCTTGAATCTCAACGGAGCAACGGATGTGTTGTACACCAACTGGGATGGTAACTGGAAATACTACGCAGACCGCCCAGAAGGGTATTCATTTGAGTGTGAGCTAGTGGGCTTTCAAACGGCTTATTCCGCACTGGTGGCTGGTGATTACGAGAAGTGTGTGACCAACTTCTATGGTTCTCATGCGAGTTGGCCTGAAGTGAAAGTGGTCGATAAGCTGGATCCGGTAGATCCTGGTACTGATCCGGGTGGTAATGGTTGGAGTGCGACCAAGGTTTACAACGCGGGTGACCAAGTGACGCATAACGGCGCAACCTATGAAGCGAAATGGTGGACACAAGGGGATGACCCTGCCAATGGTGGCCCTTGGAAACTAGTAGCGGGCGAGCCAACACCACCAGTTGTGACAGATCCAACGCCTGTTGATCCTGCCCCTGTCGATCCAGAACCAGTAGACCCTGCACCCGTTGAACCACCTGTGACAGAACCGCCAGTGGTTGTCGATCCATCTGAATTTATTACGTGGCAAGCGGGCGTTAGCCAAGTGAGTAATGGCGACAAAGTGACGCATAACGGCAAGTGCTTCGTGGCTAAAAACGGCCCGGGTGTATGGGAAAGCCCAGTTCAATCGAATTGGTTCTGGGATGAAATCAGCTGTAATTGATAGTCTGAATACTGAAGAGGTGGCCTAAGTTACGAGCTCAGTAGTACGACCATAGCGATATAAATAATCAAAAGCCGAAAGTTTCTACTTTCGGCTTTTTTCCGTTTCGAACTTGGCTATTTAAGCAGGGTGATTGGTCTATTTGGCTATGTTGAAGCGCATTTAAAGACTAATTATCCAGTTAGAGGATAAAGTTCTGTACAAATGATGCTTGTGAATTTATATTCAAATTTAATTTATATTTATTCTTTTATTTTAGGGTTAAGGTGTACCTATGGAACAGACAGATATCACGTCACTCATCCCCATTGTGATTACTTTGGTGTTGTCATTGGCGACAAGGAATGTGGTGATAGGCCTTTTTGCTGGTGTGCTGAGTGGTGTTGCAATGCTGACTGGCATGTTTAGCGAACTTAACCCGCTTGATACGTTTGGTACCATGGTGAAAGGTTACCTAGTCCCTCAACTTACCGACAGCTATAACGCTGGTGTGATCATGCTGTTGGTATTCATCGGTGGCTTTGTCGCATTGATGGAAAAGTCCGGTGGTGGCGTCGCGTTTGCAAAGCGAGTGACTCAGTGGGTAAGCAATAAATGCCAAGCTCAATTGTCAGCATGGTTGGGTGGAATCGTTATATTTTTCTCAGACTTAGGCACCCCTTTAATTGTTGGCCCTGTTTTTCGTCCCCTTTTCGATAAACTGAAACTTTCTAGACAGAAGCTAGCATTCATCATTGATTCAACCTCGTCGCCCGTTGCTATTCTTATCCCTTTCATTGGATGGGGTGTTTACATCATGAGCCTTATTCAGAAAGAGTTCACGGCGTTGAATGTCAACATGTCCGATTGGGATGCCTTCATCGGTGCGATTCCTTTTCAGTTCTACGCATTTCTTGCGATTTTCATCGTTCCGCTTGTGTCCGTTAAAGGTTTAGACTTTGGGCCAATGGCAAAAGCCGAGCGTGATTGCCAGGCGGGAATTAACTCTGGCGTGAATAACGAATCACTAAATCCGTTCTCGCATAAAAATGCAAAGGCATCTTTTGTCTGGGCACCATTGTTAGTGATGCTGGTGGTGTTGTGTGCCATGTTGGTTCCACAAGGCTTCCCGTTCCAAAAGGTCGCAGGTTCATCATTTAGAGCGGCGTTATCATCGGCTTATTTCTTTGCGGCGATTACCTTAATCTCGCTAATGGCTTACTACGGTGTAAGAAAGCTTTCAGATGGTGTTTCTGTGTACTTAAAAGGTATGGGAAACATGATGCCAGTCGCGATCATCTTGGTACTGGCTTGGGCATTAAGCACCGTTGGTAAAGAGTTGGGTGCAGCGGCTTATATTGCTGAGCAAGCGCAGAGCGGTTTCCCTTACTGGTTAGTTCCTGCTGTAGCCTTTTTACTGTCGGCTATTATCTCATTCGCAACGGGCTCATCGTGGGGAACCTTCGCGATAATGATGCCATTGGTTATTCCAACTGCGATTGCGATAGATGCTCCACTACTCGTCGCAATTGGTGCTGTGTTGTCTGGTGGCTTGTTTGGTGATCACTGCTCACCGATCTCTGAAACCACGATTCTTTCTTCAACCGGGGCAGGGTGTGATCAGTTTGAACACTTTAAGACGCAGCTACCTTACGCATTGATGAACGGCTCTATTGCTCTGATTAGTTTTGTAGTCGCAGGCTTTACGGGAAGTGCATTGGTTGTATTAGGTGCTCTTGTTGCTCAGTTGATTGTCGTGACGTTGTTAGCCAAGCGCGATGCGAGTAAAAACGCTTCTTCAGAAGTTCAATCTCAAGTGCCTGAATCTAAACCACAACAAGCGTAATTTAAGATTACAAATGAGAGACTAGATACGGGATGCGAGTAAACGAGTAACGAAAAGCTCGCTCTCTTGTTCTTCATTTCACTTACTCGCATCTAAGCAAACTTCCGTCATTCCCTACAGTGAGGAACGAACGTGATAGGGAATCTCTTTAGTGCGCCAAACGTGCTTATATCGAAGAGGAGATTCCAGATATCTCGTCCCTCGATTCTGGAATGACGCTTCAATCGAGACCTGCTCCTCTTATCCCGCTTACTCGAATCTAAAGACTCTTTTCGCATCTCGTTACTCGCATCTTTTTCATAGCGCGACAGGGAATTTGTTCATTTATAGGTTCTATGAATTAATTAGCGTTGTTATGAAACTAATTTTCCATAAGATCATTTACACAATCTTAGTTTTCGATAACTGGATTACCTAGTTGTACGGTTTATAGATTAAAATTTTCTGACAACTTTTATCGTTTTTTTTTAATCAACCACTTTAATAAGGTAAATTCGCAATGTCGACCAAACTAGCTAACCCAGCGCCACTAGGCTTAATGGGTTTCGGTATGACCACTATTCTTCTTAATATCCACAACGCAGGTTTCTTTCCAATCGATTCAATGATTCTTGCTATGGGTATTTTTTACGGTGGTTTGAGCCAAGTTATCGTGGGCACAATGTGTTTCAAACGTGGTGACACGTTCGGTACAACTGCGTTTACTTCTTACGGCCTATTCTGGTTGTCTTTGGTTGGTTTAATCGTGATGCCTTACATGGGCCTACCTGCAAGCCCTGCAGCATTCATGGGTTGGTACCTACTACTATGGGGCATCTTCACAGGCTTCATGTTCATCGGTTCTCTATGCTACCCAGTGGCGAAACAAGTAGTATTCGGTTCATTAACTATCTTGTTCTTCCTACTTGCAGCTCGTGATTTCACTGGCAGCGAACTAATCGGCACTATCGCTGGTTTTGAAGGTATCTTCTGTGGCGCTTCAGCTATTTACTTTGCAATGGCACAAGTAATCAACAACGAATACGGCCGCACAGTACTGCCTATCGGTGAGAAGAAAGCACCTCAAATGGCAACACAAGAAATCGCTGCTTAATACTCTAACTCGGGAACAGTTAGTTTGTTATAAGCCATTTATTGGTTATGAATAAAACAAAAGGGGTTAGCCGAAATGGCTAACCCCTTTTTTATGCGTTAATAATAGCGCTATTTTTTTAAAGCGACCTATTTGCTAAGGAAAGCTTAAGCTGAAGGTTGCTCTACAGGTTTAGTGTCTGCAGCTTCTGCTTCAGGAGACTTGCCTGTCTTACGCTTGTACTTCTCTTCCCAGTAAGTAGCACCTTTAATGCCTAGTTTTACAGGGTTGAACGTGTACTCAGTTACGCCTTGTTTCTGCTGTTCTTCGTAGTCAGCTAGAGCTTTAAGCGCAGGCTTAGACATGAAGAAGATGATCAGAATACCAACGATGTTTAACCATGCCATCAAGCCAACACCAACATCACCCATTGCCCATGCAAGGTTCGCTGTTTTAACTGTGCCATAGAAAACTGCAGTGATAAGAACAAGCTTAAGTACGAACATCATGCCAGGGACCTTGATGGTACGACGTAGGTAAGCAATATTCGTTTCTGCGATGTAGTAGTAAGCAAGAATCGTTGTAAATGCAAAGAAGAACAGAGCAAATGCGATGAATGGCTTACCAATGCCTGGTAGTGCACTTTCAATAGCAAGCTGTGTAAATACAGGACCATTCGCGCCAATGTTTGCTGCTAGGTTCTGAACAAGGAACACACCCTCAGCGCCGCCATGAACGTTGTAAGCACCAGTGATGATGATCATGAACGCTGTAGCAGAACATACTAGAAGAGTATCGATGTAGATAGAGAACGCTTGTACCAAACCTTGCTGAGCTGGGTGATCAACACTTGCAGCCGCTGCCGCGTGAGGACCAGTACCTTGACCCGCTTCGTTTGAGTAAACACCACGCTTAACACCCCAACCAATTGCAGCACCGAAGCCTGCCATAGGTGTGAATGCATCACCAACAATCATTGCGAAAACAGTTGGCACTTGGCTGATGTTTAGCAGGATGATAACGAACGCGATGATGATGTAAGCCAATGCCATGAAAGGAACAACGATCTGTGTGAAGTTCGCAATACGTTTAACACCACCAAAGATGATGAAAGCAAGAATGATAGCAACAACAGTACCGGTGAAAATTTTAGCGAAACTGAATGTACCGACAGCTGTTTCAATCATGTCACCTGAGCCAAATGCAGCTTCTACAGCATTACCGATACTGTTTGACTGAACACCTGGAAGCAAAATACCACATGCAAAAATAGTCGCGATAGCGAAGATCCATGCGTACCACTTCTGACCCATTGCTTTTTCAATGTAGTAAGCCGGACCACCACGGAACTGGCCTTCGTCTTCTTCTTTGTAGATTTGAGCTAGCGTAGATTCTGCGTAAGCAGTTGCGGCGCCAAAGAAGGCTACAACCCACATCCAGAATACGGCACCTGGGCCACCGAAACCGATAGCGGCAGCAACACCAGCAATGTTACCTGTACCGACACGGCCAGATAGCGAAACGGCTAGAGCTTGGAAAGACGAGATGCCTTTTGATGAGCTTTTACCCGATAGTAGCAAGCGCCACATTTCAAAGAAGTGACGGATTTGAACAAATCGAGTCATGATGGAGTAGAACAAACCTGCACCTAAACATAGGTAGATAAGTACTGGACTCCAGATTATTCCATTCAAAAAATCAACGAATGACTGCATGAGTATTTTCCCTGTTAGTTTTGCTTATGATTGTTTTTCGAACAACACAATACTTCACTTGTAACCCGAGTGTTAAATTATTTAACTGCCTATTAGGATTACTGTGACATAAAGCATGTTACAGGGGGTGTTTGTTAACGATTAGTGCTAATTTGATAATCGTTCCATTAAAATTGATATGCAATTAGTTGTTTTTAGTGTCGGTTTGTAAAGTGAATAAATAGTGATTAATACAAATTTTCGAAACTCACAATATGTGTCAGAAGGGAAAATAGAAGAAAAATGAGAGGAAACGTTGTTCAGTACTAATGACTGTTAACACATTACGACGGTAAAGATGCAAGAATATATCACCGATATAGTGAAATTAGGCAGGTTTAAGGGGAGGTATTATTTAAAATATCAGTAGTGATTTTTAGAACTTTCCGTAAGGATTACCGCAATCAGAAATCGTGAATTAATCGCCTGTTTTAAACGACTGTAAATCCTTTTCCAACCAAAGCTTGAGCGAACTCAGACTGAGTATTTGGCTCGCCGTGAATCAAATGCACCTCTTTCGGTGGAGTCGCGATGCCGTCTATAAATTGGTAAAGATCCTCTTTATCAGCATGGGCAGAATAGCCAGACATGCCATGAATTTGAGCATTAACCTCAACGTCTTTGTTATCAATAGAAACCTGCATTTCGCCTTGTTGCAGCTCTCGTCCGAGCGTCCCGTGCGCTTGATAGCTCGCTAAAATTACATCGGTTCGTTTATCGGGAAGCAAGGCAGATAAGTAGTTCATTATCCTGCCACCCTGACACATCCCAGAAGCTGCGACCACAATCGCAGGTTCACCTGTCGACTTGAGGCGATTCACGATTTTCTTGTGCATTCTATGTCCATCGACGGTAATGCACTGCTCAAAAGCGAGTGGGTGGCGTTCCAGTTCAAGACGCTGCTTTGCTTCTTGTCCCCACAACTCTTTAAAGCGTCGGTATGAACGTGTCACTTTCTGAGCCATCGGAGAATCGAGAATAATAGGAATATCGCTACTGAGTTGATGCTCAAAGATCAGGTGCTCGATATCAAACAGCAGTTCCTGAGTTCTGCCGATACTGAAGGCCGGAATTAGAATAACGCCACCGTCGAGCAGTGAACGATCAATGATTGCTTTGAGGCGCTCAGCTCGCGTAGCGATATCATCATGAGTACTGGTGCCATAAGTGGATTCGATAAACAGATAGTCGGCTTGTCGTGGTGGCTTAGGATCGGGCAGTAGTGGTGTGTTACTTGGGCCCAAATCGCCAGAGAAGACTACCACCTCTTGGTTGGGTAACTTAATCTCGATATAGGCAGAACCTAAGATGTGCCCCGCAGGTTGAAAGCGAGCATACAGAGTATTTGGCCTATCATGATCCTTTCCGTTGTTTTGCTGTTTAGACGTGATTGGAAACCATTCCCCGTAAGGCTTGGGAGCAATTAACGAATGAATCTTTTTGAGTATCAGCTTCGACTGTTTATTGCTGAGTCCTTGCAGCTTTAAGCCATCCTCAATCATTAAAGGGGCAAGTTCAGCGGTGGCTTGCGTGCAATAAATCGGTTGGTTAAACCCACTGGCGAGTAACCAAGGTAATCGGCCAATATGATCAATGTGAGTATGGGTCAGCAGCAGAGCGTTGAGGTGGGATGTTTCAAATTCAATATCAAGAGGGCGAGTGTCCGCACCTTGAAGCTTTTTACCTTGAAGATCTAAACCTTGAAAAAGGCCACAATCGATGAGCACCGCTTGGCCTGAATCTCTTAATTCGTGACAAGATCCTGTGACAGTATGTTTGCCACCATGGTGAATCACTTCCATCGTTTACTCCCATTGCTCTATAAGGCAGATAACGCCTGTTTTTATTTTGCGGATAAGCGCCAGCAAGTAAAACAAGAACAATGAGAGTTGCGATCGTTGAGTGTCTTTTTAAGTAACTGAGCGATGACTCAGTGGTTTCGTTGCGAGTTAGTTCGTAGAAGAACGATCTGAATCCAACTCTGTTTTTTGCTGCGCCTCTAAACGAGCCACTTCGGCATCAAGCTCTGCTATTTTCTCTGCCATGAGTGCGTGACAGCGATTGGCCAGCTCTCTTGCGTCGCTAAGCTTGTATCCGGATACATCGATAGGTTCCAGCATCTCGGTGATCACAATGCCATTATTGGCTCGATTCAAGTCGATCTTATTGTGCGTGGTGCTGGTACACATCGGGGTGATAGGCACACCAGCTTCGATTGCCATTCGGAAAGCGCCCGTTTTGAATGGCAATAGTCCACGTCCTTTACTACGGGTTCCTTCCGGGTAAACCCAAACAGACAGATCTCTCTGATGAATCGCTTCCGCCACTTGTTTGATGGTATCGCGTGCTTTGGACTTATCTTCGCGGTTAATCATGATGTTACCGGTGATCCAATACAGCAGGCCAAAGAAAGGCACGTACAACAAATCGCGCTTGCCCAATGAAACGGTGCGCGGTCTTAGCATTCCTGGATCGGTCACAAAGTCCAATATGCTTTGGTGGTTAGAGATGTAGACGCTGTTTTCTGGTGTTGGGGCATTGTCTAGGCCGCGCTGCACCAGTTTTACACCGATGATCTTTTGGAGTTGGTTGAACCAACGACAGAAAACGTACACATGCTTGGGGTTCTTGGGGCTAAACAAGCAGTAAACAAAAGCACATAGAGTGGTGAAAATAATAAACACCGTAGCCAAAATAATACGAAGAACAGCAAGCACAATTCACTCCTTACTCACCGCAAGATGGCAGTGATTAAATAGTTTTAGATGCTTGAAGTCTTCACTCTATTTAACCGAATTGCAACAATTAACTGTGATAGGGGGCTATTTTTAGATCTTTATATAAAACAAGGACTAACAATGGATGTTTGACACAGTTATCGAGTTTACACGTGTTCACCAGTAATGGCTCATGATCACCAATACTGTTTATTTGGATCCGATTTTTCTACCCATTCCGGATCTTGACGCGATTCTAAGTAGAGTTGTAGGCCGTTATAAGACATGAAAGCGGCAGGGCCGCCGAGGTGCTCGAAATAGTCAAAATACTCATCTTCGAGAGCACAAAGGTGGGCTAAATCTTTAACCTTGTTAGCCAGGGCCCACTGAATAGCAAACACAGGCGCTATTGAGCCTGAAATATTCACCTCTTCGACGTTTGGGTTAAACATTGAATTAGCTTGCTCAAGCAGTATCTCTTCTTGTTCAGACTCCTGTTGCAGCACCTCTTCGACGATCTCCGAGCGCTTGGTATTAGAGACATTCTTGTTCAGCTTGGCGATTCGCAGTGCGTAGCTAAACCTTTCTGATGAAACGATGTCGACAAGCTGCGACAACAGCTCTTTGTCTACGCCTGCTGCCTTGGTGAAATAGTCGATACATGAATTGATTGAGGCATAACGAGTACCGTCAAACTCAAAGCCACTGGTTTCGTCGTATACCTCAAGTGGGATGTCATCAACCGACAAAGGCCAGCCTTTATAATCGACGCGTTGCTTGGCGATTTGATACATCTTCCAAGCGCTGCGCCCAAACCCACCGAGCGTCGAACCCGAGAAATCAGAATCAATAAGCTCTTGCTCCGTCCAGTTCTCACCGATGCCAAGGTGCTTAGCGTACTTGTCTATCAGAGTGTGTTTTATCTGATCGCGCACAGACCAAATTGAGGTCAGATTCTTTGAATAGTTAATTCTCGCACACTCATTACAAGCCGGCAGTGCTATCGGTGAATGGCCAATCTTGGCAACTGCCTGCGCTGTCTTAGGAAATTCAACAAGGTTACTGGAAGGCTCACCACAAAACCAACAGGTGTGGCGCAGGTTGAACGGGGTGTCTATGTGTGAGTATGTGTTCATTAGTCTTTATCGGCTAGGTGCTTGAGGCGAGTTAATCATCTTCAAACAATTATCTCTGTTCGCACGTCAGCTTGCACCTTGTTTGTTTTTGTTTTTCTGACGAGATCAATTCGAGGTGTGACTCGCCTGATGAACTCATTAGGTGGATATTGATATAAAACAGTCACTAACGATAAATGCTGATTGGTGTGGCTGAACTTACATGAGCTGCTAGCAATCGCCTAAGCTCCCCATTACTATTGAGATAGACTCCTTACTCCAATAGCGCATATGTCCTCATCGATTCCTTTTTACGATAAAAATGCTCACACACTTTGCCAGCAGTACAACTCAGTGACCTTCGAGACGGTGCATAAAAGCTGGCAAGCTTATTGGCCTTTAGTGGGCGATAAAGTACTCGATGTCGGTGCTGGATGCGGTCGTGATGCGCTATGGATGCACAAGGCCGGATCTGATGTTATTGCGATAGAACCAAGTGCTTCATTACGCGAACAAGGCTCGAAATATACAGGTCCAAGTGTTACCTGGATTGATGATTCACTTCCCTCGCTTAGCCGCACTGAAAACCTCGGAATGCGTTTTGACTTGATATTGGTCAGTGCGGTTTGGATGCATCTCGCTCCGTCTCATCGAGAGCGCGCATTTAGAAAGTTGTCTAACTTGCTAGCTCCAAATGGCAAGTTGGTGATCACTCTGCGTCATGGGGAGTTTCAAGACAGTCGACAAGGCTATGAAGTCTCGGTTGAAGAGCTCGAGCGTTTATCAAAAAACAGCGCCTTGTTGGTTCGTCATGTTGATGATAGCCAAGATACATTGAACCGCAGTGAGGTGTGGTGGCAAACCGTGGTGATGACACTACCAGACGATGGCTCCGGTGACTTGAACAAGGTGCGCCACATTATTGTGAATGACAACAAGTCGGCCACATACAAGTTGGCTTTGTTGAGAACTCTACTGAGAATTGCTGATGCGCATTCAGGCGCTGTGATTGATCGAACTGATGGGAAAATTTCTCTACCAGTGGGCTTGGTTGCTCTGTATTGGGTTAGGCAGTTTAAGCGACTGATTGATATCGACATAGAAGGCGCTGGGATTCAGCAAAATAGCAACACAACGAAGGGACTTGGGTTTGTAAAAGAGGATGGTTGGAATAAACTCAAACACTTAAGAGCTGATGATCTAGCGATAGGCGCTATGTTTCTCGGCGATGAAGCCAAGGCTCTACAAAAGCTATTTTCACAAACGATCAGTACCATTAAATCAGGACCTGTGACTTTCATTTATCAAGGCTCGAAAGACAACCGACTATTCGATATATACCCACCTCACAAACGACGGAAGAGCCGAGAATCACTGGTCATTGATAGTGAGTTCTTAGAAAGTTTTGGTTATTTTACTCTCGATGAAAGCCTGTGGGAGTGCTTTAGAATCTACCACTCGTGGATTGAACCGCTGGTGGTGAATCAATGGGTCATGGAGATGCAGCGTTTCGAGTTGAACCGACAGCGAAGCATTTCACTACAGACTTATCACGACTGCTTGGTATGGATCGATCAAAACCATGATACTCGCGATGTGCGTAAACGTGTCGAGCAACTTAGATCTGATCGTGCCGACATTGTCAGCGTGTGGAGTGGAAAATCATTAAAAAATGAGTATCACGTTGATCACTGTTTGCCTTTCGCTTACTGGCCAAACAACGATAAGTGGAACCTCTTTCCTACTACAAGCAAAGAGAACTTAAGTAAAAGTGATAAAGTTCCTACGGCTGAAAAGCTGCGCTCGTCTAAGTCGAGGATTCTAGAGTGGTGGCAACTCGCTTGGAACGATTCGGCTCATTTTGAACAACAATTCTTTTCAGAAGCCGCGCTTTCGTTACCTAACATCCCTGCGCAGTGTCGAGACTTTGAAGAGGTGTTCGATGCAATGGGCTTGCAGGTACGTGGTGTAAAAAGCAGACTGCTGATTAGTGAGTGGCACTGATCATTAAGTGGGCTAGTTATCCCAAATAACCCTCAACAAACTAATCATCGAGAACATAATGAAATACATCGGAATTGATGGCTGCAAGTCGGGTTGGATCGCTTGGATTGTCTCTGACAATGAGATACCTGCGTTTAAAGTGGTAAACACCCTCGATGAGCTAGCGAGTGATCTTATCGGTTCAACGGCGCTTATCGATATGCCTATTGGTTTTAGTGATGCACAAACTCCAGATCGCTTGTGTGACAAAGCAGCAAGGCGTTTTCTAACCAGCAAACGTGGTTCTTCGGTGTTTCCGGTTCCGTGTCGTGAGGCGGTTTACCAAACCGATTACATTGCGGCGTGCAGTGCCAATGTGGAGCAGCTTGATAAGAAGTTTTCTAAACAGACTTGGGGAATTGTGCCCAAGATTCGCGAGCTTGATGAGCTCATTGAAACTCATCCCAATCTTTCTATCAGGGAATCACATCCTGAAGTGGTGTTTGCAGCATTGAAAGACGAACCGCTGACGTTTTCAAAACGAACGCAAGAAGGCAAAGAGGAACGGCTTTCTATTATTCAGCAGCTATCCCCTCAATGGTGTGACCGCTTGTCGTTGGCCATTTCAAATACCAAACGTAAAGACGCCGCGATAGACGATATTTACGATGCGTTCGTACTTATGTTGGTTGCCTATTACGCTCCGCAATTATCGACCTTACCTGAGCCTTCTGATGTTGGTGGAGAAGCGGATGTCGACCAGAATGGACGAATTCGAGAGATTGTCTATTGGGATAAAACGCGCTAACAAAGCGGGCGCTCAACTTGGCTTAATATGTTATTTTCCAACTCTGCTACTTTTCACTCTTACTATTTTTGAGTCTTTGATATGAAACGTTTTATTGTCGGCTTGCTGGCCACTGTGCTCAGTGCAGTGAGTTATGCCCAAGTCGCTCCTATATCTCAATGGCAATGCGACATGATGAAAAAGAACAATGTCTTGAGTAGTGGTGCGCCCGTTGGTTGTGAGCGACTATCCAAAGTGGATTTCGATTTCATTAGTTTCAAAGGGGAAACGCAACAGGGCAATATGATCGTGCTTGATGTTATTGCGCCTGCTGTTGAACAAATCTTTTCAGAGCTCAAACAGCGCAATTTTCCTCTTCATTCCGCTCGCCTAATGCGTGAATTCAGAGGTGATGATAGCGCCTCAATGGATGCGAACAACAGCAGCGCCTTTAACGCTCGTCCTATTACAGGCGGAGGAGGTTGGTCGAAACATGCCTATGGTGTGGCAATCGACATCAACCCAGTTCAAAACCCTTTCTTAGAGTTTGATAGCAACGGAAGAATCACGGTAAAGCCTTCACAATCTGCGACAAGTTATGTGAACCGTACTCGTTTTCGTGCGCGTAATGAAATAGAACGCAGCGGCATGGCAGAAGATGTTGTGGAGCTGTTTGCCCATCACGGATTTATGATCTGGGGAGGGGATTGGAATTCCCCAATTGATACTCAGCATTTTGAGGTCGGCTCAAGAAAGTTTGTTAACCAACTGCTCTCTAAACCACAACCTGAAGCCGAGGTGTTATTTGAGCGCTACGTCGAATCTTATCGACAGTGCTATCTCAAAAATAAAGGTGAGGACGCAGAAAAAGCTCGAGCTATCTGTGCAAAGAAAACAGTCGGGACTTTTTAGTGCTATGTTTATCTAGAACCGTTTGTGTTTTAGCAAGTTAAACTCGCTTCAGGTGTGTTTTGAATCGCTAAGGTCAGCGCTCGTCGTTGGCCTTTTTTGTATTCATTTCTTCAATAGAACACCGAGTATTGAAAAAGGTTATTGGGTATCCATTAGTCAATAATCGATAAGCGAATGCAGCGCAAAGTCATCGGTTTGTCATTGAAAAACTCATAGCGTTAACGTTATGTGAGAACCATTGCTGGTGGGGGAACTCTTCGCGGAAACGCCAGTATTATTAGTGAACTGATCACAACGGACCAACTAATGAAAAAGATACCTTTGGCTCTAACTCTTTTAAGCACTCTACTTTTTTCACAATACACTTTGGCTACTGACACTTCACCTACCACTCAAAATCCCACTTACGAACTCGATGGTAAAGCAGTATTAGGCCGCACTGAGAACGTGTACCTATCTAGCGTTCAAGGGCTAAAAGACGTTCCTTTCATTGGTAAAATTGATACCGGTGCGGAAACCACTTCTATGCATGCTGAAGACATTCATGTGAAGAGCTCTAATCCCGATTACCAAAATCTCAAAGACCAAGAGTTGATGGCGGCGTTAACCGAAGACCTGTTGAACAATTCCGATGTTGATTACAATGATTGGGATGGCACTACCTTTGCGAAATATGAGGCTGTGGTGTCTTTTAAGGTTCAAAACCCGCGGACGGGAGACATGGTATTAATCGAAGCGCCTTTAGAGCGTGTCAGCATGATACGCAGCCGCACCAGCAGCACGCCTTTGCATCGCCCTACCGTAAAAATGTCGCTCACCATTGCAGACCAAGAGCTAAAAACCGACGTTAACCTGACCGACAGAAGCCACTTCTCTGCGCCAGTGCTGATTGGTAAAACCTTCCTTGCGGATAACGCGCTGGTGTTTGCAGGTTATGACTATTTACAAGAGCAAGAGAACGCGACCGTTGTTGGCCGAAAAGAGGTGGTGTCTATCTCTGGAATGGCGATGAACGCGACCTTCTCATTAAAAAATCGCTACAGCATCCTTCATGCAAAAGACATCGATATAGATAAGAAGAACAGTGAAGTGACGTTTGATATGTTCGATAACGACGGCAAGCAAAAAGAGATGACATTGCCGTTGGTTCGTATGTTAAGCGTGAGCGGTAAGAAGAGACCTTTGGTGTATGTGCCTGTTCAACTCGATGAAAACACGACTAAAGACGTTCTGGTGTACCTACGTGAGCGCTCGAGTAGTGAATCGCAGTTGAGATTTGGAACCAACACAGCCAGCGAACTCTTCATGATTGATACCAGTGCTGAGAATATTTTATCCGAAGGTTCAGAGAACTTTAGTGATGTGGCTGAGTCTGGTGAGCCTATGATTATCTCTCCGGAAGAGGACATTACGATTGATAACTTCCCGCTTAAGGCCGTGGCTTCTTTCACTGTCAATACACCTTTGCTGAAGGTCGACAGTTTTGAAATGACAGGTAAAGGCAAAGATGCTTCCGTTGAATTTTATCTTACGGATGTAAATGGTGAGAAGCAGAAGGTGACCAAGCCAATTATTAAGAAGCTTAAAGTCGGTGATGATACTCGTCCGGTTGTAAGTGGTGAGTTTGCGGTGTCTGGAAAAGTGCGTACGCAAGAGTTTGCCATCGATGTGCTTAATACAAATGAGAAAGAAGCGTACTTTATTTTAGGTAAGAAGATGGCAAAAGAAGGCGTTTACGTTAATACGCGTTCTGATTACCTTCTGAAAGCCGAACCACTGTTTAAAGTTGGGCATATTGAAGTAGTAGAAGTGAACGGCATGAAGTTCCCGGCCAAGCTCGACACAGGTGCCGATGTAAGCTCAATGAACGCAGTCAACATCAAACGATTTAAGAAAGATGGCCAAGACATGGTGAGCTTTACCTATCAAAACAACCAAGGCGATAAGCAAGATTTCACCAAGCCAGTGATTGATGTAATGCGCATTAAAGCCAAGAAAGGCGAGAAGGTGAACATTCGCCCTGTGGTAGAAATGAAGGTTAAGCTCGGAGACCTAGAGAAAGAGGTGAGGGTAAACCTTCAAGACCGTTCTCGCTTCGAATACAGCATGATCCTAGGTAAGAACTTCTTGAAGCACGGCGCAGTAGTGAGCAGCGATGAAGATTACTTGTTAGGTGATATGGAGTAACCCCTAAACTTATCTAAGTTCGTAGCAGAACAGATCTAAACAGCCACACATTTCATTAATGGGATGTGTGGCTTTTTATTGAGAGCCTAAACGGCTAACCATCAATGCCTTGTGAACAAGTTAAAAAAAACGGCTCCTTAGAGAGCCGCTTATTACTTAGTCATCACCTAAATAATCATCATTATTTGGGTTATGTGCATCAGACCAATCATCCATATCAGTATCGTTGTTTGGGTTGTTGATATCTGACCATACATCGAGCTCGTCTTGAGACATATCACTTGAATTTGGCATATTATTTCTTCCCTTGTTGATTAGGGTTTAGTTGTTTACCGCGGTTGCCTTTGTTCTGATCATGCTGACGGTTAGTGCCGCTTGTTCCCTTGTTGGCATTAGGGATGTTTGCTGCATTGTCTGCTGGTGTGATTTTCTTAGCCATTGTCAATTTCCTTGTTTAATAACTAGCCTTGCGGATTTGTTTAATGATTCGCTCAAATCCTTGCCTAGTTGTGATTGCTTTGGGATAAAGCCCATCAGGAGCAACACGCCAAACAAACCGGAACCCTCTACCCAACTTAAACCTAATATAGGTCGGACAAGAGCGGATCTTCTTACCCCCTAAATTTGGGTATAAAGCTCCAGCTCGGAGTTGGGCTTCAATACTGAAAGCTCGCTCTGCATAGCATGGAGGGAGTTGAGATTGGAATGTATCAATAAGCTGTTTAGTTGAAGTCATTCTTGCTCTCCCTGATGAACTGATAGCAAGAATGATTGAGTGCACTGCACTCGCAACAACTAATTTAATAAATTATTTAATAGGTCATCGAACTCGACGGCTTCGAGGTATTTCTGCTTGATAAGGGTTTGGTATTGAGCCAGCGCAGGAGTTGTATTTCCTAGAGAGCATGCTGCAAGGTAGGCTTTTTCTATATCCTGATTGAAAAAGTGCATGATCATTGATTCACCTTGTGTCAGCAAGGCGCTTTGAGCCAATAGAGCCTGCATTACACTGGTTACGCCATTAAGAGAAAGTTGCGGTAACTCTTGAAAAGGTTTTGGTAACTTTTCCTTACTCAGGTCGATGTGTTCTGATTTTAATTTTACGATCAGCTCTGACAGCGTAGTCGTTTGAATGCCAACTGCGAGAATAGATTGTCTACCCATGACGACTGTTTCTAAAAAGTCCGCCGCTTCTATGCGTTTTTTAGAATGAGAAAAGATCTCTTTGACTCGTTTACTATCAGCAAAGAACCCTTGTAGCAAAACGGCATTATGGAGTTTGGTTAGGCTATTACTTGCAATGAGCAAGTTGTTCTTTGTTGAGCCCAGCGCCATAGGCTCTTTTTTAACCTCAAAGAAACCTTTGCTTCTTACTAGTGGGTACACCAAATCTTTGAATGATTTATGTTCGGCTAACTTTATGTTAAATAGCTTCTTAATTGCATCAGGCGTTGAGATGTAGCTATCGTTAGATTTCACACGATAGCTCCAATAGTTTTCGCTCTGGCAACGGCTTATCTTTTAATGACTCGCGTGCAATAAACTGTGCTCGCTCATACCAATCTGAACGGCAGCCATATTCGGACTTTTCATATTGGTCAATCACTCCCAAGCAGTATCCTGCACGTAAACTTTCTGATAGCGATGTGGTTTGTGCCGCTAACAATCGTTTCGAACTTTTGGAGTCATAAATATTGATAAGTTCAACACAGCTATCGACCAGAGAGAGTTTTTTAGCATTGGAAACCATTGGTAAGATCGCTAGTGCAATAGCAAGCATGGCGTGTTTTTTATTGAGCATTTGTTACCTCAGCGTCCGTTTGTGCTTGTTTAGTATCGTTGTCGTTATTTGGGGTTTCTAATGGGGTGTCTGAGCCTGGGTTTAGAATCAGATCCTGGCTTGGAACTGCAATATACAAGCACAGTAATATAATGCTGAAAGAAAAGATTTGGTCGTAACTTTGCTCTAGCAATAACAGGTTTTTAAAGTGCTCGGTACCTTCGAATAGGTCAATAAAAACAATCGTACTGGCACAAAGTAACGCAGCCGTAATGAATTTTCCGTGCCATAAAAACGGGGTGCTAATGATATGCCACCAGCGAAGTGAGGTTTGTTTTGTATATACCCAATAGCGTTTTAACAACACAAGAAATGAGATAAAAAAGATAATCTCGATGGTTGATACATCAGAGAACCCATCTTGATATTCAAAAATATTGAGTAATTCAAAACTGATGACTGCAATACTCATACTGACGAGGAAAATGTAAATTAACGCTTTTAAAATAAATCCTAGCAAGCGACTTAATGTCCAATCAACCTGCTGTAAATAGTGTTTTAAAGAGGGCGTAGCCAATTTGGGCTTCGGGGTATCGTTGTTGATAGTGCTCTGCTCATGATTTGTTTACGTAATAGATATTTTACATACATCACGGGTGTTTAATTGCATAAAAAATAGATATTAATATGAAATGTTATGCAAATCATGGATTGCATCGATGATTTGTTGTGTTTGCACTCTTTCATTGCCCCACCAGCCCTACGACAATGCGAGAGTATGTGTCAGGTGAGTCATTGCCATACTTAGGGCGGAATTATCGCTTAAAAGTGCTTAAAAGTGCTTAAAAGTGCTTAAAAGTGCTTAAAGGCGACTTAAAGCCTACAAAACTACTTAATGGACGTATTACGGTCACCGTTTCCGACCCATCCACACAAACGCACTATATTCTCCGAGCTTTAACGAATTGGTATAAGCAGCCATGCTGATAAGAAGATTCGAGAGAAGGTAAGGCGTTACGAATCGTTGGTGGGCGTTGAAACGGGAGTTGTTCGTACTAAAGAGTTTAAGAGTAGATGGGGCAGTTGTACCCCTTACGGTGATTTAGAATTTAACTGGGTGATTGTCATGGCTCCCAACAGGGTTGTTGATTACGTAGTGGTGCATGAGCTTTGTCATCTAATCCACCATGACCATTCGCCACAGTTCTGGAAAGAAGTTGAACGAGTCATGCCCGACTATAAAGAGCATAAAGAGTGGCTTAGAGGAAATGCACAAAATCTAATCATATAGTGCGTACGTTCACTAATGTAAAAAGACATCCTCAAATGAGACATAAAAAAAGGGCCAACTCTTTCGAGTTGGCCCTTTCCAAACGTTTGGTGGAGCTGGCGGGAGTCTAACCCTCTCGCCTTGCAAGTCGTTGATTTAATTGATTTAGGTTGCTTGTGTTTATCAATGAAATTCAATTAGTACCTTATCTTAGTACCATTTTTGCATGGCTTCAAGCTACCTCGGTTCAGTTCCTCATTTGGGAGTTGAACCGAGGTTTGAGTTTTACATTAGAGCCATCTTTTTCTTTTGTTGCTTGGCAACACGTGCTGCCATCATAAGTTGAAACTTTTCCGTTTTCTCGATCCTTTCAATCAAGGTGCGTCGATAAGCGGGTATTTTCCCTGAGTTTTCGGCTTTACCATCAAGGAAGAGCTTTATCATTGAGTCAGTTGCTTTAATCCAGTTTTCGAAATCCATGTTTTGTGCCACATTTGGCTAAGGTGTTCACGCTGTTGGCGACCGTATTCGCGTCTTTCCGCTTCTGAATGTAAGTGCCACTTTCCGTTGTAGTAAGGCATATTTAAATAATTTCGGTTTTAATTTTATTTATATTTTCTTTTTGTGCGGGTGAGGTACTTTTGGTTTTTAGTTCCTCATATGCTTTCAGTAACCTATTTTCCTGTCGCTTCAATTGCCTTTCATCACGCGCTTCTTTTGCTTTTAACCACTTATCAAACTGTGTTTGCATCTTCTCAATTAGTTTTTCAATCTCTAATGCTTCGGTCGCTTTTTGATGTTGATATTGCCAAGTTGATAGCCGACGTCCTTTCTCTCTTTCAATTGGATCATAGCTTCGGCAATCAATACCAACATGTTTAAGAACGGATTGATTAAAAGCCAGTTTGATAATTTTGGTCGCTTTCTTTTGTTGAAGTTCTTTCAACACTCGATTACCCACAACCTTACCAATAATTAAATGCACATGATCGCCACTGCCTTTGGTGTCCGTCTGAGCTTGTTGATGCAGTACGGCTCGAATTTGTTGTCTGTATTGAGCGAACTCAGATTTATTTAGTTTGCAGAGCTTCGTCAGCGCGAAACAGCAATCTTTTACGATGGACTGCCATTGGGCAGTGGTAGGTCTGTAGCCCTTTGGTAACGTAAGACAATACTCCATCGCATAGCTTGATAGTGGGCGACCGCCTTTGCGGTTATAGAGGTGCTGGTTGAGTCTGAATTGCTCACCAGCAAGTGCAATGCGGTTGGAGGTTTCTGCGCAACCAAAAATAGAGATGAGAGTTTCACTGTGCTTGTGGTTTGCGTGTGTTTTATTTAGTAGATAGCGCTCGCGCATCATGACACCGTCTGATGCATGTCGCACAGGTTGAGTGGTAACAGTCCAGTTTTTAATCATGAGATATGTTTTCTATAAACATAGAAAATTATTTTTGCAGATTCAAACAACCTCGAATTATCCGTTGATGTCGATAGGTGGTTCCAGATAGGACAACCGCTGCGCTGCTCGTTATCCACTGGTGAGATGGGAGCGCCCCTCTCAACTCCCCCTAATAGGTTTCGAGTATATTTGCAGCTAACAATTATAATTATTACTCTTTAAATAAACGTTATGGCTGAACATATTCCAACCAAAAAACTTTTTTGGTATTGCTACGAACTTGAGAAATATGAAAAGACGACACTTGAGCAACAGGTGATAAAAAAAGCAAAGCAAGCTGGCTTTATTACTAATGCTGAATCTGCTGACAATCTCTCTAAGCTTGCATGGATAAAGAAAATGACTAAACATGCTGAAGATGCTTTCAAGTTGGAAGATGTGGCAGAAGGAGAGCCGCTTGGGGTTTCGATTGATAACTTTAAACAACTTGTTGAGCGTAGAGATAAGCGAGTGAGCGATGTTCTAGAGCTGCTTGCTAAGTATATTTTGGATGCTTCGCCAGCATACAAGAATTGATGTGATTGCGTTCCTTTAGAGCACCTAAATTGGTGCTCTTTTATATTCCTCAAAATTTAGTTCAGTGTTTAACCGGATTAATGTACAAGTGGGTTAGTCTGAACTGAATCTGTCAGAGCTGACATAATGATGTAACCGATCTTACAGATTGCTCTATCACGCTTATGCCCCATTGTGTGTTTAGGTTTCTTCATTACTAGTTTCACTGACCAGAAATTCAACTTATTTTTTCTCATCCACACAATATACTCATATGGTGTTTATTCATGATATGCTATCTAATTAATATAGATGCAGCCTATTAAGACTTTTTAATACTCATAGCTCAGACTAGAGGTAAGGTTCGAGGGAGTTAATTACAGAATGCCATCCTACATCGTATTTGACACAAACTATCTCCGAGGAATCAAAACGGATGATTACTTCAATAATCGCATACCCGAAAAGTTATATGGCCAGATAGAAAAAGCTATTGGCCGTGGTGACATGGTAGCCATACCAAGGACTGTTCAGATAGAGTTTAACGCTCATTTGAAGAAGATTGCTGACAATAAGCATCAAGCGTTAAAGCAAGCTTATGAATTGCTAGTCAATAATGGATTTAAAGTACTTGATGAACTACCGAGTGAAGTAAAGTATGTCGACGTATGGAATGTAATCAAAAGTAAATTTGATCAGGTTCATTTATTAGAACCTACAGAGAATGACTACTTAGAAGCAGAGACAAGAGCCTCATATCGGAATCCCCCTTACCCTAAGAATAAGCCTGAAAGCGAAGAGATGAGAGATCGAGTTATTTGGTGTCAATTGTTGAGCCTCTCAAAGAACATTGAACTCCCCATATATATAGTTTCAGATGATAAAATTTTTGAGAATGGTACTAAGAGTGAGGAGGGGCGAGATGCTAGTTTATTCATTCTTCAAGGGGAAGATGAGCTAAACCAACATTTAGAAAGCATTCCTCCTCATATCAAAAATTTGATAGAGAATATCCTTCTGTTCTCACCTCAACTGGCCGAGCGTGGTGTACCGCTAACGAGGGAAGATATAGATATGGTTAGTGATATCCGCATGACTAATCTCGATTTAAACCAAAAGGAAAATAAATTCACTCTTTCATTGAAACATGACAAAGAAGTGAGTTGGGACGGCAGACTTATTTATCAGTCAGACAAACCAAAAACTCTAACCTTAGTTAGCGATCTAGAGTCTATTGTCGTTGAGTATAATGGTATCGTTTCTGAATTAAATGGCATGGAACAACTTGAAAGAGCAAACACCAAGGAAAGAAGTTTAATGGAGCTACGCAGAGCTATAGGAGGTTGAATTACATGAAGTTCAAAATTGGTACGGTTGATTTTTATAATGTATATATTCCTTTACTCTGGGGTAAAAGGGCAGTTCTATCTCACAGTGATGGCAAACTATCAATTATCGATCTAAGTGGCTCGGCAGCAAGGCTCGAAGTGATGGCTGATGAAGCATGGGTTGGAATCGAGTTCTCAGAAAAAGAGGATGGTATGGTGATTTTTGATAAAGGGGAAAAGAGTTATTTTTACTCTCCATCAAGGAAACTTCTCAGGGATCTAAAAGGAAATTTGCCTGAATGTGAACTAGGTAGAAATGGCACTCGAATTGGAACCAGTACTATCTCTGGTTCTACAGTGTCAGGTTTTGGTGTCGGTTTAGGTGTTTCTGAAGAAGGGTTCTTTATGGGAGGACCAGTGCCTGAGGGGCTTGCTAAACTTGAAGTCTAGCTATCTTCATATCAATAACACAGAGTTTTATTGAGCTGCGCTGGTGATCAATTAATGCTATCGCACAACAAGATTATCTACTTCATTGTCGATGCAGGATAGAGAGAACATTAAATTAGGTGAGATTGTGGCTAAGAGAACATCGATTCCTCCAAAAGTAAAAGAAGCCCTAAGAAAGGAAGTCGGCTTTGGTTGTCCAGTTCGGGATTGTGGTAATCCATACTTGGAATATCATCACTTTGATCCACCTGTTCATATAAAGCCACATAATGACCCAAGAGGTATGATTGCCCTTTGTGCTCAACATCATAAAAAAGCTGATGGACATGCTTACACAAATGAACAATTACATGAGTTTAAAAAGAACCGAGTTCGTTCAAAGAGTGTAAAAGGAGATTTAGAGTGGTTACGACGTGATATGTTGTCGGTTGTTGGAGGTAATCTTTACTATGAAACGCCAATTCCTGTACAAATTGATGGTCATAACCTCGTCGCATTTCACCGAGACTCCGATGGTTTTCAAAGGTTAAGTGTAAACATGCTTAGTCTTCTACCTGAAGAAAGGCTTATTATAGATGAAAATTCATGGGAAAATATCGGTCATCCAGTAGATCTGAGGTCTCCTCCTCAAGGTAAAGAACTTGAAGTTAACTATCATAACGGTGACTTTCTGTATCTTCGTTTTTTAGAAGTGTTAACTGATGAGCAATTACAGTCTAGATATGCGATTTCTGATACAAGCGACTTTTGTTTTCCTATAACTGTCGTAGAAATCAATTTTAGTATCGGTGGTACCAATATCGATTTCTCTAACTCTGGCTCACACGTTTTGGGGACGAATGTCTCATCTAGTGTCATGGTGCGCTGTGGTGTTGGTTTCTGTATTCAAACAGGTATTCAATGGCAACAAAATCCTAAATGGAGGCTAGAGCAAAGGTATGACGTTCAAGAAGAGAACGTTATTAAAGTGACATTCGGAAAGTAAATCTCTACAAATACCTTAAGCTTAGCGATACTTTTTCTTATCTAAATAGAGACCGATAGGGTTATTAGCCTAACTTACTTTTGTCCAGAACCTTCACAACGAGCACTTTCTAACGAAACGGGTTTGATGCAATAAGAGAGGGTGACAGGTGACAGGTGACAGGTGACGTACATGTACATGTACATGTACATGTACGTCACCTGTCACCCTCTCTTACTATCTAATCAAACGCAGGTCAGAAAAACACTAACTACTCCACGGCGGTGATGATGTCGCTTCTGTTAGCTGTTTCTCCCTGTTGGTGAACAAAAACAAGATTCTTATCTAGCAGTGCTGTAAGAACACGTTTGAATTTTTGATTTGTCGTGTTTGCAGCTACACCTTCTTTGGGCGGGAAGCAGTGCTTACGCAAATCATCTCGTGTACAGCTCCCTCCAAAAACGTCACGAAGTGCTTTCAGAATAGGGTTATTATCGTCGTTGGTATCGCTTTTGTTGTTTTTGATCGTTGCTGGCGTCAACAATGCGAGTGAAGAGATTGGCTCGCCTTCTTCGCACGTAATACCTAAATCGATCGGCTTAAAATCAAAGACTAAGTCAGGTGCTTCCTCAGCATCTTTCATTTTTGTGTTGCTGAGTGTTGTCAATCCGGTCTTTGAGTCGTGGCTTACTTGAAACTCACAATCAATTGCAGCATTGAGAGAGGAGTGCCCACGACCACCTTTCGATACATCTTTGCCACTGTGGTGTATAGCAACTACAGAAGCACCCGTCGACATTTTAACCAAATCACAGCCACGAATAAATTTTCCCATCGCATCTCCACTATTTTCATCGCCACCGAAGTTTCGAGCGAGAGTATCAAGGACGATTAGTCCCACTTTTATATCA
Source organism: Vibrio sp. 10N.247.310.23 (assembly GCF_041467155.1). Lineage (NCBI taxonomy): Bacteria > Pseudomonadati > Pseudomonadota > Gammaproteobacteria > Vibrionales > Vibrionaceae > Vibrio > Vibrio sp. 10N.247.310.23. Next base: position 40,775 of record NZ_JBFSTZ010000017.1, on the reverse strand, counting down.
TTATATTTTTCAAGCTCGTGAATAGCTTGAATTAGATTACTCTGTGCCGTTGTGTCTGACATCACAACTGCTTGCCCTAAGGTATATAGCTGTTCCACTTGCTGACCAGTTGCAATTTCCCATGCTTTAATACGTTTTGATATGCCAATTTGACCTTCCGCAGCAACATAAACAACGGCACTTTTGAGTGTGCGGTGATTATGCCACGATGAACCAGTTGCGATGGCACAACTGATATCAATAGCGATAAATGATTTACGAGAGCCAGGTTTTCCGTAGATAACCCCAACTGACTCTTTTGGAATGAAGTCAGTTAGTAGCCATGGTTGAATATTATCGAAGCCAATTGAACCGCGTGTGAATTCTAAGCTGCCATATGTAGAGACATTTTCTTTAATTTTTGTATATGTCATTTTATATATATCAATGGGTAAATTTAGGGTGAGCGAAATCGTTCACCCAAACATTTGGGTTAATAAAATCGTGTCTAGGACTGTGGTGGTGCCGCTTAAATAGCTGTCACGCTAAATTATAGGGGCGAATATGTGAGGTATGGCTTGCATCGATCATGTTGATGATAGGTGCCAAAATACGTGGGCTGTATTGCTCACCATACGTATCAAATGATTCAGAGTTGTGCTTTTGTCCAATGATGCTACTCACAAGCTCATTGGGGTGCTTGGTAATCTTTTCGGCATGTTCATGCCCGACTATATTTTCAACAAGGCTCTTGGTGACCAGTTTCTGCTTTAGTTCATTGATAAAACTACGTCGAAAAGAATGCCCATTGACGCCACGATCGAAGTCCACCCCAAGCTTTTCTCGGCGGCGAGCAAACCATTTTGATGCATTATGAGAATAGTAGCCATTCACCAGCGGTAGCTCTGGAAAAAGGCGAACATCAGTCCTTGAATTTACAAATTCAATAAAGCCCTTTGCTAGTATTTCATCATGCAGAGGTATCAATCTCATCTTCCCTGTCTTAACTGTTTGGTCATCAGCCCCTTCGCGAATCCAAATGCAATAAATGCCATCAGCAAGAACAACATCTGCTTTTCTGAGTTGGCATAGTTCGTTCATTCTTGCCCCTGTGTAACGCAATAGAATTGGCAACCAATAATAATAAGGATGTAGGTATTTATGGCTCATATAATCAGGCATTGAAAAAATGGCAAACAGTTGCTTGCTATTAAAAGGAAATACCGACTTACCTTTGGTACCGTTCTTTAGAGATAGCCTATAGAACACGTTATCAGCCACGTACCCACGCGACTTAGCCCAATTAAGAAAAGTAGACATTTTCTCTAAATGCCCTAATGCAGTCGCCAATGTGATGTACTGCTTCGGGTGTTTTAAGGATTCATTTTTTGCGATTAATTCAAATCCTTGAAATCCTTTCAGCTCAGGGTATTTATCTGGGTTCTTTGGTCGGTAGCAATATGCATTGGCGATTTGCTCAGCACCTTCCCGATCGAGTTCAGAGAGGTCAAGGAAGCCCATAAAGTGGAGAATCCGAGTAAGGATCTGACATGTTTGATGAACATTTTTTAGCTGACTTGGTTTTTTACACAGTTTGATGCTGCATTTCGTGTATTCAGCAAGAAGTTCAAAGCATGTTTTAGGCTTGACAGTCTTGTGGCTCTTTGGCGTTGGGCGCTCAAATGAAAGTGGAGTTGAACCCGAATTTGTAATCAAATTATGTGCATTAATAATTTGATTAGCAGTGTTACTAACAGGATTCATAGTTTTAAGAGACATTAATACCTCGTTTGTTTCTAACGTGTTTCGATAGAACTAATGTAAGGTGAACACCGATTTGTTGTATAGTTTCTCACGCCCGTTTTTTCTGTCATTTCTTGCTAAATTTGATGGTAATGCTATGTTTTTAAATGATTTATTTTTTTTGGTTTTTTTTCGAAAAATGCACGAACTAGTCTATTCACGCTGACTTTTTAGTGCTTTTGACACAGGAGTGGTATCAATCATGTTGATGATCTCTTGAAGTTGATTCACATCTAACCCCTTTCCATATCGTGCATATGTGATGTTATTCTGGGCGTGTCCAAGCAACTCGCCAGCGACGATATGTGATACCTGATGGCGCTTGAATTGGGTAGCAACAGTGTGCCTGAATGAATGGAAATCGTGTCCTTTGTCGAATCCTAACTTGGTTTTGAAGCGTCCGAACCACTTTGATGCAGCGGAGCCAAAGCCATCTCTAGACTCTTTTAGTTCCGGAAATACTCGCTCATGCTGCACTGATTGCACAAATTCAATAAAGCCAAGGGTAAGCAGTTGAGCGTGGATTGGTACTATACGGCGGCTTGTTAAGTTCTTTAGTTTTTGTCCCTCAAACTTGTCATCGATTTGAATGACCCAGATGCCCTCAACTTGAAAAATGTCGGCTCTATAAAGCTGGCAAAGTTCGTTAAGTCTTGCTCCAGTGAAGTATGCCAGCAGTGGTAACCAAAAATAATAAGGGTGTTTGTGCTGGTGTTTAGTGCTAACGATGGCACTGAAAATTTTCTCAAGATCCGTGTCAGTGTAAGCACACTTGGCTTCGCTATCTTTACGTTGTTTACGAAAGCGAATCGCTTTAAATGGGTTGATGTCAGTGAATTCGTTCAAGTGGCACCACTCAAAGAAGCCTGACATTTTTTGGCAGTAGTCTTTGACGGATTCATCACTTAATGTCGGTAGCCCCAGATCTTTATTTAGCTTGATCGCGTCATGCCCCGATAGTCCGTTAAATTGTTTATGTTTTTTTAGATTGGTTGGATAGTTGCGTAGGAGAGAGGCGACCTCTTCAGCGTCAGAACGCCGAATGGCTTTTAAGTATGGTTTTCCAACGAGGTCGAGAACAATCTTGCACTTAGCTTCTAGCATCTTTACAGCTTTGGAGGAGATATGCTCAGTCTTGTACTTACAAAAGCGTTCTAGTGCCTTATAAGGTGATATTGCTTTGATTGGTGCTGCTTTTGCAGTCGAGATAGGTGAGATTAGCTGTTTCTCAATTGAAACTGCTGATGTTGGTGTCATCATCGTTTTACGGAGTTCAACTTCAAGCTCTAGGGCTTTTATCGTTGCTTCCGCTTTGTCTGATGTTTTGAGTGAGCGTTTAATCTCACGACGTTCACCAAATAGGTGACGATGGTGCGGAGGAACTTGGTAACGAAATTGCCAAGTTCCTGACTTTGAGATGTTTAGATAGCGCATGTTTTAGTACCAAATGTTAGTACAAACAGCCTAAATCCAAGTGTTAAATATACAAAAAGGGTGACAAATCAAAGACTTGTCACCCTTTCCAAACGTTTGGTGGAGCTGGCGGGAGTTGTATCGTCAAGTCTTAAATTATGAACCAACCCTCAACTCTTTCATTCTTTGTAATATGAACAACCCTAAAGTCTTGACTTGGCTTTTTTTATGAACGAATCTGATTCTATTGCTAGCTACTAAGTTGCCTTCGTATGTATATGACTCACAAGATCAAAAGTCTAAATCTTCTATCCGATTTTTATGAACAGAAAAATTTATCCTTGAAAGAGGGAGTACTCTATGCTGAGTCAGATAAGAAAACTTGTGATAATTTATACGTTGTTATAGAGAGTGAAACAGGTGTAGTAGTACCGCCTGTATTATCATTTATAGTATCCCACTATAGAAATCATTCAAAAACTTCATCAGCAACACAAGCTAAAGCGTTACGGCTATATTTTGACTTTCTGCATCAGCACAACCTCTCTTGGAATGTAGGGGCACTAGAGCCTGTGGATAGACCTTTTACTGGATTTAAGTGGTGGTTAAAAGAACAGTACGAAGAGGGCAACATTGCTGGTAGCACCGCTCGGTCATACTTTAGCGTTGTCGCTAATTTCTATATATTTCATTTGGATATTAATACTCCATTTACCTCTATTCCTATGGAATATGAGGAAATAGAAATAAGACAGTTTGATAATGACCCATTTGCACATATAGCAGGAAGAAGCATAGTTAGGCGAGTATCTACAGAAAAATTGGATGTATCAGCTCGAAGTCAGGAAGGGTCTTTAAAGCCGTTTACTATACAAGAGCAAGAGATGTTTTTTACGAAGCTGAAAGAGCATGGTTCGGAAGAGTTTTTGCTGATTTGTGTGCTTGCTATCTTATCAGGGCTTAGAGCAAGCGAAATTGCAGACCTTCGGACAGACATGTTTGCGATCTACAAAGATGATGACCCACATTTTGAGTTAGAACTCGGCGCAAAAGTACAACACAAAACGAAGCAGAACAGTGAGCTTCCAGTTACGATTGCTGGCTCTGCCGTTAAGCTGTTAAAGCGTTATCACATCAGCAGTCGCTATGTAAATCGACTAAATAAGTTCATAAATAATGGTGGTGAAAGAGCTAACGTCTTTATTACACAAAGAGGCGGAGCTTATTCCCAACACACAATATCGACACTTTTTAATCAGTTTGTACATAAACATATATACCCTGAATATCCAGACTTCTCACATGACTTTCATGATTTAAGAGTCACGTTTGGAGTTGATGTAATGAATGCAGCTCTAAACGTAGAGACTCTTAGCGATAGTGAAGCTCTGAGATTCACAAAGAGTCAAATGAGGCATAAGAATATTACAGATACGTTGCAGTATCTCTCTTACTTTCAGAAGTCTAAAGCTTTGGTAGAACAATCAAAGCTAAATGAAGAGTTATTAAGCTTAATCTTTAGTGAGACGGCTTAATGGTAAAGAAATCAAGAAAGATTGAAGTATCGAAGAGTTCTTATTCGAGGGAAACTAGGGCTAACGATATCGGATACTGCATTAAATTCGATAAAGAGTTTGGAAACGAATATTCGGAAAGTGTGTTGAGTTGGATACAAGAGACCGAGCTAGATACAAAGGATATTAGGCAGGAGTTATCTTTATTTGTTAAGTATATTGTAAATAGTTCATTCGCTTCAGAAACGAAACTGACAAAAATTCGAGATTTTAGACTGTATGTACGGCACTTAAGATCGTATGACACTGTTCGGTCAATTGCAGCCAAAGAAAGTATTGAAAGTTATCAAGGAGTACTGCACAGAAAATATAACCTTGAGGAGATATCAAAAGCTACTTTTGAAAAAAAAAGAAAAATTCTCAAGCAAGTTATGTATGACTGCTTTGGTATCGGTAAACTTGACTTTGATAAGTATTTTCCATCTTTAGGTAAGCGAACAGGAGTACTATTTGGCGCGACTATTAATGGGAAAGATAACTCAAAAGGCTACAGTAAAGAAGGGTACAAAGCCCTCCTTAAATTCTTAATTAATGCCGCTGATTTTTATCATACTTTGAGTGTTCAAAACGCTCCAATTGAGAGCCTAAACGACACTCAATTCAAGCATGATATTGGAGGTATAACCTATATCATCAAGCACAGAGTAGCAGGTGTTATCAATACTAAGGGGTATATCTCGAACCTAGCTTCGATGTTTTACTCTTCGGTGTTTGTTGCTATAACTGGTATCAATCAGTCTCCTGCTTTCAGACTGAAGAGAAGTTCTATATCAGAATCAGAAATCATAGATGGCATGATAAAGATCTCGATAACAGACAAAAGAAAGAAGAAAAAAGATGCGGAAAAAATACTATTAGTAAAGAAGCATTTTAAAACGTTGCTTGAGAAAATTATTGATCATTCAAAAAGAGTCGATCCAGAAGGAGGATTCCTTTTTCCTTTTGTTAACCTCGATGGTAGCGTTAGCTCTATACAGTCCCATGCGTACAGAGGTCTACTACGTAACACTCTAAGCCCTTTAAATCTATCACTGGGAGCCGAGAGTTTAAAACTAGATACTCGAAAGTTACGACATTCCTATGGGCTATTCTTCAATGACATTCAACAAAGAGCAGAAGTGCTTAACAACTCGGTAGTTGTTTCTGAGAAGTACTATAACCAAGGCTCTGTCGAAGAAAATAATAAAGCTCTGAAAAAAGGTATGGCTGCATATCAAGACCTGTTTCAAGTAAAAGTGATCGATGAAGCAGCCTCGAAAGCTGTACTTTATGATAATGAAAACTCAACCAAAACGCCTTCAGGTGGGGTGTGTATCAATGCAGTTTCATCTAAAGAGGCTGACCGAAACACACGAAAAATCAAGAAGTCTGGCTTACGTAAAGAGGGGGAGGTTATTTATTGTACAAGTTTTTTATCATGTATTACCTGCCCAAATCATCTGTTTGTAAAATCCGAAAGCCACGTTTATCAACTGTTGTCGCTACGACAAGTATTAATCAACAGTCGATACGAATGCGAAGCTGGAGGTCTTTTTGGAAGTAGAAAAGTAATAGAGAACACTATCAATAATATAAAATACCTAGCTGAACATAATCTAGATAAAAAGCTAGTTAAGATAGCTAAAGATATGATGAGAGAACAAGGCATTTCACCATTATGGATGTATGATCTATGAGTAATTATTCAGTTACATCAGCAGCCTCTGTTAAAGAGCCTTGTAATAATCTATCAGATATGAGTACTTTTGAGTTAATAACTCAAAACCCTGCTGTTGCTTATGATTTAAAAGGCGAAGTTGTTTCTAGGTTTAATGATCCGGTATGGGATTTCAGTGCATATCGAGACCTTAGGAAGAACAGTTCGAAATCAACGTATAAAGTCTATTTTCCAACCGATAAGATGTCGGCAAGCTTACTTTTAGAGCTGAGAGTCATTGTTTTAGCTATCTTCAAATCAGAGTACAAATCCAGTGGCCGTGCAGCGGTTGCCACGGAAACCATGAGAAGATTACGACCGCTCTTTAATGAGCTACAGGAATGCAATCTAATGTCAGTGACTAAGCTAAACAGTAGTATAGGCATGATTAAATACTTAGAATCTGTCAAAGGAAAGTACTCTCATTCAACACTAGAAGGCAGGTTTGGGAGGCTTAACTCTGCTTCCCGTCTAAATTTAAATGGCTTGAATATTAGCCTTCCACTAAGCAGAAATGTACTAAACGACAGTTGGGCTTCGCTAAAGCAGCTAACTGCTCCTTACGTGGCAGAGAGTTCTCATGTTAGGCAAACCTTGTACATACCACTAGAGCTTCACTCAAAGCTATTATCTGAATCGTTAGAGATCATTAATGATGCACCAGATGTGATAACGAAAATTAATCGAGTTTTAGAGAAAAAGTTCAAGCAAGTTAGAAAATCCAGAATAGTTGCACAATCAAAGTATCCTATAGATGTTACATACCAAGCCGAAAGGCATCGAGTATCTCAAGAAAAGAAAGGAAAGTTCAAAAGCTTAAAGCAGCTCTTGATAGATGAAGGCTTAGGTCATCTTGCCTCAAAAGACAAGAATACTAGGGTTTACCATGGATATATAAGCCGTGTGTTTGCTGCTTGCTATGTAATCATTTCATCTTATACAGGAATGCGGTTTGATGAAATTACATCATTAAAAGATGATTGTTTTCGGTGCACTCCTGATGATGAAGATAAGTATTATTATGTCCGGGCATATGAGACGAAAATATCAGGAGGGGCTGATGTAGATTACATTACCATTCCTGAAGTTAAAAAAGCTATTGATCTCATAAAGTTGATACATAGACCTGCCAAAAAATTAGTACCATCCTTGAAGGGGAATGACTTTCTGTTGATCAGTGCAAATGTCAGCATTCTCCCAACATTCGCAGCCCTAAACCCAGTGACAAAGTCGTTGCAAGACTTAGCTAAACACATCGGACTCATAGTCACTGAGCCTGCTTTAGAACAAAGCAAAGCGATGAATCGAGGGCGTGAACACATAATGGTTGGAAGCTTGTGGAAGTTGAATACACATCAATTCAGAAGAACTCTAATAGTTAACTTTCTTACTCATGATCTTGCTTCTGCTCCAGCGGTAAAACAGCAGGTAAAGCATATGTACCAGTATATGACGGAGTATTACGGGAAAGGGTCAGAGTTAGCATTTACTCAAAGGTTGCTAAGAGATTGGTCTATCATGGAAGATATCGCTAATGAGCACATCTTGGTTAAAACTAACATATACAGAGATTTATACTACTCAGATTGCCACTTAGAAGGTGTTAAGGGTAAAGAGATCGAGGCAATGAGAGAATCCGCCATTCAGTTAACTGATGATGAAATTAGGGTTTTGATAGAGACTGGAGAGTGGGATATAACTAAAACTCCTTTTGGCTATTGCACAAAAGCGCATAAGTGTGAAAAAACGGATACCATCGATCCGTCAGTTTGTGGAGAAACTTGTGATACAACGATAATCACACTAAAGAATGCTATTAACTGGAAAAAACTATACGACAGAAATATCAAGTTACTCAGTCTTGAGAGTTTGGAAGGTTTTGCAGGGAATGAAGGTATGATGAAAAGTCAGAATGTTGTAGCGTTACGAATCATGAAGGCATTTAACTTAGAACCTGAGGTACAAGCATGAGTGGCGAACAAAAGTTAAGAGCAGCTTTAGCAAGGTTGAAAGAGGGGAAGCCGGTTCATGTAAGCCCAGGTAAGAGAATATCGCTTTCTTCTATAGAAGATGAGGCAGGAGTTGGTCGCAGTTTAATAAGACATTACCCTGATTTACATAAAGAAGCTCTAGATGTAATAAAAGCTCAAAAGCGGGAGCCTTTAAGTTCAAATACCAGACCAGAAAAAGCAGAAGATATTGATAAGATAAAGAAAGAGTTAGTTGAAAAGAAGGCGGAACTATCCAAGCTACGTAAAGCCAATAGTGCGTTAATTAGAACAAATGCCGAGTTATTTACCTTGTTGAATGCGGTAGCACATAAGAACAGACGAGATATCGATTTGGAAAGTGTAGTTGGTTCAGTAACAAAGGTTAACATTTCGGATAACATAAGGTCTTTATTGAAGTGATTGTGGCCTTTAACTAATCCATCTTTTACTTATTTTTAAAAGATGGATTTTTTTGAGGGAAAAATCTCTAGCTCACTTCTGTTCAATTGTAAGCTAGATTTTTTACTCATTCATTGAAGCTTTACTCATGGCACGTGCCAGCTAGCTCAAATCTGCCCCAAAACGAGTTAGTATGAGTCTACGTTTAATATCCCATTATCAGTGACAGCCATACTAAAGCTAATACATAGGTGAATGGCAAGGCTTTCTTGCTAGTGATTATTAATAACTAAATGTTAGCGTGGTGGGGTATGTGTTTTACCTGAAGTTTGTAAAAATAGTTTCATATACAATAACATAGCAGCAAAGCCTGTTCATCCTTTAAACAAAGCGCTGAGATGAATGTGCTCCTATTTTTAGAGTGTGATTTAAAATTCCTGCTTGAAAGGTCTTTTAGCATTCCAATTTATAAAAACTGTAGTAACGATTACCAAGGAAACTTGCCATGAGCACTTGTGCATTAAATGGAATCTTCGAGGGTTGTACTGGCGGGGTTGGTAGCAAGGAACATATAATTCCCAATGGTATTGGTGGAAGAAAGACTAACGACAATTTAATTTGTAATCATTGTAATAATGAATCTGGTCGCAGGTGGGACGCCTTACTTTGTAATCAGTTCAAACTTCTAAATGTTCTGTTTGGAATTACCAAAGAGAGAGGCGATGATAGGTTTGTCAATATCACCGATAGAGAAAATGGCGAACAAAGCGTCCTTTCTACTGATGGAAAAATACAGCCCCGCAAGCCGACCTTCCAAGAAATAGACATAGACAGTCAGAAGTCTGTTATATCCATCCGTTCTAGCAACGAAAAAACCGCAAGGGATATTATAAAAAGCTACTGTAAGAAAAGGAATCTAGTAGCAGACTACGCAACATTTGAACATAGAGAAATCATTGTTGATGATGAAGATTCATTGAATATAAGCAACAGTATAGACCTTGCTGGACCAGAGGTCGGTCGTGCGGTTTCAAAGATGATTTACTTGCACGCTCTAGATGTTGGTGTTAAACAGGCCGATTTAAAGAATGTGTTTGAGTACCTTTCGAGTCAGGTTGAGGCTCTGCCTTTTGTTCCATACTATGATACAGATTTAGTTACCAACCGGCCTGAAACCACTCCCATACATGTTGTCTCAGTATGTGGAAGAAAGGGAAGAATAACTGGTTACGTCGAATTATACGGTCTCTTTAAGTACATCTTTGATATATCAGGTAAACATGATGGAGACTGTTTCACCAAGACTTACAGCATTGATCCAGTAAACGGAAGTGAAATAGATCTCACTCTAGACTTTAGCCTCCTTGAGTTGGATTTAAGTCATTATCTAAATATGTCTATTGCTTCGAACAAAAAAATGATGGACTGGATCAATACTAAAATGCCTAGCTACAGTGAATCTTGGAATAAGAAACGGAATGAACATCTAAATAAGGTGTGTTTAATGGAGCGGTCAGAAAAAATAGAAAAGAAAAAAAAATATAAGGACATCATTCTTGGTGAAGTTCAAAAAGAGGTAGCTGAAAAGCTCGTTTCAGGAGATTTATCCAAAACAGGTGTTGAAGCTGAAGTCAAGAGACTTATCGGTGAAAAGCTTCGCCAGAGAGGCTTAACTAACGAATGCAATAATTGAAATGCACCTCTGCCCTATCCGATATTGGCTAGAAACATTTATTGTACAATTCGCAAGGCTATGTTTTAAAGTGTGCTGATCCAGAACAGCTCTGACAGTCTCCCCCCCAAACTTGGCTTATCTAGAGTTCAAAATATAGGTTTCGGACTCTAAATCGCTCCTGTTCAAGAATTTCTCAGGTTGAATTTTTACCCGTGGCACTTTCTAGCTCGAAAGTGCCCCAAAACGCGTTACAACGCTCCCCTCTAGCATAAGAAATTCTTATTGAAATAGAGAGTAATGCAAAGTGTATTACAGGTTGCATATAGTAGTGTTAGAATGTTAACCATCATCGTATCTATCAATACTCTATTGTCGGCATTAGTGAAGCTTTACGTACTTAAGTGCCGTTAAAACCTTTAACAGAAAGGATTCAGTTCAATGAAGTGTAAATTGTGTCTAGAAAAAGAAGATATCCAAGAGTCACATATCATTCCTGACGCGTTTTTTCGCTTTGTTAAAGGCAAAGAGAATAATGGCGATAAGAGTGAGATTGGTAAGTATATTGAGGTGTCACAGTCTGGAAACAAATTTGCCCAAGAAAGTTACGCCGAACCATTACTATGTCGCGCATGTGAACAAAAATTCTCCAATGAATTTGAGTCTTATGTTATTGAATTAGTGTTGAGAAATCCCAAGAAAGTTGGTGCTTCAAGCTCAAGAGGTGTTAAGCAGATTACTTTTAGCAATATCGATTATCGGAAACTAAAGCTGTTTCAGATGTCGTTGCTATGGCGTGCGGCGATTAGTTCGCTCGATTTTTACAAGTACGTCGAATTAGATCCGATAATAGTCGAGTTGTTAAGAAAAAACTTGAATGAGCTATCTCCTCTTGAGCCACATATACTCCCTTGCTTCATGGATCGTATTTTTATTGATACTCCTAATGAGAATGCGTCATTTTCTGAATTAAAACTGAGCAAATCAACGATATTTAACCCGAAAAAGACAGCGAGCAAGCCTCTGGGCATTGAATATATTACTTTCTTCTTTGGTGGGTTTGAGTGGCGATTTTGGCTACACAAATGTAATGATTTCTTTATTAATGAAAACAAGGTAATAAGTCCAAGTGGCGTACTTGTTTGCTCGATCCAAAACATAGATAAAAATGACCTGCTTCTTAGTGCTGGCGTGTTAGCTAGAGGGAATGAGCTAAAAGGTAAGGGTTTAAATCGGCCATAACATTCAATTCAACATTATTATACAGCGAGCGGAATTTTTGCGTCTGGTTTAGTATTTACGGCACAATGGGTTAGGTCAGGTGGTGGCGTTGTCTACCTTAACGTCGCATTAGTAACAACAAAAGGTAATACATGGTAGTTGATATACCAGAAGAAATCGACTTTGCAAATGCAGGTAAGGCGCAGTTTGACTTTGCATGGGACATAGTAATGTCATTTCTAACTCAATTTGATGAGTTCGCTACATATGTGGAAGATGATGAAGTTGAGGAAGAGTACTGGGAGGCTGCAAAACAAAGAATACTGACAGCTTTGGCTATAGTTCAGCAAGGAGTTGAGCTGATTATCAAAGGGAAAATTGCTAGTATTAGTCCGTACCTTTTGATAGCAGGTTCTCCATCTGATTGGCCTAAAAAACCTCAAATTAGTTTTTCAGAGCTACGAACAATAGACGCTCAAGATTTAGTTAAAGTATTCAATACGTTCTCTGACGCTCCTTTAAGCGATGAATTTATTAAGCAATATAATGAGTTAAGAAAGTTGAGAAACCGTGTAATGCACACCGTTGATCATCGTTTAAAAGTAACAGTTATTGAAGTTGTTACTACGCTTTTGGAAATGCACAGACATTTAATTCCAGATGAAAAATGGGTGACTACGCGTAGAGACTTCCTGCACGAATCACCAGGAGCACATATCTTTTCATCTGACGATGTAAATGGGCGGATAGCATGGGAGTTTTTTATTGTTTTTTCCATTCTCAAACGGGCTGAAGTTAAGAAATTTTTTGGTGTCGATAAAAAACAACGTGTATATGTATGCCCAGAGTGTTATTACGAATGCCAAAAATATACAACTATTGAGCCTGTCTATGCGGTATTAAGCCCAAACACTCCTGAATCAGAACATCTATATTGTTTTGTCTGTGATGATCTTCACCCAATTGAACGAAAAGACTGCGTCAGTCAAGAATGCAAAGGTAACGTAATTAGCATAGAAACAGGTGAGTGTTGTAGCTGTGGTGAAAGTTGTTGCTAACAAATCGATGAAGCTGCCAGCTAACGCTCTGCATTTTCGATACGTGAACTAATTCATGATTTACTAATTTAGCAAAGTCATTGAAACATTTATGTCCAACACCTTCACAAAAAGACAGATTCGCCACTCTCGGCTATTCTGATTTGATGTTAGTGATGTTAGTGACTAAACTACTAACTATTTTAATGTTTCTTGAAAGCTCAGAATGATTTTGGGCAAGAAGTGGTAAATCATTTACCACTTCTTAACCAAACGGGTTACCCGATGATTATGTCCCCCGTTTTTTCTTCTAGTTTTGACTGGAGGCTCTACATCTCAAGCTCTTGCAGCGTAACCACTTCCACACAGAAGTGTGGAGGAGCAGAAGAGATGATCTTATCTAGGAACACCTTATCACTAACTGGAATATTCCCTTCTAGGTTTAAATCTAGTTCGTAGATTGAAGAGCTTTGTGGCCAATAGATAGACCTTTCAGTTATCTGCTCAATGGTTTCAACGCTGTCTGCGCCACTACTCAAACGCCACTCCCCATTGCTCCACAACCCGAATATTCTATAGTGTGTGCCATGTTCATCCGAACTAACACGCAATGTAATCCAACCGATATCGGGCTTATGGTATCTCATGAGAATTCCTCTTCAGTTTTTAAAATTTCGTGATCGAAAGAAATTTCAAAGTAGTTCATGATGGAATCGAGACTACATCTAGCGTCGTCGTCATAACTATCATCTAAATATTGTTTTATGTTAGTGCAAAAGTTGTGTCCAAAGGTGCTGCACGCTGGAAAGGTATATTCAGGCATGCGTGTCTGTGCCAAATTGCTTAGGATCCACTCAGCTGTTGAGCTAAGCGAACACTCGTCGAGTAGCGTTATTCCCATCGGAATACTGATGCTTTCGAAATAACTAAGAGCTTCTGCTTCTACTGAATAATAAGGGGGATCTATACACTCTGAGAAACGGTCTTTGATCTGGTCAATAAACTCGTCTTTTAGGAACCCTAGCTTGGATACAACAAACCTACATGACATCTCAGCGAGTTCTGCTTGATTAAGTTTGCGTTCCAGTGGAATGGGATTGGACTGTGCTTCTGAGATCAGCATATGTAAAATTTCACGTAATAGATTGTGAGTTGCTGGTGTGAAAAATGAGAGCTGGTATAAGCAATGATGGGATGAAACGGGTGTGTAGTGACCTGTGTAAGCTAAATTTTTGTTTTCAATTCTGAGCCCAGAAGAACGTGCATTTTTGTTTTTTATTCTATCCCCATCGGCAAACCACTTTCCGAATCCATAAACCTTTATCTTGGAACCTAATCTAGACTCGAACTCAACCAAAGCAAAAAAAGGGTCTAGTTTAGTAATTATCGGGCATAGTGTCTGATAAATTATGCTTTGAATCTGACAAGGATCTAAAGGAACTAGTACTTCCTTTCCAAGGTATGAGTGACTATCTAGCTGTACATGACGGAGCTGTTGAAAAGCTCTATTTAAGATGCATAGACTGCCATCTTCAAGTACATCAAAATTCACACCAATGAAACCATTGGGATTTTTTTGAAAAAACTGTTCTATCTCAGATCTTGTTTGACCAAAAAAAACACAGCAAGCTAAATTTTTTCGATTGCCAAACCTGAGTTCTTGAGGACCTTTTTTACATGGAGGTAGTTCAAGATAAGATGTCTTAACTTCATTCTCTAATGCTTTAGAGAATGAATCGAGGATAATTTTAAAAGAAGTTCTATTTAAATACATAACTCATTTCCTGAAGACTTAACGCTTTCGGCTGGCGAACTAAAGCGCATTGGTCATTTCAACTAATGAATTATCAAGTATTAGATTGTGAATTTTACGACCTAGGTGGAACCGCCAGCAGTCCCGTGTATGTCATCCAAAATCAATGTTAGACACTAAACGGGAAAAAGCAAAGTTGTGCAGCCGAAAAAGCATATTCTGTCTTTATAAGTATAAAATGAAAATTTTTATGTTGTGACAAAGCTAGATGAGCAACCAAGCATCAGCTCACTGAAGGTGTTTCTCGAAATCAGTGGTACCTTTGGCAATGAGTAGTTCTGTATATAAACTATTTTTATAGTCACGAAGGGAGGCCTTCTATATGGCTCACAAAGCTAGCCTAATTGACAAATCTAGGCTTCCTAAACTCCTCCCCAAGAATGTTCCATCCTTTGACTAATCTTGGAATGGATATTAGTTGGATTAGGCTGATTACAACTTATCTATTTTGCAACCTCACCTCACAGCTGCACTCAGTTGTTCCTACCTCTTCTTTTGTTTGGACTGATTCAATACATTTTCACTGAGTTGCACTATTGGAAGAAAAAAAGTACAGGTTTAGGTGTTCTTTAATACCGAAATTCACATGTAAAATATGATAGATCATTAGCGATAGGGGGGGGGTGCATGAGAATGCTCCTTGAAATGCGTTACCGCCGCACAGGACAATTTATTTACACGAAAGATGAGATCTGCTCGATTTTTCAAACTGACAATGTTGAACAGATATTGGCTAGGAGTCCTTATCTCGTGAATATTCAGTTTGATTTGATTGTGTTTTTGGGCTCTCAAACACCTTCAGGTGCCATTTAGTAGATCACTTTATCACTCCGTAAAGACCAACAGTGCTATATATCATTCGAAGACGCTCTATCACGTTGGCATGTAATCTCGCAGATACCCATGATGTTAATCCTTGCGACAACAGGAGAATCCGGTCTGTACTCAACACCATTTGATCGTATTGAGTTTGTGCATGTTGAGCATACCAATAAAGAAATTTTAGAAAACACTGTCGAGCTTTATACTGAAAGTTGAGTAAGGCACTTCTACCAGTTCCATACTGTCTCACCTTTGCCCCGAAACAACTTAGCTCAAGTGCTTTACAGAATCTAGAGATATGCGTTTCCCCTACTAAAAGTTATCTGAAACTAGTAATTGTCAAAACTAAACGGTGCTGTGTGCCCCAACCCTTTTAATGGTTGCTATCTTATTGATTTATCGTTGAAGATTAAAAAGAAAGAAGGCATTATTTCGCCATGGAATACGGACAATCGCCGTATAGAAAGCGTTAGCTGCAATCAGTATATAACGAGTATTATCGAAAATGTATAAACTAGAAATATTCTGTAATCCAGATCAGCAGATGTTAGTACAAAATGTACTACATGAATCTGGAGTCGATAAAATTGGCAATTACGACCATTGCTGGGCGATTGGTTCGGTCACAGGATCTCATCGAGCATTAGAGGGCTCAAATCCAGTATTTGGTTCTAAAGGTAAGGTCGAAAACTACAAGTTACTTAAAATTGAAATCAACGTCTCAACAGAACAAGTGAGGCCAATTGTAGAGTCTTTGAAAGAGAGTCTTGGGTGGGAAGAGCCATTGGTTAATGTGTTCAAACTCTACAATATAGAGTTTGACCTTTAACTGTAGAGTTTGCAGCAAACAAACGTTTAAGGGTTCAAGATACTTTGTCTAATCCCAATCTCGCATGTTAGGACCAATACTCTAACGTGCTTTTGTCCAGCTTCGTGCTGGCGGTGTAGATCAACGTAATGTGTAGATCAACGTAACGCAGATCTGCCCCATTATCACTTTCGGTTATGACATTCACGTTCGTAGACAACCGGAATTTACCCAAATCATGCTCATGTACCGACAACAAGACTCATGCAGCAAAAATGATTTTCTATATCGGTAAGGTCGCTTCGGGAAAAAGCGAATTACTCCAACTATTTTAAACATTTGTGCTCCGAGATGTGTTACTACGTAGTTGGAGCAATTTTTAAACTTCAACTTTTCGCTGTACCTCTTTTAGGTTTTTTACCCTTTTTAAAACTAAGTATCTCATATATAGCATTTTATCTCCGGTGACTTATGTCACGAAACTTGAGTAGCCACTAAAGCTATCCTCTTCTAAACTTTATGCATATGAGAAAAAGAGGTGCTGGAAGGTGAATAAAACAAACGTATTGGTATGGGTAACATTAATTGTTTGGTTATTGATGGTTGCTTGCTTTTTTTATTATATTGAAAAAGAAAGCTTTATACCTGTTATCCATGAATTTCATCTGGAGGACTCAAGTGAATTATAAATACTCACAAAAGTTCAATGTTATGGAAGCTTTAATTGCGCTAGCAATAGGCATAACTCTCAGTTTTTTCTTTTCATTTAAAACTCAAAACTCCCTTCTAGAGGCCACTGAAAGCTCAATCGTTGCTCATTCTGCAAGCCTTGTCCACATGAGAAGCTATATACATTTAACTCAGAGAGAAGATGGTGACCACAAGATAAATAAACTACTTTCTGAAATACAAAAGCTAACCTCTGAGTTAAACACTTTAAAAGAAGCTAGCAACGACATTAACGTTAGATTTCCTCAAATGATTTGGGTAGGAAATCCCCTCCCTTCTGTAGTTGAGGAGTACGTAAAAACTGCGGATAAACAGTTGGTATTGCTTGATAAAATGCTTAAAGCAAAACAACAGATAGTACCAGAGGTTTCATTAATCGAATTAGAGAGGCAGGTGTTTTCAGAAGAGATGGATGAAGCAGCGGAACATGTTCATGAACGTTTGATGGATAACATCTTCTTAACCAGTAAAGCAGCCGTCTATACTTTAATACTATTCATTATTTTAATATTCTCTGCCGTTTTTCTTTATCTCAATCATTACATTATAGAGTTGAAGAAGACCAAGCTAGCATTACAGGTAGCTGTAAATAAGGCAGAGGAAGCCAACTTAGCTAAGTCTATGTTTTTAGCAACAATGAGTCATGAGATAAGAACTCCAATGAATGGTGTTATAGGAATGACACAGTTACTCATATCGGATAATAAAGATCCAAGTATTCAGACGCACTTAGATACGCTATTGGAGTCAGGTGAACACCTAATGGTGGTGATAAACGAAATTCTTGATTTTTCAAATCTAGAACAAGGAAGTTTAGTTTTTGTTCAGGAAGAATTTGAGCTAAGCAAACTATTGGTCCCTATAAAAAATTCTTTTCAACCACAGGCTTCTGAAAAAAAACTTCAGCTTATATTCGACACCAATAGCTTGCCTGAAGATCTAATTTTAGTCGGTGATAAAACTCGTATACGTCAAGTTATTTACAATTTAGTGGGTAATGCCATCAAGTTCACCTCTGATGGACAGGTTAAGGTTGTTTTAAAATATGAAAGTGATAAAAATGAGCTTTGTATTCAGGTATCTGATACCGGAATTGGCATACCATCCCATCGTTTAAAAGGCATTTTTAATGCGTTCGAACAAGCAGATGTTAGAACGATGCACGATTTTGGAGGTACAGGGTTAGGTTTATCCATCGTGAAAAAAATATGCTTATCAATGGGGGGGGATATTACTGTTACAAGTGAGTTAGGTTCAGGAAGCTGCTTTGTGGCAAAGGTGATAAGCCCAAGAGTAACCACCCTCCGAGATCAAAGAACGCTCTCAGGCGAAAAAGACTTTTCCGGTAAGTCAGTCCTTATCGTTGAGGATAACCGTGTTAATCAGCTTGTTGCTCAACGATTGTGTCAAAAGTTAGGGTTTACTACCTATATTGCATCTAATGGTATAGAAGCTGTTAAAAGGGTGCGCGAATGTTCTTTTGACGTAATCTTGATGGATCATCAAATGCCACAAATGGGGGGCATAGAAGCGACAAAATTAATACGAAATGAGCATGCTTTTCAGGGTATTATTCTTGGATGTACCGCTGATGTTACCAAAGATACAGCCATAGCATTCGTGGACGCTGGTGCCAATGGAGTAATAACAAAGCCCTTACAATTAGACTCTTTAGGGGAGTTAATAGCACGCAGCGTAACGCTGGCTTGTAATGCGAGTCGTGATCATCATGTCGTGTTGGAATAGATGTCAGTCCGACTCATATTGAATCAAGGAGTTGATTCTTTGAGTAAAAGAGATAGCCTCAATTCTAGAATGCGCTATTTTTTACGTCGTCTGTAGAGGGGAAATATCGGAACTGTTGTCTG
Organism: Vibrio sp. 10N.247.310.23; assembly: GCF_041467155.1. Lineage (NCBI taxonomy): Bacteria > Pseudomonadati > Pseudomonadota > Gammaproteobacteria > Vibrionales > Vibrionaceae > Vibrio > Vibrio sp. 10N.247.310.23. The sequence goes on along the minus strand of NZ_JBFSTZ010000017.1, from coordinate 21,950 downwards.
AAGGGGGGATGCAGCTTAAATAGAATAAGGCAAAACATAGAACCTTGCCTATTAGTATTTATTCATTACTGATTTTCACATGTAGTGTGGGCTTGGCTGGTTCAGAATACATAAAGTAATGAATTGAGGGTTATTTAGACCATCGACCCTAAATGATTTCTGTCCAGAGGCTTCTCAGATTGAATTTTTTACCGTGGCACTTTCTAACATAGAAGTGCGCCATTGTGTTGTAGCTAGATTTTCAGCCGATAGTTATCGTCATCGATTCTTCATACATTTTTAATGCAAGTATTGGAAGAGAACTGAAAAAGTGTGTAAGAAATCTTGGTCGATTCAATAAGCGACTAAAGGTTTAGAAAACTAAAGTTCTAGATAAAAGAAAAGCCGTATATTCACTGAATATACGGCTTCTCGAATGTGGAGGTGGGGGGAGTTGAACCCCCGTCCAAAAATCATTCATCATTGGTACTACATGCTTAGTCGATCTTTAAATTCACCAAGTACCTGCGAACCGACACGCTAGTAAATGACTATCCTGAATTATATTTCGAACTTCATCTCTCAGGCGGGAGAATCCGATCTAGCTCGTTTGGGTTTGACTCTTTGTTGTTCCCCGTCTTACAAGCGGAAGCTAGGGCAAAGAGGCTCTCAGCAGGTTATTAAGCTGCTAGTGCGTAGTTTTCGTCGTTTGCGACTATTTTTTTGCGGCTTTTAACGTGGCCAACCGCCCCACGGCATGCACCTCAGACTTCAAAATTCCTGTCGAATCCTAAATCACCCCCGTTGTGTATAAATCGATTCGCAATTTATACGGTGCATTTTATGAATCTGAGGTTCATAAAACGACTTATTCGCTTACTAAAGTTATGAATAATATAATCATAACCAAGAATTTATGCAATGTTTTATGAAAAATACGATTACCAGATAAACTGTCGTTGACCCCTTACTCAGTAAGGCTTTTCATAAAAAGACACTAAAATTAAGACTTGATGGTAGAGTTGAACCCGCGTCCAAAAATCATTCATCATTGGTACTACATGCTTAGTCGATCTTTAATTTCACCAGCAACCTGCGAACCGACACGCTAGTTAAAGGCTAACCTGAATTATAATTCGCGCTTTTCCTCTCAGGTGGGAGAAGCCACGCTAGCTAGTTTGGGTTTGATCTCTTATTGGTCCCCGTCTTACGAGCGGAAGCTAGGGTAAGAGAGCTCTGAGCAGGTTATTAAGCTGCTAGTGCGTAGTTTTCGTCGTTTGCGACTATTTTTTTGCGGCTTTTAACGTGGCCAACCGCCCCACGGCATGCACCTCAGACTTCAAAATTCCTGTCGAATCCTAAATCAGCCCCAAGTGTTATTTGCATAGTACCAGAAAAGCTTACCCTGTCTAGCACTGTGCGTTTAAGTGCTTAAAATTAACGCAAATTACTCTTCATAATTCGTGCTTTATCTCTCGCCCAATCTTTTTCTTTCATATCAGTACGTTTATCGTGCAGCTTTTTACCTTTCGCTACGCCAACTTTAATCTTCGCCCAAGAGCGAGACCAGTAAAGTGCGGTTGCGACAAGCGTCATGCCTTCACGGTTAATACGACCGATAAGGTTGTCGAGTTCTTTTCTCGACATTAATAGTTTACGGATACGTGTTGGGTTCGCCACGATATGAGTACTCGCTTGAGTTAGCGGAGTAATCGTCATACCACTGATGAATGCTTCGCCATCTCGGATGTATACGTAGCTTTCTGCGATATTGGTTTTGCCTTCACGTAGGGATTTTACTTCCCAGCCTTGTAGCTCAAGCCCCGCTTCTATCTCATCATCGATGAAATATTCGTGGCGAGCTTTCTTATTAAGCGCAATGGTATTACTACCGGCTTTTGATTTTGATTTATTCTTTGCCATAATGGCCTCATTATACGGAATGCGCCCTAGATGGGGAATCCTTTTTATTTGCGCTCTGGCCCAATACAATTAAAATTGCAGTTTGTGTTAATGTAACGCTGTCTTTAACAGGAGTCTATATGCCAAAGGTTACTCGTTCAGCATTAGTGTCTTTTAGTGCCGACCAGATGTTCAGCTTGGTCAATGATGTTGCTCGTTATCCTGAGTTTTTGCCAGGATGTTCTGGTTCTCGTGTGATCGAATCTTCAGATTCCGCGATGGTGGCTTCGGTTGATGTCTCTAAAGCTGGTATCAGTAAAACATTCACTACGTCGAATCGAATGGCGGATGGTGCTGAAATTTTAATGGAGCTGGTAGATGGCCCGTTTAAGAAGCTGGAGGGGGGCTGGTATTTCACTCCTCTAGACGACCAAGCATGTAAGGTTGAACTTAAACTAGAGTTTGAATTTTCTAGTCGAATGATTGAAATGGCATTTGGCAAGATTTTCAATGAACTGACAAGCAATATGGTCAGTGCTTTTACTCAACGAGCGAAACAGGTTTACTAAGCCATGACTATTGAATCAGATATGATCCACGTAGAAGTTGTGTTTGCGCTTCCACATGAGCAGCGTGTATTTACCTTAGTGGTAAATAAGAACGCGACCGTTGAAGAGATTATTGCGCAGTCTGGTGTTTTAGAGTTGTATCCAGAAATCGACTTGGCGAAAAATAAAGTTGGCGTATACAGCCGCAACGTTAAGTTAGATGCAACCGTTCGAGATAAAGATCGTATCGAAATTTATCGAGCACTGTTAGCCGATCCAAAAGAAATTCGCCGTAAGCGTGCTGAACAAGCAAAAGCGGCCGCAGCTAAATCGTAATGCTAAACAAGTTTGACTAAGAAGAGAGCTCGCTATATTGGCGAGCTTTTTTGTGCCTGTTGGTTAGACAACGCAGCTAATTTGTTAGCAGATATTAAAAAGCCTGCTCATGTGAGCAGGCTTTTGCGATTCTTGCTTTGTCGACGGATAGTTTTGTCGACTGATAGCTTTATCGGCCGAGAGCTTTGTTGACTGGAAAGCTAGCGAAGGCTTTCGAAGAATTCATCACTGGCTTCAAAATCACCATTGATCGTCACTAAGGTGCCCGTTGCATCAAAGTTAACAACAAGATTTTTTTGAATCGAGTCTTCATGGCCTTTTGTGTGGTGGTAAATGTAGTACCACGTATCTGGGTAGCCATTTTCGATAAGCATAGGTGAGCCCATAACGTAACGAACTTGTGTTTTTGTCATGCCAAACTTGAGCTGATCGACAGCTTCCTGTTCAACATAGTTACCCTGATTGATGTCAATTCGATAAACCAACTTCTCTAATAGAGAGCAACCGGTCAACATTGTTAGTGCAAGTGGAACTGCAACTAACCACTTTTTAATTCGCATAGTTTGAGATCTTTCTTCGCTAAAATACTGCCTGATAATAAACAAGCTCCAGCAAGAAGTAAAAAGCTCCTTGCGCTTTGAGCTTGTTATGACTGGCAATTTTGAATTAAGTTGCAAAATTGCCAAGAATTTTCGGTAAATTATCAGAAAGTTGCTGAATATGTAACCTATGCTGCGATTAATAACTCTTTTGCATTGGCAAGCGTCGATTCGGTAATCTGGCTGCCACCAAGCAGTCGAGCAAGCTCTGAAACGCGTTGTTGCTCATCAAGCGTGTGCATTTGAGTCTCGGTTTTACCTGATTTCGTGTTCTTCGCTACAAAAAGTTGTTGGTGACCGCAACCGGCAACTTGAGGTAAGTGAGTCACGCACATAACTTGTGTCGATTCGCCCAGCTTACGTAGCATTTTTCCGACAACCGCAGCGGTTGGTCCACTGATACCCACATCGACTTCATCGAAAATCAGGCTTGGTGTATCCACTTTTTGCGCTGTGATCACCTGAATCGCCAGTGAGATTCGTGATAACTCACCACCAGAGGCCACTTTCGCAATCGGCTGCATTGGTTGGCCTGGGTTGGTCGAAACAATGAAGGTCACGTTATCCATACCCAATGGAGAAGGGTGTGTGTTGGTGTTGTTCACTTCAATGGCAAACTGCGCTTTTTCCATGCTCAGTTCGTGCATGCTTTGCGTGATCAGCTTGTTGAGCTCTTTTGCGTAACGAGTTCGAGATTTATGAAGCTTCTCTGATTTAGCAACGAACGATTGGTATTGGTTTTCTACCTCGTTGGCCAGTTCTTCCAATTTTTCATCAGAGCAATCAAGCGCTTCAACTTGTTGTAGTAAGTCTTGATGGTGCTTATACAGCTCTTCAGGTAACACGTGGTGTTTACGAGACATCGACATCACTTTAGAGAAACGCTCCTCAACGTAAGCCATACGACCGGGATCAACATCAATGCTGTCTAGGTAGGTTCTTAACTCGTTGTTGGTCTCTTCGATCTGAATAATGGCTTCAGAAAGCAAGTTCGGTAACTCGGCCAATCTTTCATCTAGCTCAGCTAACTGAATTAAGGAGTTATTGGCCGATTGCAGAATACCAAGCGCATTAACTTCTTCACCTTCATAAATAAGCTCGATAGCTTGCTGACAGGTTGCGGCCAGTTCTCCGCTATTGGAGAGGCGCTTATGCTCTTGTTCGAGGTCTTCATATTCTTCCTCCCCAATAGACAGTTCATTTAACTCTTTGATTTGGTATTCAAGAAGTTGTTTTTGAGCTTGGTTTTGCTGGCTATTCTCACGTAACTCTTTTAAGTGGTTATCCGCTTGTCGCCATGCTTGGTAAGCATTACGTGTCGATTTCAATAGGTTCAAGTGGCCTGCGTATTGATCAAGCATGGCCATTTGATAATCGCTTTTCATCAACTGGTGATGCGCGTGTTGACCATGGATGTTGATCAACAGTTGTCCAAGTGATTTCAATTGCGAAAGAGGGACAGGGCTACCGTTGATGAATGCACGAGAACGACCTTCTTTTGAGATGGTTCTGCGCAGGATGCACTCACTGCCATCAAGCAATTCGTTGTCTTCTAACCAGCGGGTTGCATGCAGATTGTTCTCAAGTAAAAAAGCGGCACTGACTTCGGTTTTTTCTTCACCTTGTCGAACCATTCCTGCATCGGATCTTCCCCCAAGACATAAGCCTAAAGCATCGATAGCGATAGATTTACCCGCACCAGTTTCCCCGGTGATTGTTGTCATGCCTTTAGATAGTTCTAGCTGTAAAGACTTAACAATAGCGAAATTATTAACACTTAAATGAGCCAGCATTTTTATTTACCTGTATAACTGAACAATACTGTATATAAGTTCAGTATATACTGTTTCTTTATACAGTAAAGTCGACAGGTGAAAATTTTTTGCGACCGTTATCAGAATTGAGGTTGTTCGTAGATCACTGAAACCGCTATAGATTCCCAACTCAGTCGTTCCTCCCTCTTGGGAGTGGAGGTATAAGGAACTGCAGAGAAGCTAGAGCCGACGGGCTTTTACTGGCAATAAAAAGGCTGACGAATGTCGTCAGCCTTTCAAATTTTCGGTTACCACTGGAGCGTTTATTCTTTTAGAACAGCTTACTCGACCAACCTAGTTTGTTACGTAGAACATGGTAGTAGTTGTAGTCTTTAGGATGGATCAACTTAAGTACATTCGGGCTTTGGTAAATGTGGATCTCATCGCCAGGAGAAACCGGTAGCGAGATTTGACCATCGCAGCTCACTTCCTGAGTTCCACGGTTATCAGGCGATACGATAAGCTTAATACGACGCTTGCCATCCACCACAAGTGGGCGGCTTGAAAGGGTGTGCGGGAACATTGGCACGAGTGAGATAGCATTTAGGCTTGATGACAGGATAGGGCCGCCGCCAGAAAGCGAGTAGGCGGTAGAACCTGTCGGTGTTGAGACGATTAAGCCATCAGAGCGCTGTGAGAAGGCGAAGCTGTCATCGATATATACTTCGAACTCGATCATGTGAGCAACTTGGCCGGGGTGCAGTACAGCCTCATTAAGGGCTGCATTGTGGCTTTTTATCTGGCCGTGACGATGAATTTCCGTTTCAAGTAAGAAGCGCTCTTCTTCCATGAACTCGCCTTTGAGTACATCAGTCAACGCGCTCTGGAAGTTTTCAGGGTTGAGATCGGTTAGGAAACCAAGATTGCCTCGGTTAACACCAATCACTGAAATGTCGAAACGTGACAAGATTCTAGCGGCACCGAGCATATTTCCGTCACCACCGACCACAATAGCGAGATCGGCGCGTTTACCTAATTCAATCAGGCTAGAAAAATGTTCTTTTGGGATGTCGTCCAAAATAGTGGCGAGTCTGTCATCAACAAACACTTGATAACCCTCAGCACTTAACCACTGATAGAGCTCTCTATGAGTCTGAATTGCTTGCTGATCTCGAGGTTTTCCGATAATGGCGATGACTTCAAATGGCTTTTTCATAACGTTTCCAAACGAATTAGGCTTGAATCAAAATTCTTCATCCCCATAATAAAGGCAAGTTGAACGTCTATGCGAGTGTTTTATATCAATTTGGGGCGCAAACACGCCTGTCACTTGCATTGAAAACGAATTCTGGAGATATCATGAGCAACGAAGAAAACAAAGTAACCGAAGCAGAGCTAGATCAGATCATCGCTGAAGCTGAGAAAGTTGAAGAAGCTGAACTGAATGAAGACGCTGCTGATGAGCAGGAAGCAAAAATCGCTCAACTGGAAGCTGCACTGCTTTCTAGTGAATCTAAAGTGAAAGAGCAGCAAGATTCTGTTCTTCGCGCGAAAGCTGAAGTTGAAAACATGCGTCGCCGTAGCGAACAAGAAATTGATAAAGCGCGTAAATTCGCTTTGAACAAGTTTGCTGAAGGTCTGCTTCCTGTAATCGACAACCTAGAGCGTGCAATGCAAGCAGCAGACGCTGAAAACGAAGTGGTTAAGCCACTGTATGAAGGTGTTGAGCTAACGCACAAAACGTTCGTAGACACAGTTGCTAAGTTTGGTCTTAAAGAGATCAACCCTGAAGGTGAAGCGTTCAACCCTGAATTCCACCAAGCGATGTCTATTCAAGAAAGCCCAGATCACGAATCGAACACGGTTATGTTTGTGATGCAAAAAGGCTACGAACTAAACGGTCGTGTGGTTCGCCCAGCGATGGTTATGGTTGCTAAGTAATGACGAATTACGTTGCCAAGTGATTGACTGGTGCATTGACTGAGTTAGTCGCAGCGACAAAATAAATCACTGGTTTGCGTAAAATAAAAAGAGAGGTATAGGCCTCTCTTTTTTTGTGCCTATAACTTGAGAGTCCACGTAAATAAGCATCAAAACCGCATTAAGAATGTCGTTCTTTTTATTTCATTCAGATCAGCGATTTAGAGTTTTGTGTTATGAAACTTGTTGTGATTGAGTAAATGTTTTGATGTCACATTTGTGATGTTTTTGTAAATAAATACTTTTAATTGTTATCTTTGTATGTAAAATCCACTGCCATATGGCGATTTTGGTCGCATATATAACTATAAAAGTACAAATTTCAAACACAACAAACTGGAGAAGAACGATGGATAAATCGCTCTCAAGTAAAATTTTTGTAGGCTTGTTCGCCGGTCTACTTATTGGTACTGCTATTCAGTACCTATTCAGCGGTATTGCTATTTTTGATACGTATCTACTTGGCGCTGCCGAAGGTGCTGGTGGTATGTTCGTATCACTTATCAAATTGCTTGTAGTTCCTCTTGTTTACGTATCTATTGTTTGCGGTATCGTTGAGCTAAAAGATATTCGTTCATTTGGTCGTCTTGGTGGTAAAACCTTTGGTCTTTACATTATTAACACCATCATCGCGATTTCTGCAGCGCTAACGATTGGTCTTATTTTCCAACCGGGTGCTGGTGCGAATCTAGCGGGTACAGTTTCTGAGACAATTGCGCTTACAACAACTGAAACGCCAGATATCTTCTCTCTTGTTGTTAATATCGTTCCTAGCAACCCTGTAGAAGCATTTGCAAGTGGAGACATGCTACAAATCATCTTCATGGCAATTTTGACAGGTCTTGCTATTCAAGCGCTTGATTCTCGTGGTGGCCCAGCTATCAAGACATTCAAGATGGCTAACGAGATCATGATGAAGCTTATCGGCCTAGTAATGAGCCTTGCGCCATACGGTGTATTTGCTCTGATGATTCAACTAGGTGCAACACTTGATGCAAACACGTTAATGTCAGTTGCTGGCTATGTAGCGCTTGTTGTAGCGATGCTTGTGTTCTGGATCTTCTTCTTCTACCCAATGATGGTTGGTTCATTCACTGGTATTTCTCCAAAGCAGTTCCTACGTGCAACTCGTGAGCAAATCCTTTTCTCACTATCGACTGCAAGCTCGAACGCGACGATTCCAGTAACAATGCGTACTCTGACGGACAAACTAAACGTATCTAAGTCAGTGGCAGGTTTCGGTGTACCACTAGGTGCAACAATGAACATGTCTGGTGTATCTATCTACATCGCACTAGCAACTATGTTCGTAGCAAACGCATTCGGTCAGCCAATCAACACTGCTGATATCTTTACTCTAGGTCTAACTATCTTGCTACTTTCTATCGGTGCTGGTGGTGTTCCTGGTGGTGGTGTGGTTATGGTCGGTGTTCTATTGCACCAACTAGGTTTGCCACCAGAAGGTCTAGCGATTGTTGCTGCTGTTGACCGTATCTGTGACATGTTCTGTACTTCTTCTAACGTTGTTGGTGATACTGCGGTTAACACTATCGTAGCGAAATCTGAAAACGAAATCGGCGTTGAAGCTAACGAAGAAGCTGAGCTAAAGAAAGCAGAAGCATAATTCTTAATTAAGATTCGATAATTAGAAGCCCCGCTCAATGAGAGCGGGGCTTTTTTGTTTCTGATGATAAGTGCTTTGGGCTATCTGATAACTTAGCTAAAAAGATCTTTGATTGGTGTTAAGTCTCATTTTTTCTTTTTACTCGTGCCGAATTGGCCATCAGTTTTCAATCTTTAATATAGATCACATATAATAATACAATATTATTTTATTGTTCTGACAACCTACATTATGACGACATAAAGGAAACCCAATAATGAAGCTGTCTTACCTTAGCCTACTGACTGCCAGCCTTTTAGCCGCTCCCGCTCTTGCTTCTAATCACGATATTGGTCAACAGTTCAATCTTGACCCTGCAAAAGCACCAGCACAAAACTTCGATTTATCTAAATGGAAAATTAACTTACCGGAGCTGACGACTGAAGGGTCTAGAAAAGGTAAAACGCTGGAGATTGGTAAAAAGGAACTGTCGAATGTAGACACGCCTTACGTTCACCCTAAATGGTTCTACACGGATGCCGAGTCTGGTGCGATGGTGTTTGTGGCTCCGAATACAGCTCCAACGACGCCAAACAGTAAAAACACGCGTAGTGAGCTAAGAGCGATGCTAGCGGATAGCTACTCTGCGCCGAGCAACAACTTCGCGATTTCAAGCCATAAGAACGCGGAAGAGTTTGGCTCTATCGGTGGCCAGATGACGGCAACACTTTCTGTTGATCAGGTGAGCACCAGCGGTAACTATAAGAAAACCGGTGCATTCTCTGTGGTTATTGGTCAAATCCATGGGTCGGATAATGAACCTCTGAAAATTGTTTACCGCAAGTTGCCAGAACATGAGCATGGTTCGTTAACGTGGAACTATGAGTTAAACCCGCCGACAGAGATGAAAAACGCGAAGGATGAAAACGGAAAGAAACTTCGTAAAGACATTCGCCATGATGTATTTGGTCAATACAATCTGAAAAAAGGCAGCTCGGACCCTGCTGATGGCATCAAGCTAGGTGAAGTGTTCTCATACGATGTGAATATCAAAGATAACATCATGCACTTAACCTTTACTAAGAATCCAAACTCAGCCGATCCTATTGTGAAGACGTATGATGTTGATTTGGCTAAGGGTAAGTATCAGGGGCATGATATCGACCTTGGTTATGGACAGGACTGGATGTACTTCAAGGCGGGCGCATACAATCAATGCAACACTAAGAAGTCGAGCTCAGCCTGTGAATGGCGTGGTATGGAAGCGGGTGATTACACTCAAGCGAGCTTCTACCAGTTAGTGCTCAACCAATAATATGGCTGAATCAGTCACCATTTGAACAATATTTAACTGATTAATATCTATTTGAAAAAGACCTTCCACATGAAGGTCTTTTTTTATGGCATCTGGAATAGGGTTGAGGTTTCAATGTGGCGACAAATGCGAGAGTTTCTCAACATTGGAGCCTTAATTGGCAAGGGATCGGTCACTTTTTACCTTTATGTAAAAAGATACGGGAAAAAATAGATTTTTTTTACTTATTCCCTTGAAAACCAGTTTGCAGCCCTTATCTATGGTGCATACGAAAGCAAATTACATTTGCACTTTAATTTTGTGTATTAGGGTTGATTCCCTGATTACCACCCCCACATATGTGGGTATAGCAAAAACTTAATAGAAAATATTTCGGAGATGGCCTGATGGGTAAAATCATTGGTATTGATTTAGGTACTACTAACTCTTGTGTTGCTGTTCTTGACGGCGACAAACCACGCGTAATTGAAAATGCTGAAGGCGAACGCACAACAGCATCAGTAATCGCATACACAGAAGGCGAAACGCTAGTTGGTCAACCTGCAAAACGTCAAGCTGTTACTAACCCTCAAAACACACTGTTCGCTATCAAGCGTCTAATCGGTCGTCGTTTTGAAGATGAAGAAGTTCAACGCGATATCGAAATCATGCCTTTCAACATTGTTAAGGCTGACAACGGTGATGCATGGGTTGAAGCGCAAGGCCAAAAAATGGCTGCTCCTCAAGTATCTGCTGAAGTTCTTAAGAAAATGAAGAAAACAGCTGAAGACTTCCTAGGCGAAGAAGTAACTGGCGCAGTAGTAACTGTTCCTGCTTACTTCAACGATGCTCAACGTCAAGCAACGAAAGATGCTGGCCGTATCGCTGGTCTAGATGTTAAACGTATCATCAACGAACCAACTGCTGCTGCTCTAGCTTACGGCCTAGACAAGCAAGGTGGTGATCGCACTATCGCTGTATACGACCTTGGTGGTGGTACATTCGATATCTCTATCATCGAAATCGATGAAGTAGAAGGCGAGAAGACTTTCGAAGTTCTTTCAACTAACGGTGACACTCACCTTGGTGGTGAAGATTTCGATAACCGCATGATCAACTACCTAGTAGATGAGTTCAAGAAAGAGCAAGGTATCGACCTTAAAGCTGATCCACTAGCAATGCAGCGTGTTAAAGAAGCAGCAGAAAAAGCGAAAATCGAGCTTTCTTCTACTACTCAAACTGACGTAAACCTACCTTACGTTACTGCTGATGCGACTGGTCCTAAGCACATGAACATCAAAGTGACTCGTGCGAAGCTTGAGTCTCTAGTTGAAGACCTAGTTCAACGTTCTCTTGAGCCACTAAAAGTTGCTCTAGCGGATGCTGACCTATCTGTAGGCGAAATCACTGACGTTATCCTAGTTGGTGGTCAAACTCGTATGCCTATGGTTCAAGCTAAAGTAACTGAATTCTTCGGTAAAGAGCCACGTAAAGACGTGAACCCTGACGAAGCTGTTGCAATGGGTGCTGCTGTTCAAGGTGGTGTACTAGCGGGTGACGTTAAAGACGTTCTACTACTAGACGTTACTCCTCTATCTTTCGGTATCGAAACGATGGGCGGCGTGATGACTAAGCTTATCGAGAAAAACACAACTATCCCTACTAAAGCGGATCAAGTGTTCTCTACAGCTGAAGACAACCAAAACGCAGTAACTATCCACGTTCTTCAAGGTGAGCGTAAGCAAGCGACTTACAACAAGTCTCTTGGTCAGTTCAACCTAGAAGGTATCCAACCAGCACCACGTGGCATGCCACAAATCGAAGTAACATTCGACCTAGATGCTGATGGTATCCTGAACGTATCTGCTAAAGATAAAGCAACAGGTAAAGAGCAGAAGATCACTATCCAAGCATCAGGCGGCCTGTCTGAGGAAGAGATCGAAGCAATGGTACAAGAAGCAGAAGCTAACAAAGAAGCGGACAAAAAGTTCGAAGAGCTAGTAACTGCACGTAACCAAGCTGACCAAATGATTCACGGCACTAAGAAGCAAGTAGAAGAAGCTGGTGAAGCTTTACCTGCAGACGAGAAAGCTAAAATCGAAGCGGCTATCACTGCACTAGAAGAAGTTAAGTCTGGTAACGATAAAGAAGCTATCGACGCTAAAGTTCAAGAACTTATGCAAGCAGCTCAAAAGCTAATGGAAATTGCTCAACAGAAAGCTCAAGCTGAACAAGCTGGTGCTGACGCTGGTGAACAACCTAAGCAAGACGACGATGTTGTAGACGCTGAGTTTGAAGAAGTTAAAGAAGACAAAAAATAATTTCGTCGCAGAGTAGCCTGATTTCGTTATCGGAAGTGTCCACCTACTAACGTAGGCTCCGCGCTTCCACTTAGGACTCAAGCTATCTGCTTAGAAATTTGTCTCAAAGACTTATTATTGCGGGCGTCAGAGGTAACTCTCACGCCCGTAAATTTGTATTTAGACTTGTCGATCTAGATAATAGCTTTATTCGGCATTTCAGCCGGCAGAACTTTTATCTAGATTGATACACAGACTACTGAAGTGATCATTCGGTAGTAGCAATTATTTTGGTGACCTAGAACATGTCAAAACGTGATTTTTACGAAGTATTAGGCGTAAGCCGCGATGCATCAGAGCGCGATATTAAAAAAGCGTACAAACGCTTAGCGATGAAATTCCACCCGGACCGTAACCAGGGTGATGAGACCGCAGCAGATAAGTTTAAAGAAGTAAAAGTAGCGTACGAGATCCTAACCGATTCTCAAAAGAAAGCAGCTTACGACCAATACGGTCATGCAGCCTTTGAACAAGGTGGCATGGGCGGCGGCGGTGGTTTCGGCGGCGGTGGCCAAGGTGACTTCGGCGATATCTTCGGTGACGTATTTGGCGACATCTTCGGCGGCGGTCGTCGTGGTGGCGGTCAACAGCGTGCACAACGTGGTTCAGATCTACGTTACAACATGGAACTTTCTCTAGAAGAAGCGGTTCGTGGTGTTTCTAAAGAAATCGAAGTACCAACACTTGTAGAGTGTGATACGTGTGACGGCAGCGGCGCGAAAGCGGGTTCTTCTGCACAAACGTGTGGCACTTGTCATGGCCACGGCCAGGTACAAATGCGCCAAGGTTTCTTTGCGGTTCAACAGACTTGTCCTACTTGTAACGGTAAAGGCAAGATCATCAAAGACCCATGTAACTCATGTCATGGTCAAGGTCGCAAACAGAAGACTAAAACGCTTAACGTTAAGATCCCTGCTGGTGTTGATACTGGCGACCGTATTCGTCTATCTGGCGAAGGTGAAGCGGGAGAGCAGGGCGCTCCAGCTGGCGACTTGTACGTACAAGTTCACGTAAAAGAGCACAACATCTTTGAGCGTGACGGCAACAACCTTTACTGCGAAGTACCAGTTAGTTTCACCATGGCAGCATTAGGTGGTGAAGTTGAAGTTCCGACATTGGATGGCCGTGTAAACCTTAAGGTGCCAGAAGAGACACAAACGGGCCGTATGTTCCGTATGCGTGGCAAAGGCGTTAAAGGCGTTCGTGGCGGCGGTGTGGGTGATCTAATCGTTAAGCTAGTGGTTGAAACACCGGTTAAGCTAAGCTCTCGTCAAAAAGAACTACTGCGTGAGTTCGAAGAAACATGCTGTGGCGAAGCAGCAAGCAAACATAAGCCAAAATCTGAAGGTTTCTTCAGCGGTGTTAAAAACTTCTTCGATGACCTAACTAAGTAATCAATTTATTGATGTCTTAGGTTATTGATGCCTTGAGTTTTTAATGATTTAAGTTATTGATAAAGTTGGAAAAGCCTGCTCGTTTAGCAGGCTTTTTTGTATCTGTAGATCAGGGGAAAAGAAGCTCGAGAAGAAAGAGTCGAGATTTATCAGATAAATTCTAGAGCCCTTTGGTGGTTGCTCTTGTTACTTCCAACACGTTTCTGGCTCCGAAATGCCCGAGTGGTGCAATTCCAACTTATCGGTATTCGAGTCAAAACATTCATCATTTACTTGCTGCGAAAGCGGTTCCGCTTGAATTGAATAGGTGGTGCTACTCGCAGAGATCGCTAGCGTGTATCGGCTAGTATCGGTATCGCAAAACAAGCATGTCCCTCCTGAAATAATATTCTCCGCTGCCGACGCATAGTTCCCTGTGTATAGAGTTTCTATCTCCAGTTGCATCTTGGTTAAGTCGGCCATCGCTGTAACTCGATGTGCCTTGATAACATGGTTGGTATAACTTGGATACGCAATGGCGCCGAGTATCCCCACGATGGCGACAGCGATCAATAATTCGATCAATGTCATTCCTCTAATGCTTAAGTTGTTGTTGTTGCATATATTTCTTCGAATCATCGCGAGTAGTTTCCTTTCATATCTCTGCCCATTTTTCTCTGGTGGTAGCATCGGTGCAAGATTAAATGCAGTTGCGCATTGAGTTACATAGGAATTTGGGAAATGACTCGCGGGTTTACTTTATTAGAGCTGTTAGTAACGGTATCGGTACTGTCGATACTGATAGCGACGGCTGCCCCGAGTTTTAGTTCGGTTACTGAAACCGTCAAGATGCAGCGACTCGCCGGAGAGTTGAATGGTTTTCTCATTCAGGCCAAGTCTGAATCGGTCAAAAGGAATCAAGATCTGTGGGTACATTTCTCTATGGATAAAAATGAGGTGCAATCAACCGGAGAGTGGACTGTAAGGTTAAAGCCTACTGAAGACCTTTCTGGTGAAACGTTACTGATGTTGTCAGGCGAACCGTTTCGAGATGTCTCGTTTTCCCATAATTACACAGGTGCAAGAATCAGTTTTGAGAGTGTAAGGGGAAGGCCAGCCAGAGGGACGATTTATCTTTCTCCAAACACAGCGTCCACAGACAGATTGTTGGTTAAATTATCCAGCCCTCCTGGGCGAATTAAGGTGTGCGGTGAGTCGAGTGCGCAATATGGCTATGATGCGTGTTAGACCGATTGTGGTAGCGCCTACTAAACAGCAAGGCACATCATTAATTGAGTTAATGGTGGCGTCTGTGATTGGTGTGTTTGCGATTTCGATTATTGGCAGTGTCTTTATAACAGGGCAGAGAATTGCCAAAGACAAAGGCATTGAATTATTGCTGCTACAAAATCTAACCAGCACCATGCAGGTCATGAAAGAGGATATCCAACGAGCGGGTTACGATGGTTCAAACGGTTACTCAATCAAGTTGTCTGGCGCGAGTAACACCATCCAAGTGAGTGGCGGTGTGGCGGTGGGTTTTGTTTACTTCCGAGAGGGCTCAAGCGCAAGTAAAGAACATCGAAATATCGTTTACAGAAAAAATGGAACCAAACTGCAAATATGTGAGAAGGGCACCACTGTATCGGAGGCAATTCCTACATTTCATGAGGTTACTGGATGTTACTCACTGTTCGATGACAACCTCATTGATGTTGATGAGTTCAGCATTAATTCCCAAGTATTGGAGCAGAATTCTATCAAGAGCACGCTCACTGATATCAGTATTACAGCGTCAATCCCAACCGCAGGTGTTTCCAAATCTGTTTCGGTTTCCGTTAAGCAGAGGAACTGGCAATGATGATATTTAAAAAGCAGCGTGGTGTGGTGACGTTATTGATTACGTCAGTGCTTTTAATTGGTGCTTTAGTGGTGACATTAGGCACGTATCGCAGTGTATTCCATCAAATTAAAGTCGCACAGAATGAAGTGCAGGGCAGACAAGAACACTGGCGATCGGAAGGAGGCTTGGAGTGTGGCTTCACTTACATCGCTGAAAATGATCTGACAGCTATTCCCAATGATTTAATGGATTATTGTCAGCAGTCGAAAGTCGTTACGTTGGGATCAGAAGCACTCACGCCAAATATATTGGTGTCGAGTTCTGAGTCTTTATCGCTGAACAAAGAGATTAGTTTTGTAGACGCTTCGGGATTAGGAGTAATGCAAACCAATTCGAGTTTAGAATTTATTTCTGATCACAATATCGATATTAATCCTGATATTGCTCTTACTGCTGTTGATGGTATTAACGAGTGTGTATCGGTTCGATTTTTAGATAGTGTTATCTATAAGCAAAAGGGAGGAGGACGTTTGAAGACCATTACTCCAGAGTCACCTCCTTTTTCTACGTTTGAGTCTTGCCAACAAACCACCAATATTAGCAATGATGCAACCATCGACTCCGTTGGGGCGCTGCCTTCAAACTCTTTTCAATCAGATTTCAAATTCGATCCGGATATCGATACGTTCTCTAATTATTTTGGCGTGCCAAAGACGTCAGAGAACATTGACCAAATTAAGCTTGATTATCATGTTATAGACCTTATTGATCGGACAGTTGTCCCCCCTAAGCATATTGACTTGGTTGATGGTGAATATGAAGGAAATAAGTGTAGCAAAGCCATTAATGATGCCTTTTCAAGTGGGGAGAATAAGGTATGGGTTATAGGTGATTGCGTCGTTTATTCACCTGCGATTAATGTAGTTGAACCTATCCCAGGGGTTATTACGCCTCGCTCTTTAGTGATTCAGGACGGCATCGTTGCGAATGGTAACGCGAGCGTATTTGACGGGGCTTTTTATCATCTAAATGATATGACCGTATTCGATAACACTAACTCTCCCGATACTGATACCGACCTACTGAGTGGTTTGTGGGCTAAAGTTCCAGATACAATTCCTATTACTGATTTAGTACAGAGTAATTCGGTTTATATTGGATTTGCTTCTTTTTTCCCTAAAGGAGGGATGTTCTTTGATTCCGTTGGTGGGTTATCGACAATTCAGGGTTCAATCAATTTGGATTATACCGGTGAATACAACCCTCATAGCACTCCTTTAAAAGCGAAGTGGAAGCGAGGATCATGGAATGATTTCTAAGAACTCAGGTTTTAGCTTGATAGAGGTTCTTATCTCTTTTCTGTTGATTGGCGTTGCCTCACTAGGGCTGGTTAAATTACAGGTCTACGCTGAACAAAAATCGGATTTTGCGCTCCACAGCGTAGAGGCGCTGCATTTTGCTGAAAGGCAGATGGAGTATTATCGAACTCGGGCGTCTAATGCGAGTGGGGCGGTAGGTTTAATTCCTTTTTCAGAACTAAATCAGGCGAGTCATTGTCTCAACACAGCAAGTTCAGATCCTTTATCCGGTTTGTCGGGGTCTGCCTATGCCATGACTTGTGAAGTGACTAATGCAAACGGTGCTCTGTCTAGCGCATTAAAAAGCATTACTGTCACAATTGCATGGCAAGATCGTATGAACCACGCACAAAGTATTTACCTCGAAACTATGCTCTCCAAATACAGTGAATTTGATTGATCTATTAAGCAAACGTTTACTGCATGCCAAGGCCTACGCATCCCCTTTACTGATAGTTTTCACTCCTCGGACATTGTTTACGTGCCAGTTAAAACTCTGTATATGGAATGGTGTTTTTTGTGTTTTTATATTGTTGCTGTTGTACAGTATTTTTGCAAAATATGTCTCCATTTATGGAAAATGATGTGGAACCTTGTGCTTTTTAACAGCGACTTTAATAGAATATGTGCTGTACCAATAGGCCGTGGTCAAAACTTATATTAGGCCTAAACAAAACAACATCACATATGGAGTTACAATGAGTAACCAAGCCGTAAAAAAAGCACCATCGACTGAGAAGATCAGTGGTATGGACCGCTTTCTAAACTTCATTGAACGCGCCGGCAACAAAATTCCAGATCCAGCAATCCTGTTCTTCTGGGCTCTAGTTATTGTATGGGTAGCATCTGCACTTTTATCGAATCTTTCATTCGACTTAATCAACCCTCAAACGGGTGCTGCTCTTGAAGTAAACAACCTACTAACTGGTGAAGCGCTTGCTAGCTTCCTAGCGAATATGGTTACCACGTTCACAGGCTTCGCACCTCTAGGCATCGTACTTGTTGCTATGCTAGGTGTTGGCGTTGCAGACTCTTCAGGCTTCATTACGACTGGCCTTAAGAAGATGCTTAACTTCACGCCAGCTAAGCTACTAACGCCGATGCTAATCTTGGTTGCTATCGTGTCTCACACAGCAGCTGATGCAGGTTACGTTCTAGTAATCCCTCTTGGCGGTATCATCTTCCACGCTGCGGGTCGTCACCCTCTAGCGGGTATTGCAGCAGCGTTTGCTGGTGTATCAGGTGGTTTCTCAGCGAACTTTATCCCTTCAGGTATTGATCCGCTACTAGCTGGTTTCACTCAAACAGCGGCAAACGTTCTTGACCCTGCATATGTGATCAACCCTCTAGCGAACATCTTCTTTACTGGTTTGTCTTCAATTCTAATTGTGGCAATTGGTTGGTACGTTACAGAGAAAATTATCGAGCCTCGTCTTGCTAATACGCCTGTAGATGAAGATGCAGAACAAGCACCTGATCTAGGTACGTTCACAGCCATTGAATCTAAAGCATTCAAATTCGCTGGTTGGGCAATGGTTGCCGGTATTGGTCTGCTTATCGCGGCTCTAATGCCTGAAAACTCAGCACTTCGTTCACCTGAAGGCGAATTAACGGCGTTCTCAGCACCAGTGATGAAGTCTATTGTTCCTCTGATCTTCATCCTGTTTATTATTCCGGGTATCGTCTACGGCCGTGTAGCGGGTACATTCAAGAATAGTAATGATGTTATCAAAGCAATGTCTGAGACGATGGCAACGATGGGCGCATACATTGTAATGTCGTTCTTCTGTGCTCAGTTCCTATCTGCATTCGCTCAATCAAACATCGGTACTATGTTGGCACTTTACGGTGCTGAAGGCTTGAAAGCGATGGACCTTCCAGGTGAAGCAACGGTTGTTGGTATGATTCTACTAACGGCTGCAGTTAACCTTCTTGTTGGTTCTGCTTCAGCTAAGTGGGCACTGATTGGTCCTATCCTAGTTCCAATGCTAATGGTTGTGGGTATCTCTCCTGAGCTATCTCAAGCGGCTTACCGTGTAGGTGACTCAGTGTCTAACATCATCTCTCCACTAATGGTGTTCTTCCCACTGGTTGTTGTTTACTGTCAGCGCTACGTTAAGTCGACAGGTATCGGTACTCTAGCTTCTCTAATGATGCCATTCTCGATTGCGATGTTAATCGGTTGGTCTATCTTCTTGCTAGCTTACTGGGCTCTTGGTATCCCACTAGGTATCCAAGCACCTTACACTTACACAATGTAAGATTGAACTAAGCAAAACTAAGCTTTATTCATTGCTAAGCCCGCACCGAAATGTGCGGGCTTTTTTTCGCTATTTTTTCCGTTTTTTATATCCAAGGTTTTTATATCCAAAACTTTCTATATCCAAAGCTTTTTATATTCAAAATAAAGGCACTCAGCTTATACTCCGGATTACGGCTAATTGTTGGCCGGTAAATTTAGGAAATCCAAGCCACATGAAAATTCTGCTTTTAGTAGGGTTAATTGTTTTAAATGGTCTGTTTGCCATGTCTGAGATTGCATTGGTAGCAGCAAAAAATAGTCGGCTGAAACGCTTAGCCGAAAAACACCGCTCCGCTCAGGTTGCTCTTGATCTCAAAGAAAACCCAACCCGCTTCCTCTCTACAATCCAAATCGGTATCACGGTAATCGGCCTACTCAGCGGGATTGTGGGTGTATCGGCTCCACTAGCCGTTCAACTTGAACTGTGGGGACTAGACCCAACACAAGCGAACATCTTGTCTACTGCGGTTGTGGTGGTAGGTATTACTTATTTCGCTATCGTTGTCGGTGAGTTGGTACCAAAGCGTTTTGCTCAGTCTCAAGCTGAAAACATTGCTGTGTTAGTCGCGCTGCCAATCTTCTGGTTATCTAAAATCGCGACGCCGTTTGTGTTTGCGTTGTCGGCTTCAACGGAAGGTATTCTTAAGTTGATGGGCCGAGGCGGTGAAGAAGATAGCGTTACCGAAGATGATATCCATGCACTTGTGAAAGAGGGCTCAGAATCGGGTGTGATTGAACGCGGCGAACAAGAGATGATTCGTAATATCTTGCAGCTTGATGATCGTCTTGTGAGCTCATTGATGACTCCGCGTCGAGACATCGACTTTCTGGATGTCGACCAACCCGTTGAGCAGATATTAAAGAAACTGCGTTCATCAAAACACAGTGTGTTTCCATTGTGCCAAGATCACCTCAATAAAGTGGTGGGTACAGTGTCAGCCAAAGCCTTGCTGAATCAGGCGGGCAATCTAAGCATTCAAGTGATCATGGGGCTGTCTCGCTCGCCGATCTATGTTCCAGAATCGATGAAAGCTCTGCGTCTACTTGGCTACTTTAAAGAGTCGGGCACCGAGATGGCATTCATTGTCGACGAGTATGGCGATGTTCAAGGTCTTGTGACTCATTACGATATTCTTGAGGCGATTGCTGGCGAGCTATCGAATAATCCGAACGATCTTTGGACCGAGCAAGTGGAAGACGGTTTGTTGGTGGATGGATTGATTCCTATCAGTGAACTGAAGAACCGTTTAGAGCTATCGGATTTTGAGGGCGAAAGCGAGAGCTTCCAAACGTTGAATGGCCTTGTGACTTGGTTAATAGGGCGCTTACCGGATGCAGGCGAAGTTGTTCAATACCAGCAGTGGCAGTTTGAAATTATCTCTGTTGAGAATAACCGTATTGTGAGCATCAAAGCGACGCCAATAGCCGATGACATAGAAGACGCTAATAGCTAACAGTTCGACCAACCAGCAAGCGGCAATGGTTCATTGTCTCTTGTTGTCTTAACCTCTTTATTGTTCATTATCACGAAGATTAGGTATGCTTCACCGCATACCTATTTTCGTTTTTATCCTTTGTTTTCTGGAGTTCCCTTTGTCAGACCATCAATTCACCCCTCAAGATGAAATCTTCATGCGACGCGCCATTGAGGTAGCTAAGCAAGCAGAGAGCGAGGGAGAGGTTCCAGTGGGTGCGGTATTAGTGAAAGATGGGCAGATTATCTCTGAAGGATGGAACCGTTCGATTGGCAGCCACGATGCAACGGCACACGCAGAAATTGAAACCTTGCGTAAAGCCGGTCAAACCTTAGAAAACTATCGGCTACTCGATACCACTTTATATGTCACGCTAGAGCCTTGCCCAATGTGCGCAGGTGCCTTGCTACACAGCCGAGTAAAGCGCATTGTGTTTGGTGCTCCAGACTTAAAAGCAGGCGCTGCAGGTACAGTGTTGAATTTGTTTGAAAGCCAGGCCTCATACCACTATGCCGACGTTGAACATGGTTTGTTAGAGGAAGAGTGCCGTGAGCAATTACAAGCGTTTTTCAAGCGTCGTAGAAAAGAGATAAAAGAGAAGCGAAAGCAAGAACGTCTGTTGGAAGAGCAGCGTTTAGAAGCAGAGATGAAGGCTGGCAATAAGAAATAGCAGCGTACTTTCGGCACTCTCTATCGCAAGAGTGCCAAGCAAACTGACTGAGTAACTACATTTACTCAGCAATCATCTGCATGAAAGCGCGATTGCGCCAAATGATCTTCTTCTTATTATTTGAAAGCATACGCTTACGACGGTTTGCAGCAACGGTCTTATCAAGGCGTTTCGATTTCAGTTTCTTCATCATTTCAATGATTTCCTATTTGTCGTCTGACTTTTTAGTTTGGACTAACGATTTAATTATAGTGTTATTCGTTTGCTTGGCCTGTCGCACGCTTGGCTTAAATAGAAGAGCAGTTCTAGTCTAAAGCCAGCATTGCAGTGCAACAGAGCATAATCTTGATTGTGGTGTGCCGTTATAAGGTTCGATTGTTACTGCAATATGACACTCTAGATCTCATCATCATTTTCTTGCCTGCTTCCCTTACCCCGTAGTGACGAAAGAAGAGTCGAAAAAAGACAATAAAAAAGAGCAATGCTAGATGGCATTGCTCTTTTGGGTTTTACTGTGAAGGCTCAGAACTGCTTACTGTCGACTGAGCTGCGCTGATACTCGATTCAGCACCTG
>NZ_JBFSTZ010000016.1:0-127637 GCF_041467155.1 Vibrio sp. 10N.247.310.23 | reverse complement strand
TTACCGACTATAAGTTTAGACGGTGGGTGGAAGTGTCCATATCATTAACAACGCCTTATAAATGGGAACTTTTGAATAAACGGGAGATCAGAGCAGCTAGTAATTCTCTATTGTAATGTTTTAAGTATGCCTGACTCTTTTCTCCAACATTTTGAAGCAATTGAAGACCCACGTATTGATCGATGTAAGCGACATGAACTTCTCGATATTATCTTTTTAGCCGTTAGTGCCGTCCTATCAGGAGCGGAAGGCTGGGAGCAAATTGAGGATTTTGGTTCTCATCGCTTAGATTGGCTCCGACGTTATCGCCCTTTCGAATACGGTATTCCACGGCATGACACCATCGCTCGCGTTATATGCCGTCTTAAGCCAGAAGAAATTGAGAGAGCGTTTCAAAGCTGGATGAGTTGTCTTATTGAGTCTACAGGGAGTGATGTCATTGCCATCGATGGTAAAACTGCTAGACGTTCTTTTGATACGCGTGAGAGGCGAAATCCACTCCATGCGGTCAGCGCATGGAGTCGTCAACATCAGCTCGTTCTTAGGCAAGTTGTGGTTGACGAGAAGAGCAACGAGGTAACCGCTATCCCAAGATTACTCACATTACTTGATATTGAGAACTGTATCATCACGCTGGACGCAATGGGATGTCAAAAAGACATCGCTAAACAGATAGTGAAAGGTAAAGCGGATTACGTATTAGCCTTAAAGGGCAATCACTCAGGAATGAAAGCTGAGCTTGAAGCTTGGTGGCATAAATCAATGCGAGAAGGCACCACTTCTGAGACGTATGATGAGTACAGTGAAGTTAGTGTAGGTCATGGACGCATTGAAACTCGTCAGTGTGAGCAGTTAATCGTTGATAGAAACTGGTTAGGAAAAGGTTATCGCTGGGATGGTTTACAGAGTGTAATCAAAGTGACCGCTATGGTTGAAGAAAAATTGAGTGGTAAAAAATCGGAGGAAACTCGATGGTATATCAGTTCATTACCCCTCAACGCGCAGCAAGCATTGGATGCAATAAGAAGCCACTGGCAAGTAGAAAGTATGCATTGGATGTTAGATGTAACGTTTAGAGAAGATGAATCGCGTATCCGTAGGGGCACCGGAGCCTTAGCTTTCAATGTATTGAGAAAAATCGCACTAAGTCTTTTCAAACAAGATAAAAGTAAAAACATCAGCATGGTAAGAAAGAAGAAGATAGCGGCTATTGATGACGAATATCGCTCAGCCCTTTTAAAGACTGGAATTAAAATGCTCTAGCCGTGATCATAAGGGAATGAATATACCAGTGATCATTGAAGATGCTTGATTTTCAATAGAATCAGGATCATGCTACGAACCATGAAAATTACACTGACTCCTCAACAGAAAGGACTCAGCGCATACCTGAACTTAGCCAGCCCCGAGTTCGTAAGCATCGACTCGGTTTCAGTAAGCCGTTGGGAACGGGGCACCACAACGCCACACCCAGTGAGAGCAATCAAAATACTCCGCACCTTAACCAATGATTTGATGCCTTACTTGACATCACTTGAGTGGGAGGACGAAGAGGACATCATGAGCAGAATGGTGTATGAGCGATTTTATTCCACCAAGGCCGCCATCTATTCCGCCTCTTACTCACGCGTAGGCAACATATCAGCGCCCATCATCATTGAAAAAACGATAGACCCAGATGCAGATAAAACGTTCTTTGAGAGTATCCAACATTTTTTACACACTTCTCAGTCCGGTTACCCTGGTTTAGAAGCACTAGACCTCCATTATCTATACAAAACAAGAAAGCTGCTTTTAAACGTATATATTGATAAACAGAGCTTGGAAATTGTTGGCCACAATCTCGCGGTTTTCTTTGATAGCACAGAGTTAGACGCCACCTTCATCACCCCATATAGCACGCTGCCTTTTGACAAACTCAAACCCTATTCTAAAAATGCTCCACTCGCGATATGCAGCCTCAGCCGTTTCGCCACCAGTGAATCTGCCTTTGATATCGTGCATGCCAACTTTGTTCGTTTTATGGCGCCTCTACTATCACTATTTAAGCGGTCCTTTATTTTTGGATTATTTAGTGGAGATTGGGGCCGAAAAAGTAGGTTACGATACGCCTGACCCTTACGGTGCCGTAAAAATTGGCAGCCAAGCATTCAGGCATGGTTTATTAAAAATTGAAAGCGCCGTGATTTTATCTCGCCCTGAAATCGTACGGTTGCTCAACAAAAGCAGAATCAGCGAAGACACGAAAACCGATTGATTCGGAGGGTATCCTTTGTCATTACTATTTGCACAATACTTACAAGAAATGCGTAAGAAGCACAAGTTCACTCAGCAGCAAGCAATTGACCACTTGCTTGAGGTTGACATTGCGTTTGATAAATTAGACATCACTACTTACAGTCGGTGGGAAAGAGGTGTCACCGCCCCGAAACTGGCGAAACAGTTGATGATCATACGAGCCTTTGGAGGAGACATCACTGCCTTGATGCAAACAACGAAGGAAGACACAAAGCTTACATTAGAATTTGAGCGCGCCATTAACGACATTCACTACCCATACGTTATTGAAGAAAAGTTGCTCCCAGAGGTTCGTTCTCCTTCAGAGGCATCATCCCCCATCATGTCACGTGTTCTGTCTTTTACTGAACATTATTTGGGGTTAGAAGTCAGTCAGGAATTACTCAACAACCCCAATGTAATCCTATCGACCATAATAGATAAAACCGGACACCTAGTGGCGCACTCCCTATACAGCTTTGTGCCTGCCGACACACCAAATGAACAGTTAGAACCCGCTAACAGTCACACTTGTCCCTTCACTACAATAGAGAAAAGTCAGGGGCTACCATTAAGTCTCTACAATATATCAGGGTATGCATCACTACCAAGCCCACGTGTAGCTATGTTTATGAACACACTCGATATCATAAAAAAACACCCGGAAGTGAAATATCTAATCACGAACTGTCATAGGCATTCCGTATACAGTCTGTATGACGCGTCTGCAGAAGTGGAAATACTGAGTCGAGGAGAACGTCTTAAAGACGGAGGGGTAAAAGTATTTGGTAAATCTTACCGCTACGTGAGGATTAGAGTCACGGCAGAAAGCCTCCTTGCGTCCAAAGTGGTTTCTCCTCTACTCCCTGACACGACTCCACTCTTGGATGCGTTTAAACGTCAAACCTAAAAATATGCCAACAACCAGGGGGTTAGAGTTAGGCGGAGAAGGAAGTTTCCATACCAACCAACACTCAAGATCTCTACTCGATAAGGCTTGCTCTATAGTAAGTCTTTTGTAAACGCCCCGTGGGTTCATGGGGCGTTTACGTAAAATCATTGAGATATCAGGTGATGGCGCTTATGACACAAGGAATTGCCATGATGCCATACGGATAAAGCGAGCGGTTGCGCTTATCCCGCCACGAGAAGGCGCAGCCTTCTGGGAGGAAGGACATCCTCGCAATTTAGCAGTAGGTTGTCAGAAGCTATACGGCTCCAACAAGAAGTGGAAAAAGCGTTATGGCTATCATAAGCGCTCGCTATCAGAGACAGCAATGTATCGAGTGAAACAGTTGTTAGGTGGGAAATTAAGCCTGAGGAACTACAACGCTCAAGTTGGTGAGACTTACGCCATGATTAAAGCGCTGAACAAGCTTACAGGGCTTGGTATGCCTGAAACTCAGTATGTTGTTTAATAATTACTCAATTTTCGGGCAATTTGGTTTTCTGTCCGAATTACGCAACAAAGCCTCTTGAATGTATTGAATTTGTTGTGACTTCAGTGTACAAATTAGTGGAAACATCACTTCACGCTACCCCTTATTCCATATGGGTTTTTCATGATCTTGCCCTGGGGTATTCCCTTTATGAATCAAACTCAGATTGTGAATTGATTAACAAAGGAAAGAGTTTACCGTTTGGAGGAGTAAAGGTTTATGGCAAGCATTTTCGATATGTCAGAATAAAAGCTAACGCTGAAAGCATTTTAGCATCCAAAGTGGTCTCAGATATTGTTCCATTCACGAGTGAATACATACAGAGCCTATTAGACAATCACTCGTAATTACCGCCTAAGCTCTTGTATCCTTAGCTCTAATCAAATAGAAATATAAAGGCCTTTGGCTATTTGGATGGCACACTTTCATATTGACACTCAAATTGGAAACTGAACTCGATAAATAATAAAAACCCATTAAATCAAACACTTAAAACTGGCACGTAACTTGATTGAATATCTAGACCTTCCATCACAAGGATGTAGATATGAGAATTACAACGTTAAGTTTGCTATTAAGTGCCCCTCTAGTCGCCAACGCAGCGCCATTCGATACCTGCCCTAGTCAAGCATACCTCTTTCAGTCGAAACCCGTTGAAGTTTGGGGTGTAAACCTAGTGACCGGCTCAACCACTCTGTTAGAAGACGATACGGGTATGAATGCCAATATCAATGGTGTTGGTTTCGACTTTCAAGACAGATATATTTATGGCTATGACACCACCAACAAACGCTTGGTGCGCCTTGGACAGGATTTCCAAGCTGAAGTTATCAATACCAGTGGCTTACCAACCGATCACACTTTCTATGTCGGCGACGTCTATGACCATGTTTACTACTTGTATCGTACAGGTAAGGGACTATTTACTGTTGACCTCTCTCCTTTAGACTCTGATCCGAATGCGACCGTCACGGTCAACAAAATCGCAGGCAGCCCAGCAACTGTAAAATTGACTGATTTCGCCTTTCATCCAAGTGATGGCTCTTTATATGGTATCGATAATAACTCTGGTGGCTTATACAGCTTCAACCCTACAACTGGTGCCGAAACCTACATCGGAGACACCGGCGAGTTAGGTACGTTCGGTGCTGGCTATTTTGATGTCAACGGCTACTACTACGTATCTCGAAACCAAGACGGTAAAATTTACCGTATCAATCTGTCTCCAGACAACGCTGCCAATATCGCGGCAGGTATTGTTCCAGCCGTTGAATTTGTTTCGAATGGCCCAGCTTCTGGTCAAAACGATGGTGCTCGTTGTGCTAATGCACCTGTTGTTGATGAAGACTCAAACATCGACTTCGGTGATGCTCCAGACAGCTACCTAACGTTACTGGCGAGCAATGGCCCTCGACATGAACTCGATGGCATCACATGGTTAGGTACAACTCCTCCAGATGCGGATTTAGATGGTTATGTCACACCTCAATCAGATGAAACTGTCGGGGTGGATGATGAATGGGCAAACGGTGGTATCGGTTTTGTTACCGCACTTGAAGCAGGGCTTGATTCAAAAGTAGTAATTGAAGCTTCAACAACCGGTTACCTTTCAGCTTGGATAGACTGGAACCAAGATGGCAGCTTCGATGGCGCCAACGAGCAAGTGTTTACAGATTACGCGCTCGATGCTGGTGAAAACGATCTATTCCTAAATGTCGACATCAACGCACTAACCGGTACTACGTGGGCTAGATTTAGATTCAGTCAACAAACCAACCTAAGTTACTTTGGCGGTTCAACCTCTGGTGAGGTGGTCGATATTCAAGTCGATGTCCTTAACGATGGCGCCACCGCTCGTTACTTCCCAAGTGCTTCTGGCTACGCAACGCTCGCGTACGAAGATAACTGGCCTTATAAAGCCGACTACGACATGAACGATGCTGTTCTTATGTATCGCATTACTGAGATCCTTAAAGATGGAAAAGTCGTTAAGTCCACTATCGACGGCCGCCTAGCTGCTGTCGGGGCAACGTACAGAAATGGTTTTGCTGTTCGACTTCCTAACCTAGACCCGAGCTTGGTGAGTAGTGGTAGCTCTTACATGAAACACAACGGTGTATTCACTGACCTTGACCTAGAAGATGGACGTAGCGAAGCAATCTTTGTTATCGCCAATGACCTGACAGAAAAAATCAGCACTGGCTGTACCTTCTACCGCACCAGTAATGGATGTAAAGAGGATGAGCAGTTCTCATTCCAAATTGGTATTACTTTAGCCGGTGACGGTGTGAGTACTGGCAGTTGGACCGATATGCCTTACGACCCGTTCATTTTTGCAACGCCTGGGTATTATCACGGTGAAAACCTACCTCTACATCCAGGGCGCAGCTGGGAGGTTCACTTGCCAGACCAAGCTCCAACCGAGGCATTTGATACCACTAACCTCTTTGAAGCTGGATTAGGCGTCGATGACAGTAATCCATCAACAGGTAAATACTTCAAAACAGCAGAAAACCACCCTTGGGCTCTCATAGTAACTTCGGATGACGAATGGGAGTGGCCTCTAGAGTACGTCGATATTGTTACCGCTTACCCAGAGTTTAAAGAATACGCAGAATCCGGCGGTGACACGAACCAAACATGGTACCAATCACCTGCAGACAACCAACGTTACGAACCATAAGGAGAGACGTTATGACTATTCACACTAAACAATATCGAGACAATCATTGCGTTGATTCAAGCCGCAATCTCTCTGAGGAAGAACGTATGTCTGTACAAAGCACTTGGAACATGAAGAAGTCACTAGCCGTTATTTTAGCTGCAGCGCCATTAGTATTAGCCGGCTGTGGAGGCGGCGGCGGTGGGGGCGGAAGTACATCTACGGCATCACCATCTACACCCTCGACACCTGCAACTCCGTCGAATCCGGTAACAGCAACGACTCCGGTAACAGCAACACCATCGCCGTCTCCCGTGACAGGTGCGGTAGCAGCGCAAAGCTATACGATGAGTGATTTAGTGGTACCTGACGGCTTTGACTACAGCTCTGTTGAACAATTTGATCTCGACATCGACATCAGCAGCATTTCGACAGACCGTTCTTTTGTGACCGTTTATAGCCGATTTAGTACAAGAGATGACTCAACCTTGAAGCCGGATTACTCCAGTAAAGTCATTGCAGGTCCATTAGATAATGGTGTGTTCGCCTCCAACTTTGCAGCACCAGTAAACCATGACGCACTCTTGATAGAGATTTGGTTTTACGATGGTCAACCTCCATTACAACAAGTGGTTTCTAGCGGCGACTCTCAGATTGTCTGGCAGTAAATTGTTTAACAGCAGGTAACTTGTCGTTAGCGAGAACTCTGACGAAACAGAGTCAAAATGGATTGTTTGTAAGTAGAAAGTGAGCAGAAATGCTCACTTTTTTATTTTCGTCGAGGAGCAGTTAATTCAGCTTTCTTAGCGAGTAGCATTCACTTTACCACCAACCTCACTTATATTTTCAACATAACCTTCAAAGACTTACTCTCATGAAACAGTTAAAAATAGGTCTATTTATCTTAATGTGTGGCGTAGGCGTGTTAGTTGCCCTTGCCTATTTCCCGCTAACATCAGAGACGGGGCAACGTATTCAAGCCAAAGTAATTTCGAACACGCTTACTCAATCCTTAGATGGGCACAGGCGTTATCTGACGGTTCAGACAAAAGATAATGACGTATTTCGGCTCTCTATTGCTCCTACCACAGACTGCCCTATTGATTCTGTGGTCGCGCTTGATACATTAAACAATCAAATAACCGGACAAAGCAGTTATCAGTTCATCCACTGTCGAGCTGCACAGTAGCCATCGATGCAACAACGGTATTCGTAAAGCAACTGTATTCGCAAAAGCAACAGTAATCGCTCTACCACTGTATTCGCTAAAACAACAAGAATGGATATAACAATAATGAATCAGCCACTCATCTCACCACAACAACTTCAACAACGTTTGCTAGCAGAAGACAATATCATCATCCTCGACGCCAGCATCGAGTTTCAAATTCCAAGCGAGTCAGAAAAGATCAAAGGACAAATGATTCCTGGTGCTATTCGTTTTGACTACGACAAAGACTTTTGTAACAAGCACACTCTGCTTCCTCACATGTTTCCGAGCGAAAAACACTTCAACACTCGCGCAAAAGAAATTGGCATCAATCAAGACAGTACGATTGTGGTTTACGATAACTCCGGAACCTTCGCTTCTCCTCGTGCGTGGTGGATGTTTATGGCAATGGGACACAACGACGTATTCATCTTAGATGGCGGTTTGCCAGCTTGGATCGAAGCCGGTTACGCGACCGAGACTGACTATCGCACCGAAGTAAAAGCGGGCAATTTTGAAGGCCATATTCAAGACAACTACTTTGTCAGTGCTCAGCAGATTGAAGGTTACTCAACTGACAAGAGCGCAAACATTGTAGATGCTCGTTCTCAAGCTCGTTTCGATTCAGAAGTTCCTGAACCACGTGAAGGCTTGCGTAGTGGCCATATACCGAATTCTATTTGCCTACCATTTGCCCAAGTACTCAAAAACGGCAAGTTAAAGTCCCAAGAAGAGCTTATTGATATCTTTTCAACGCTAGAATTAACGCCTTCTCAACCTATGTTCTTTAGCTGTGGCTCTGGCGTAACAGCTTGCATCATATTATTAGCCGCTAAACTCGCTGGCTATAACGGTGAAATGGGTGTTTACGATGGTTCATGGACGGAATGGGGTGCTAACGACAAACTCCCTATCGCCGTGACTAAAAAGTAATTCAACTTCGCTTAATGCAACTATTAGAATATACTGCGCATGCATAAAGAGCTTACTGATAATGATGGCTCCACGTCTCATGAAGTAAGCCTCTATGTCGCAGTTAACGCTATGTTCATTTGAGACCAAGACTCGATTCACGCCGTTTGATTTGTAACCCACATCAACTTGCTAACCATAATTCGTGATTAATCATAAACTAATCGTTATCGACGTTATGAATACTAATTTTTCACTCAAGAATCTCTGCTCGTAGTCGTTACACTATTTAACCATTAATACTTTCATCATTGATGTTTGTATTTTTCGTTGCATGAATCGCGCTGACAACCCAATAGTTTGTCACTTGCAGTCTGTTAAAAGTAGTAACCAACAAAGGCATCTCATGGCTCTATTTAAGCAAAATATCTGGTCGCTGTACGCGTTTGTCGTACTACTGACCCTGATACTTTTCGCCGCGTTGGGAATAACAAACTGGAAAGCAAACAGAGACGACTTCATAGAGCAGCAACACATTCAGGTTGAGCTTTTTTCTAGCTCCGTCAACTCGCTGCTGACCAGTCAAGAAGCCTTGTTAGAAGTAGTTGGCCATCAACTGGCTCAACAGTCTGATTTCACACGTACTGCATCTATCCAGATTAGGCCAATATTAGACAAGCTACTTGAGACCCACCCTGCGATAGCAGCGTTTGGCTTGTTGAACACCGACGGTGATTACCTCTCGATTAGCTCAAATCTCGAACTTGCGAATCAAAGGAACTTGCTGCAATACGCGCCAACCAGAGGCTCCTTCCTAGACGCCCTATCAAGCAGTAGCATGGTGCTTGGCCGTACCTATTTTCAAGATTCGTTGAATAGCTTAGTCATCCCGCTGAGAAAATCCATTTCAATCGATGGCAAGAAAACCGATGCAGTAATGACCGCAGGGCTACGATTAGACGCAACGATCGTATTTGAAAATAATGCTCACGCCGGAAGTTTCAATACACTAAGCCTGATCAGAAAAGACAGCTATCGCCAGTTTTATTCAAGTGATATTGAATCTGAGAGTGCCTATTCCTCTCCAGTCGGCAAAGATGTCATACAGCGTATTGCAAGTATCTTTACCGACCACTTCGGAATTAGCGTACAAGAAGCGATGAATGGGCAAGAAACCTATTCTTTTGTCGTCGACGATGAAGAGTACCACTCTTTGATGAGCGCGAAATACATCCCAAACTACAAATTATGGGTGGTAGGACGTACGGATCTAACTCACGTCGATAGTATATTCATACAAGAGTTCAGCATTCTTTTCGTTGCCTTTATTTTTCTTCAGTTTGGTTTCTACTTTTTGGTTAAGTCGATTGCCAAGAATGAACAACGGACTCGTAGCCAACTCATTTATCAGGCGAACCATGACCCTTTAACCTCTCTGCCAAACCGTTTGTACATGCGTAGAAACATTGGTAAATGGATTGACGATGAGTCAGAGCCGTTTTCGCTGTTGTTTATCGATATCGATAACTTTAAATGCGTCAATGACACCCACGGGCATGACTTTGGAGATAAGGTTCTCAAACAGATCGCTTTGCGTTTGATGAGGTTCCGATCTCGCCTCAGCCTATTGGTACGTGAATCCAGTGATGAGTTTTTGTTCTTGACGCCCTTGTCGAATGAAGCTGAAATTAAACGACTCGCCAAGCGCATTATTGAAGTGCTTTCTCAACCTTATGAAGTTGAAAGCGCTCAGTTTTTGTTAGGTTGCAGCATCGGCGTAGCGCGTTTCCCAGAACACGGAAAAGATCTGGATAGCCTGTTACGTTCTGCCGATATTTCAATGTACAAAGCGAAACAGCAGCAAAACTCGTACAGTATTTTCACAACGGAAATGCAAGATGCTCATCTCTACAAAATGAAAGTAGAACAAAGGCTACGCATCGCTATCGAGAAACAAACGCTGTTCATGGTTTTCCAACCGCTGGTTCGTGCAAATGAAAGTATTCATGGTGTAGAAGCACTCGTGCGCTGGATTGATGAGGAATTGGGTTTTGTTCCGCCAGATGTCTTTATACCGATAGCAGAGAACACGGGTTTAATGCAAAAACTGGGGACTTTTATTATTGAGTCCAGCATTATGCAGATCGCCCACTTGCACCGAACAACAGAACAAAAAATCGGGCTGTCGATCAACATATCAGTGCGTCAGTTTTCTCATCAATCCTTCTCTGAGCACTTGTTCGCGACACTAGAAAAGTATCAACTCTCTCCTAGCTGTGTAACGCTAGAAATTACCGAGAGCTTGTTCATTGAAGATGTGACTTTGGTGAAACCGACTTTTGAAGCCCTCAAAGAGAAGAATATAAAGATCTCTTTAGATGATTTCGGGACAGGTTATTCATCACTAAGTATGTTGAAAGCACTGCCTATCGATGAACTTAAAATCGATAAGAGCTTTATTGAGAACATTGCTGTCGATCAGCAGTCACTCACCATGGTGCAAAACATCATCGCAATCGGTAAGAACTTCGGCATGGTGGTATTAGCAGAAGGCGTAGAATCAAACGAACACTTCGCAATTCTAAAGGCATGTGGATGTGACTTAATGCAAGGCTATTACTTCTCTCGCCCTATTCCTTATGATGAGCTGGCTACTCACCTAAACAAGAAAGTGACCGAGCACGCGGAATGTTCTGTTTAAGAACGTGAGTTAAATAGACGAGCTAAATAAGGTAGGCGGCTAAACACCTACCTTATTTTCTAGGTATTTTCTGTTCAGTTATTTATTCATTTCACTTTTTATTCATTTCACTATGCATAACATCGATCAACTGCCCGGAAGGATCTCCTGATAATTCCCAAGTAAAAATGCCGCCTAGGTCTGATTTCTTCGCCCATTCTGCCTTTGCTTTAATAGAACGCTGATCTTCAAAAGATATGAATACTTTTTTATCTGGGTTCCACAAATAAGGTGCTTGAGCTTGCTCATCATACTTATACTCATAACCTTGTTTGCTGCTGTAGTTATTCATAAGATCCCAAAACATGAAGTAACCGTTTTCACCGGTACCAAACTGCGCCCCTTGTTCAGAAACTAGGTCACCTTTAGGCAGCTCTCCAGCAAAGTCTTTTGTCCCTTGCCAACCTCGACCATAAAAAGCCGCCCCGATCACGAGCTTCTCGCTAGGAATACCTTGCTCTATCATCTGATTAATGAAGACATCAGCTCCCATTCCCCACCAACTACGCTCGGTGGCATGTAAGTTTGTTGTGTGACCTGTTTGAGTTCCCCAGCCTCCGAGGAAGTCATACGTCATCGCAAACATGTTCGTCAGATATGGGCTAGCTGCGTTCCAGTCAATTTGAGCTGCCTTAGCACCAACACCGACAGCCGTTGAAAGCTCGTAATCTCTTTGAGTCGTCTTTGATAGAGCGTCCAAATCACTTCTGATTGTTTTTACTAAAAGAGTAAAAGCTTCACGCTCTAGCGCTTTTTGCTCATCCGTTAGTTTCGTCTCTGGGTTCCAAGGCGAAGTGGTTAAGCCGCCGCCTCCTGGGTATTCCCAATCAAGATCAATACCATCAAAGAAGTCGTATTTTTGGATCAATTCAACAGCAGTTTTTGAAAAGTGCGCAATGGCTTGAGGATCTTTCGCCATCGCATGGAAAGGTTCAGACATTGTCCACCCTCCAAATGAGGGCAAAATTTTGATATTTTGATTGTCGGCCTTCAGTTGAGCTAACTGGGCAAAGTGACCTTTATAGGCGACATCAACACCCACGTCTCCGAAATCGACTTCTAACGCAGCTTCTTTATCCACAATAATCGCGGTATATGGTTGTTTGTCTGCACATTGCTGCTGAATTTGTTTTTGGACGGGCTCACCAGCACCGCTATGAGGACCACACATGCTCAAGAAGGCGTAAATAATATGTGAGAGCTTGTCTGCAGGTATGTCGTCAACGGTATAAGGGTTGTCTTTATTCAGATATTGCCAATCCGCAAAATACCCTGCGACGACTTTATCATCGGCATGTACTGTAGGTGTGAGCATACAAGCCGTGGCTATTGAGCTAAGCCCAAAGATAGAAATAGATTTAAAGATAGAACTTGATTGGTCACTGTTGCTAGAAATAGCGTGTGTGATAAATGACAGTTTCATAATTATCTCCTTTAGTGTGGCTTAACATTAAAGAGTGATAATTCTTTCAACCGCTGAAAAAATTCACTATTCGAGTCATGTCTAATAGTTATCCCCCTTATTGCACTGGTTTCATTAGGGGGAATTTCCATGATTACTCAAATAGTGAATTCAACGAAGCATAAATATCTTACTATTCACTGCCGTTTGGTTTATTCACGCTAAGTTGTTCGTCCAAGTTAAGTACCGTCAAAGCATTACTTACGCTGGTCGCTATCACATCGACCACACCGGTCCTTAGTGCGCCTAATAGAGCTAATGGCTTACTGTTCTCCGCTGCAATGGCAATGACTTCTGCAATTGGGCGGAATTCTTCCAAGGCCAAACCAATCACACGGTCACTCATTACTGTGTTTGCTGTTTTACCGTGAACATCGAAAAAGTCATAACCCGCAAAGTCACCGACGACTCCTTGCAATAAACGAGATTGAACGACCTCACCTGCGGTAAACCAACCTAAGTCGACCATATAGCTGTTTTCACTCATATCACCGATACCGACTAATGCAACATCGGCTTTTCGAGCGAGATCGAGGGTCTGCTTAACGGTGCTGTTTTCCATGAATGCGGTTTTTTGCGCTTTATTCTCGGCATAAGCGGGCGCGTATAAGGTTTCAGAAGATCCACCGTACTTTTTGGCTAACTGCCTGCATATATGGTCGGCATTAAACATACCGCCTCTTGGGTGAATACCGCCGATACCACACACGAATTTGCAGTCTCGTGGCGTAATGACGCCAGTGTGATGAGCAACAGACGATACGTTTCGCCCTTGTCCTACTGTCACTACCATGCCGTTTTTCAGTGTACTGGTAAGGTAGTTAGACACTAAACCAGCAACCTGTAATCGCTGCTTCTCTTCATTTGGTTGGTCTAGTGCCACAAGCGCACGCTTTACACCAAATCGTTCGATCAAACGTTGCTCGATCTTCGCACTAAAGACGGGGTGATATTTCACGGTGATCTCAACAATGCCCTCATCTCGGGCTTGCTTGAGCATTCGACCAACCTTTGCACGGGAGATAGAGTACTTTTTGGATATCTCTTCTTGCGTGGCACCATCTTGATAATAAGCAACCGCGACTTCAGTGAGGAGATCAGTGTTTTCTTCGGAAACATCTTGGATATTCTTACTCATATACCACTCAACCAATATTTAACAATTATTTTACCTGCTTAGAGATCAAATGTTCGATGCTTAAGCAAGTGATACACAAGTTTACACCCTGAACATATGTAACAACAAGGAACATTTGCTCACAGCCATAACCATGGTTTTGTTGTTGATTAATTCACCTCACTTTGCTCGTTAAACGTTTGCTTGCATACCCCATGATTACTAGAGCGAAATATATTTGACTGACGTCACCATACAGCACTATTTACCGTTGACTTTGGGGCTAGATCGGATAAATATGGCTACATCATTTACTCATCGAGCGATCAAATGTTCTGTGCAAATGTTCGTTCGGAGAAAAATTTAAATTAATGTAAGTTTGGCTCACTGGTACAACCATTGAGAACTTCATTAGTTAGCTTGCAAATGCCCACACCTCTCCCATTAACGAGGTGTTATGCGATACATAGGATGATCAAAATGAGCAATAAATTAGAGCAACTTCGTAAACTAACAACTGTTGTAGCTGACACTGGCGATATCGAAGCTATCAGCAAGTACACTCCTGAAGATGCAACAACTAACCCATCTCTAATTCTTAAAGCTGCTCAAATTGCTGAGTACGCTCCTCTAATCGATGCTTCTATCGAATACGCAAAAGCGCAAAGCGGTGATAAAGCACAGCAAGTTCAAGATACTTGCGACATGCTTAACGTGAACATCGGTAAAGAAATCCTAAAAGTTGTACCTGGCCGTATCTCTACTGAAGTCGATGCTCGTCTTTCTTACGACATGGAAGGCAGCGTTGCTAAAGCTCGTCAACTTATCAAAATGTACAACGACGCTGGTATCACTAACGACCGCATCCTAATCAAACTGGCTTCTACTTGGGAAGGCATCCGTGCTGCTGAAATCCTAGAGAAAGAAGGCATCAACTGTAACCTAACGCTTCTATTCTCTTTCGCTCAAGCTCGTGCTTGTGCTGAAGCTGGCGTATTCCTAATCTCTCCTTTCGTTGGTCGCATCATGGACTGGTACAAAGCGAAAGAAGGTCGTGATTTCGAAGCTTCAGAAGATCCAGGCGTAATCTCTGTTTCAGATATCTACAACTACTACAAAGACCACGGCTACAAAACTGTTGTTATGGGCGCAAGCTTCCGTAACATCGGCGAGATCCTTGAACTTGCTGGTTGTGACCGTCTAACTATCGCTCCTCAACTTCTAGCAGACCTAGAAGCAGCAGAAGGCGAAGTAGTAGAGAAGCTTATCGACTCTAACGGTACTAAAGAGCGTCCAGCAGCGATGACTCACGCTGAGTTCCTATGGGACCACAACCAAGATGCAATGGCTGTTGAGAAACTGGCTGAAGGCATCCGCAACTTCGCCGTTGACCAAGGCAAACTAGAAGACATGATCGCAGCTAAGCTGTAATCACTCTTACCAAATTCAAATAGGGGAACGTTCAGTTCCCCTACTTTTATCAATTTTGTTTTTCTTAATTTTTATTCGGAAGTTCTTATGAATCGCAAACATCTAGCTAACGCTATTCGTGCTCTAAGCATGGACGGCGTACAACAAGCAAACTCTGGTCACCCAGGCGCACCTATGGGTATGGCAGACATCGCTGAAGTACTTTGGCGCTCTCACCTAAACCATAACCCAGCAAACCCAGAGTGGGCTGACCGCGACCGTTTTATTCTGTCTAACGGCCACGGCTCAATGCTGATTTACTCTCTGCTTCACCTAGCAGGTTACGAGCTTTCAATTGAAGATCTTAAAAACTTCCGTCAACTGCATTCTAAGACTCCAGGTCACCCAGAGTACGGCTACGCACCAGGCATCGAAACAACGACTGGTCCTCTAGGTCAAGGCATCACTAACGCTGTTGGTATGGCTATGGCAGAGAAAGCGCTAGCAGCACAGTTCAACAAAGAAGGCCACGACATCGTAGACCACTACACTTATGCATTCATGGGTGATGGCTGTCTGATGGAAGGTATTTCTCACGAAGCATGTTCTCTAGCAGGTACGCTTGGTCTTGGTAAGCTGGTTGCTTTCTGGGATGACAACGGTATCTCTATCGATGGCGAAGTTGAAGGTTGGTTCTCTGACGATACACCTAAGCGTTTCGAAGCTTACGGCTGGCACGTAATCCCAGCGGTAGATGGTCACGATTCTGACGCTATCAACGCAGCGATTGAAGCGGCTAAAGCAGACCCTCGCCCTACTCTAATCTGTACTAAAACAGTGATTGGCTTTGGTTCTCCAAACAAAGCAGGTACGCACGACTGTCACGGTGCTCCACTAGGCGCTGAAGAAATTGCAGCAACACGTAAAGAATTAGGTTGGGAGCACGGTCCTTTTGAAATTCCGTCGGAAGTTTACTCAGAGTGGGATGCGAAAGAAGCAGGCGCAGCTAAGGAAGCAGCGTGGAACGAGAAACTTGCAGCTTATGAAGCAGCATACCCTGAGCTGGCAGCTGAATTCAAACGCCGCGTAAACGGTGACCTACCAGCTGAGTGGGAAGAGAAAGCATCGGCAATCATCGCTGATCTTCAAGCTAACCCAGCAAACATCGCATCACGTAAAGCATCTCAAAATGCTCTAGAAGCGTTCGGTGCTATGCTACCAGAATTCATGGGCGGCTCTGCTGACCTTGCGCCTTCTAACCTAACTATGTGGTCTGGTTCTAAGTCTCTTGAAGCGAACGACTTCTCTGGTAACTACATCCATTACGGTGTACGTGAATTCGGTATGACGGCTATCATGAACGGTATCGCTCTACACGGTGGTTTCGTACCATACGGCGCAACGTTCCTAATGTTCATGGAATACGCGCGTAACGCTATGCGTATGGCTGCTCTGATGAAAACTCAGAACATCCAAGTTTACACGCATGACTCTATCGGTCTTGGCGAAGATGGTCCAACTCACCAACCAGTTGAGCAAATCGCTTCTCTACGTCTAACTCCAAACATGAGCACATGGCGCCCATGTGACCAAGTTGAGTCTGCTGTTGCTTGGAAACTAGCAATCGAGCGTAAAGATGGTCCTTCTGCACTTATCTTCTCTCGTCAAAACCTTGCACAACAAGATCGTGACGCTGAGCAAGTAGCAAACATCGCTAAGGGTGGTTACATCCTGAAAGATTGTGAAGGCAAGCCAGAGCTTATCCTTATCGCAACGGGTTCTGAAGTTGAGCTAGCGGTTAACGCTGCTGCTGAGCTAACGGCTGAAGGTAAGAAAGTACGCGTAGTTTCTATGCCTGCTACTGATGCGTTCGACAAACAAGACGCGCAGTAC
This sequence comes from Vibrio sp. 10N.247.310.23, assembly GCF_041467155.1. Taxonomy (NCBI): domain Bacteria; kingdom Pseudomonadati; phylum Pseudomonadota; class Gammaproteobacteria; order Vibrionales; family Vibrionaceae; genus Vibrio; species Vibrio sp. 10N.247.310.23. The sequence goes on along the minus strand of NZ_JBFSTZ010000016.1, from coordinate 110,515 downwards.
CGTGAGTCTGTACTTCCATCTGACGTAACGGCACGTATCGCTGTAGAAGCTGGCATCGCTGACTTCTGGTACAAGTACGTTGGTTTCGGTGGCAAGATCATCGGTATGACAACGTTCGGCGAGTCTGCACCTGCAGGTGAGCTATTCAAGATGTTCGGTTTCACTACTGAAAACGTAGTAAACACAGCGAAAGAGCTTCTAGCTTAATCTTGAATACATTGTCTCGCCCTTCAATGGGTTGATGCATACAGAAAGCCCCGCATGAAAATACGGGGCTTTTTTTGTCTTTTCTCTCATTCGGATTAAATCTAACGGCTATTTTCTTCGAAACGCTTTGCCAGTTGGTAGAACTCATTGACTTGTTCTTTTAGCTCTGTGGAGTGGTCTTTCACAGAATGCGTTGCCACTAAGTTTTGTTCTGCGGTCGAGGCGATAGACTGCATATGCAGATTGACTTCACTCGACAGCTCACGTTGCTTATGAGCAGAACTTTCAACAGACTGCATGAGTTCATTCATGGATTGCATTAGGTTTTCGACTTCCGACAAGCGCTCTGCACTCACCTTCGCAACATCACCACATGCGTCCGTTTGCTCACGGTTCGCCAGAATATCTTTTTGCCACCCTTCAATCGTCGTTAGCATGGTATCGATGCTCTCTTTGATCTGAACCGTAGCCTTTGAGGTTCGACCCGACAATGCACGGACTTCGTCGGCAACAACGGCAAAGCCTCGTCCTTGCTCGCCCGCTCTCGCCGCTTCAATCGCAGCGTTCAGGGCCAACAAGTTGGTTTGTTCGGCGATTCCACCAATCTCTTCCATTATCTTGCTTACGCTCTGCGCTTGGTCGCTCAGTTGGTAAGTCGTTTGAGTCGCCTTTTCGGCCTGAGAAGCTAGGCTCTCTAAGTTTTGATGAGTTTGATTAATGCTTTCTTTAGCGCCAGCACAGGTTTGCAAAGTCACATCAACAATCTGGTGCGCTTCTTCTGTGCGAGAAGAGACCTCATTGGCGGTGACTTCAACCTCTTCAGTCGCCTCTCGTACTTGAAGAATGTCTTTTGTTTGTTGATCTAAGGCTTCTGATACTTCAAATGACGTCGCATTTAGGTTGTCAGCCAAATCTTGTAACGGCTTGGCAGAGTCTGTCATGCGACCTAATACGGTGTGGATTCTTGCAGACAATAGTTTTAAGTGAAAATCGGCAATAGAGAACTGACTATTACCTGAATAAACAAGACGACTAACACTATCGAATTTAGATTGCAGCTTTTTCAACTGCAGTGGAGTATCAATCAGCTCTTGTCGGAAAAGCAGTGCTAATGCTGAAACAGGAAGTAGGCTCAACAACCATTGTGATACTTGCCCTACTTCAATGAGATTTGAAATTAACGGCGCAGCCAAAGAGCCTAGCAACACGGCGTAACGAACACTGTCACTGATCTTTAATGACCATTGGCGACCCGACTTTTCAGCCTTCAAGAGGCCTTGGTAAGCCTTATCTGCAACTTGTATCCATTCATTCTTTGGCTTAACACGAACAGATTGGTAGCCACTCACCTTACCATTGTCGTAAATTGGAGTTACATAAGCATCGACCCAGTAAAACCCACCAGATTTGGTTTTGTTTTTTACGATGCCACGCCAAGCTTTACCTTGCTTTAGGTTAACCCACATATCAGCAAAAGCGGCTTTCGGCATATCGTTATGCCTTACGATATTGTGGTGTTGCCCTAGCAATTCTTGTTGGCTGTATTCCGCTATGCGACAAAAAGCATCATTACTGTACGTAATCACGCCTTTTAAATCAGTGGTAGAGACAAGTTGTTCGTTTTCGCTGAGAAGCGTTTCACGAGATTGAGTAGATGAGCTGACAGTCATTATATTAATTTAGGTTAATTATTATTTTAGGCGAGGAATATATACAATTATTAAAGTTATGACAAAATGTGAACGTCACATTTTGTGTAAATGCCTGCTATTTATACAAATATTAGCTAAGTACCTCACAAAGCTAATAACTTCACTATCTTCTCATGCCAACAGTCACGACTCATCTAAGTTTACGGCAGTGGTAAATTTCACGGTTCTCACTGAGACAGAGGTATGGAATTTACGAATATTCAGATCTTTGCGTAGTACTCGCTCCACAAAGTCTTCGTAGGCTTGAATATCTTTGACCGTCACAATCAACATGAAATCAAAGCTGCCTAATATCTGATAGCACTGCGTGACCTCTTCTGCCTTTGAAATAGAATGGCGAAAGATTTGGTAAATATCCCCTCGATCACGCTCCATTTCCACGGACACAACCAAAGTCATCTTACTGCCGGTCAGTTCTGGATTAATGATGGACACACCACCGACAATCACGCCCTCTTCTCTCAGCCGTTTCACTCGCTTTAAGCAAGCAGGCGGTGACAACCCGACCAGCTCTGCTATTGTTAAATTTCACGTCATTGAAACACTGAAAGTTACTCTCAATACCCTAATTATTGATATTTTGAGTAAAAATAATTTGAGCATGGGTATTTACTAATGACTCAGTTATTACATGCGTATTTTAAAACACCGATAATAAAAAATTATCTTATTAGTTAGAACCCAACGCCTTGTATAAAGCGCCCTCCAGAATAATAACCACGACCTAATCAATGTTATTAAACATCCAAACTATCAACTATTCATTCAACAAAACCCATTAAATAACTGACAATAGAATAAATAACACTCCTTATTTTATATTAACTCTAAATGTTGAAACCGGAACGAATAATTAATTGTAATAATTATCCATTTGATTGGTAAATTTTATAAATATATTTTGTTACATAATCAAAACTGATGGCTTGATATAATAATGTCACACAAAACAATGGCTTTAATGGTTCTAATTTTTTCCTCACTGTCACAGGCTTCCACTATTGAGAACGACGAACTATTACTGAAGTCATTGATTAAACGAGGTGTTATCTGTTCAGGCTTAACCTATGAGGAAAATCAAGAAGCTTTGCGTATCTATCTCAACGCTAAAAAAGTGAAGAGCACCCCGTTTGATTCAAAAAATAAAAAAGAGACAACCAATACAAAAGAGATAGAAAGTAAAAAACATACAACAAACACACGTCAGTTAAATAAGGCACCACAAGAGTGTATTAGGCCAAACTCGGACAACAGATCTGAATAAGGCAAGTTGATACTGATATCGACATGGAAATACAAAAAGGAAATATAATGAAAATGATGAGAAAAACATTGTTGGCTTCAGCAATGCTTACTCTATTTAGCGTCAGTGGTTATGCAAAAACACCTATTGATTTAGGCGTAGTTAATGAAGACAAACTCATTGAAATGCTAGTTAGACAAGGCTTAGTCGACCAAGATGCAACCGATGCGGCAAAGCGCGATGCGCTTGACCGTTACTTAAAAAATAAGATCAATTCCGGTTTCAAAGGCGATGCTCAATTCGGTAAAAAAGCACTTGAACAACGAGCGAAAATACTCAAAGCCATTGAGAAAGGATCTGGCGTTAAAAAGGCCAGCGTCTTTGCTTTAGAAGTCGGCACTAAACGTACCGACAAAGTGCTCGCTCTGTTGGTCGATTTCCCTGATTTGAACTGGGATGACAACAAGTTGACCGAAGAGCACACGCAGATGCTCTACGAGAGCTACAACCCTGAACATTATCAAGAGTTGTTGTTTTCAAATTCTGGCTACACAGGGCCAAATGGCGAAAACCTAATCTCGATGCGCCAATATTACCAAAGCGAATCAGGCGACAGTTACAGCGTTTCAGGTCAAGCGGCAGGTTGGTATCGCGCCTCTAAGCCTGCGTCATTCTATGGTGGCAACTCCCCTACCACCGACAACGACCTAAACGCCCAAGAACTGGTTCGTGAAGCGCTGAATCAACTGGCTCAAGATCCGAGTATCAACCTTGCCGATTACGACATCGAAGATCGTTACGATTACGACGGTGACGGAAATTTCCGCGAACCCGATGGTGTGATTGATCACCTGATGGTGTTTCATGCATCGGTAGGCGAAGAAGCCGGTGGTGGCGTGTTAGGCCCTGATGCGATTTGGTCTCACCGATTCAACCTTGGTCGCATTCATGTACTTGAAAGCACCTCTAGCTCGCTTCCAGATCGCTTTGGTGGCCAATATGCAGCGTTCGATTACACCATTCAACCGATTGATGCGGCTGCGGGTGTTTGTGCCCACGAATATGGCCATGATTTAGGCTTACCAGACGAGTACGACACGCAATACACAGGCAAAGGCGAACCGGTTTCTTACTGGTCAATCATGTCTTCGGGCAGTTGGGCTGGTCAAATTGGTGGTACACAACCAACGGCATTCAGCTCTTGGGCAAAACACTTCCTACAGAAATCGATTGGCGGACGTTGGGTTAACGATGATCAGCTCTCGATTGATGACCTAGGAGACAATCCACAAGTGTATACGCTGTTCCAAACAACGGATAACAGTCGTCCTAACATGATCAAAGTGGATCTTCCTGAAAAGCAGATTGAAAGTCTGAAACCCTTTGAGGGCGAGTATTCATTCCACTCTCAAAAAGGCGATGATCTGAAAAACAGTATGACTCGCAAGTTGATGATCCCAGCGGGTGATTCTGCACTGCTGTCTTTCAAAACTTGGTATGAGATTGAAAAAGACTACGACTTTGCGCGCGTGCTAATCAACGGACAAGCCATTGCAGGCAACATTACCTCAATGGACGACCCATACAACACGGGCCTCGTTCCTGCTATTGGCGGCGAATCTGGCGGATGGGTTAACGCTGAGTTCGACGTTTCACAATGGGCAGGACAAGAAGTTGAACTTTCATTTGAGTACATCACCGATGGCGGCTTAGCAATGGAAGGCTTCTATTTAGATAACCTTGCTGTGGTTGTCGATGGTGAAGTGACCTCAATAGACGATGGTGAAAGCAACTCCACCTTCGCCCTTAATGGTTACAAGCTGAGTAATGGATTCCATCAAGCGCAGCACTACTATCTATTGCAGTGGCGCAGCCACATGAATGTTGATGAAGGCCTAGCGAACATCAAACGCATGGGACAACTGATGTCATTCGACCCAGGCTTGATCATTTGGTACGTCGACGAATCACTAACCGACAACTGGGTAGGTAAACACCCTGGTGAAGGTTGGTTAGGCGTGGTTGATGCAGACCAAAATGCCATGGTGTGGGCAAACTCTGGTGAAGTGGCTCAAACACGCTACCAAGTTCGAGACGCTGCGTTCTCACTCAAAGATCATACTCCAATGCGTCTTGTAAACAGCGACAATGATGTACTCGAAGATACCAGTTTGGTTGGCAATGCTAGCTTCTCGGATGACCAAGATTACACATCGCCTCAAGCACCAGATTCAGGACGCATCCTGACGGAGTTTGGTTTAGCGGTCGATATTGTGAATCAGAGTGATAACAACGAATACGGTGTGGTTCGCTTATCTAAAGTAAGCCAACACAACATCGTTCCTACTGCGAACTTCGAGCTTAATGTGACTGGTCTGACTGTTTCTGCAAACAACTTCAGCTCAGACCAAGACGGTGAGATCGCCCGTTACCTATGGGACTTTGGGAACGGCACAACAAGTAACGAAGTGGCACCAACTTGGTCTTACGAGCAAGCGGGCGAATACACGGTGAACTTGACTGTTGTCGACGACAAAGGCGCTACCGCTTCATTTAGCTCCGTAGTGAGTGTTGAATCTCCAAACGCCCTTCCAGAAGCGAGCGCGAAGTACATTCACTTGGGCCGCTGGGTAACCATGTGGTCTACAAGTTCAGACAGCGATGGTCGTATTGTTGATACCGAGTGGACACTTCCAAACGGAAAGGTGAAACGAGGTCGCACATTCACGTCAATCTTCCCTTCATACGGAAAGCACGAGGTGACACTGAAGATAATCGATGACCAAGGTGGGATTACCACTAAGACAATTTTGGTCGACCTGTAAATCATCGCTGGCTCTGTCATGCGTATTTGCAACACAAGCTTAAGTACTGTTGTCACAGGATATAAGCCACGACAGCAGTTTTAAGAAAACGTTATTATTTAAGCCGTAAGCAAAGGCCCTACCGATTTGGTAGGGCTTTTTATTGGTCGCAGTTCGAGATACTAGGGTTTTAATCACAGTAACAAATTTACTGAACCACCATTCGATGAGCCATTACACAGGCTGCTTTTGAATACGCGATTTACGAGCACTGAATGCGAACAGCAAGATAACAGCTAACACGAATGGTAATACGTAGATATTGAGGTTCTGCCACCCTGCTGTCGATTCTAGCCAGCCAGAGAGCATGGCGGTAATCGTCACACAGCCAAAGACAATAAATTCATTAAACGCTTGTGCCTTAGCTTTATTCTGCGATTGGTAGGACTGACTAAACAAACCTGTTGCCGCGATAAACATAAAGTTCCAACCGACACCAAGCACAACTAGAGCCGCTCTGAAGTGCCAGATAGATTCGCCATGAATGTTAATCGCGATACAGACGACGAACAGAACCCCGCCTGCCAAGATCATCATTCTTGAGCCAAACTTCTCGATAAGTGAACCAGTAAAGAATGCAGGAACAAACATCCCCAATACGTGCCACTCAATGACGCCCGCTGCTTTGGTAAAGTCAAAGCCACAACCAATCATTGCCAATGGCGTTGCTGTCATCAGGATATTCATCACCGCATAAGCGACCATGGCAGCAAACACTGCGCCAATAAAGTTAGGCGCTTTTACTATCACACTGAGAGGATCGGATTTAGGTGCCTGACTATTAAAAGAGACTTTTGGAAACTGAATTGTTTGTAAGATGAGTAACGCAAGAATGTTCAATCCAATCAAAGAAGCAAAAGCACCAATGTACAAGCCATCTTGCGACCACTGTTGCGACATAATCGCCAAATTTGGTCCTAATACCGCGGCTAAAACGCCACCAGCCATCGAGATAGAGATCGCTCGGTGACGGGCATTTTCATCACACACCTCGATTGCAGCAAAACGATAAAGCGTGCCAAAACCTATGCCTATCCCAAGTAAGAACGTAGCGAAACAAAACAAATAGAAATGTTGTTGAGACAGTGCGTAGGTGGCAAGACTAGCTCCTGTAATGCCAACCACATTACCAATGCTAAATCCTCGCTTTCTCCCTAACTTGCCTGAAATTAAAGATGCTGGAATAGTGGCTGCCATTAAACCCAAAAACTGCAGTGCAACCGGCAAGGTGATCATGCTGACACTGGGTGCAATCTGCTTACCGATCAAACCAATCACAGAGATCAGTAATATGTTACCCGTCATCAACAAGGCCTGACACAGTGAGAGCAGCCAAACATTTCTATTCATCTTCGTTCCTAAATATGAGCACAGTTGGTCAATAGACCAAAAATTCAACAAAGTCGCAACACTTTGTTACTCATAGCAACTCTACAAAGCGGCCAATATAAAGTGCTACCACCACATGACTTTGATTAGCGTTACTTAAGACGCTAGAGTTGAAATTATCATTACTTAAGATAATAATAATTTTCTGTTATTTATTGGCTTTGTTATTTATAGGCTTTAGTATTTGAAGGTGAGTATGATTAATCCACTTTGGCTCAATACATTTAAGACTCTGGTTGAAGTTGGCCATTTCACCCAAACGGCAGAAAAGTTGTATATGACACAACCTGGAGTCAGCCAACACATCAAGAAGCTTGAACAAGCTTGTAATTGTGACCTGCTATCTCGAGAAAACAAGAGCTTCGAACTGACCGAACAGGGTCGGATTATGTATCGCTATGCGATCAAACTAGAGAAAGACCAAGAAGATCTTTTTGAGTCTCTGAGTTTTGATAACCCTTATGCTGGGCAATGTCACTTGTCTTGCTCTGGCTCACTCTCTTTGCGTCTGTATCCCAAGCTTCTTGAACTTCAACAGCAACACCAAGAGCTCAGCATTAACTTAGAAGCCGCTCCAAACAAAAAGATATTGAATGACCTAAGCGAAGGCACTACCGATATCGGCATTGTTAGGCATTCCCCGAACGACAGCTACTACCAAAGCCAAGTCATCGGCAAAGAAGCACTGTGTCTTATTGTTCACCACAGCCTTGCTAATTTAGAGATAACGCCGCAAGTATTGAATGACATTGGCCTGATTGCCCACCCAGATTCTGCACACTATCTGTCTTTGTATTTCGACCTTTGCGGAGATAAAGACTTAGCGAACATCAACGTTAATGAGATACCAAGATCTGGCTACATCAATCAGCTTCACCAGATCTTGCTACCCGTATCAAAAGGATTAGGTTTTACCGTATTACCGGCTGGCGCGGTTGAACACTTCCCAGATAGAGACAAGCTACACGTTGTGCCGCCAAAGGTAGAAGTAGAGGAAACGTTGTATCTGGTTCAAAAACGAAACCGAAAACTGCCGCACCGATACGATACGGTTGTTGAGCTAATCAAACAGAACGTGAGTCGTTAGTTCGGTATAGATAGATTTAAAGCCTTTAGCTAGCGCGTTATTTCGCTGTAAGAGCTAAAGGCTTTAATGTTGAAGTGATATTTATAAAAGACAACTACTCAGAAGCGCCAAGCCCCTCTTTGGCTCGTTCAAAGTCATAATTATCTAACGCACTTTGAACATCTTTAAGAACAACAGAATGTGGATACTGTGCCAGTAACTCAGTCACATATTGAGTTGCATCGTTATCATACGCATCCAGCAGTGATAGCAACTGAGCATGCTGTTCTGACGTGATGCTCGGTGAGTCAGAGGTATCAGCAAGACTCACATCGGCTACTTCAGAACTTGTCGTATTAGATCCTTTGGCACCAGGCACATCAAAGCTGATCTCAACTGCTTTAATCAGTTCAATTAACCCAAGCTCACCTTGTTTAAGATCCTCTTCATCACACGCCTTGTTATGAGCTTTGCTTTCTAAATCACTGAGTAACTCTGCCAATCGCAACCCACCAATCGAAGCTGCCATGCTTTTTAAGGTATGTAGATTACGCTCTAACGTCTCCCATTCGCCTTGTACTAAGCTATCAAAAGCATCCGACATCATGTCTGGTGATCCTTTGCAGAACCTATCAAGCATTTTGGCTTGCAGTTTCACATCATGATAAGTCAGTTGCTCAAACCTCGACTGAGAGAAAACAGGCGGTTTTATGTGAGTATCAGAGTGTAATTCCGCACTCTCATCAGAATCACCTGTCTGTATCGCATCTGAATGCGTTCTACCTTCAACTAATACCTCAGGAACAATGTATCGAGTAATCAGAGACATCGCTTTATCAATAACAATAGGCTTGTCTAAGAAGTCCGTGACACCCGCTTCCCTCGCTCGTTGTTTCGCATCAGCAAAAACATTGGCTGACATTGCAATAATCGGTACATCTATATCGAATTCACGAATCAAACGGGTAGCTTCAAAGCCGTCCATAATCGGCATTTGAAGATCCATGAAGATTATTTCGTAGTCGTTGTTTTTAGCTAACTCCAGCGCTTCCTTTCCGTTTTCAGCAAGATCGGCATTTAATTTAGAGCGACTGAAAAATGCTAAGGCTAGATCTTGGTTCAGCTCATTGTCTTCAACCAATAACACTCTTTGGCCTTTGAACTCTATCTGGTAATCCAGTTGCAGTTCTTGGGCTTTGAAGTCGGCTAACGCATCCGAGCTTGATCGTGGCAATGTCAGTACAAAGGAGAACTCACTGCCTTGCCCGTAAACACTCTCCACCGTAATTTGACTGCCCATCGCATGCACTAATTTCTGGCTAATGTTGAGTCCAAGCCCTGTACCGCCAAACCGACGTGTCGTTGTGGTATCCGCTTGGCTAAAGGCTTCAAACAGCTTGTGACGGTTCCCATCCGAGATGCCTATCCCGGTATCCATCACACTCACCTTCATGGTTAGACTGCTATCGTTCGAGTCAACATGCTCCACCGTTAACGCTACGCTGCCTTTTTCCGTAAACTTAATCGCGTTACCCACAAGGTTGAGTATGACTTGGAACAACCTCAATGGATCGCCTTGCAATGGCGTGTCTAACTCAGAGTCTATGACCATCGACAAATTGAGCTGCTTCTCAGCCGCTTTCGACTCCATCAGCTCAATCACATCTTTAAAGGTCGTTACGGGATCAAACGGGACGTTATCAATAACAAGTTGTCCAGCTTCTATCTTTGAGAAATCAAGGATGTCATTGATGATACCGAGTAACGAATGGCCAGAACGGTGCACTTTCTCAATATAATTTCGAGCGACAGGATTAGATATTTCGCCAATCGCCAGATAAGACAAGCCAATAATGGCATTCATTGGGGTTCTTATCTCATGGCTCATATTAGCTAAAAATTCCGATTTAGCTTGGCTCGCCAAATCGGCTCTCTGTTTTTCTTCTTCCAATTGTTCGTTAAGGCGCTTCATTTCTGAAATATCGAATGCCCAAAATAGTGTGGCGACTTCCCCATCAATCTCAAAAAGATAGTAACTGACCAAAGCAACAAATCGGGTTCCATCAGACTTTCTGAGTACTAACTCCCTATTTTCAACTTTACCGTTAAGGTCGAGCTCTTCATGCACGCCATCACGAACGCTCAGCGAGTCATGGATAGCGGCAACGTCGATAGAAGACAACGCCTGATCTTCCACGCCAAACAAACGTTTTGCCGTATCGTTCGCGTAACGAACCTCTTCTTCAAATACCACACTAGCTGCAATTGGAGAGCTATTTAGCATGTTGTAGAGTTGGTTCTGCGCCTTTTCCAGAGCTTCGGTCGCTTCCTTAGCAATACTGATCTGCTTCGCTAATTTACGATTCCAGAAAATAATAAGAAGAAGGATCACCAGAGAAAAAACCGAAATAGTGTAAACCAATTGATAATCAACTCTTTCTATCGCTTTGGGCGCCGCCCACTTCGCCGATATCTTTTGATGTTCTTCAGCAGAAATACTCTCAATCGCCTTATTCACAATCGAATAAAGCAAAGGTTCAGATTTGATGACATGCAGAGTTGGCGACAGGAAGAAGTCTAACCGGCCGATGATACCAACCCCTCGATGACCAAATGAATCAATGAGGTAATTGAGGACATCAACAGTGTCGACCATGCCGTCTAAGGTTTTATCATCCAATCGGTTGAGCCCATCGGCCGTGGATTCTACCTCTACCCACTCAACGTTCGGGTACTTATCTAAAATCGCGTTAGTATTTGCCGCATTCTTCAATATACCGATTTTCCAACCATCAGCTTCTTCAAGTACCAAGCTACTAACGTCTCTTCTCGATGCAATGGCCAAACGACTTGAAAACAAGCTTTTAGCTGCTTTGACGTTATCTCCTAACGAACGATTCTCTTGAGCTGCTGAGACCAGTTCCACTTCATGATGATCAACCAAGCTTCGGGTCTCAGACCAATTCGCCACATCAACATGCTGAATACTTAGCCCTGTTTTTTGTTCAATCAGCGTTAGATAATCATCAATCATCCCGATGTATTCACCGGTATTGGATACCGCTTCATAAGGTAACGAATTCGGATCGATACCTATACGTACATCCGGATTATCTTTAATCCACGCCCTCTCTTTTTGGCTTAGATTTAGGATCTCTCCAGTCAAGTTACTCGCTTGATAAACATCCGTAATATAGCGTTTCGCCGCATCTCCGAATGAACTAAATTGTTCGACAGATGGAAAATAAACATGGTTCCGTACTAACGAATTAACATCAAAGTAGAAAGTCATCGAACCAGAGTTGATACTCCCTCCCTTGGTCCTATAATTCGCCACCTTGGTGACTGATGAAAAGTGAGAGGTATTTTTCTTCTCTCCATATTGATCAACTAGGTTGCCTATGTACCAAGATTTGATCGGGCGACTATTGTTATCCGCTTGTGCGGTGATCACCTGAAAAGAACTGTCCGTGTCGAAAATTTCAAACACGTCCGTCAACTCTTCAAAGCGGTCGTTGACGATAAAATACGCAGATATTTGCGCGATAATATTCGCTTTTTTAAGGACTAGGCTTAAATCACTCTGAACCTGCATCTCGATAATTTGGTTTAAGCCGTCATCCTCCTGTTTAAGCCTTTTAATTGCGGCATTGAAGCTATCTCTGATTTCTTCACTCTTAAAGTCCACATAGATCGGATACTCAACTTTATACTCGTCATGTAGCGTTAGCTCTGCCATTTCAATAAAACGAGTATTGGTGATAAACCACTCTAGCACTCTTCGTTCAACCATTAGCAGGTCAACATTTTGAGCCCTCAACTGCGAGAATGCTGACTCAAGATCTTCGTAATCTTCAACACGATCAATGTCTAACTTACTCTTCAGAACTTCAACAGAGTTTTTAATTGAGGATGTTTCGTCGAACAATAACGCCCCTAATGATAGGTCTTTTTGGGATTGAAGTTGGAGTTTGCGGCGAGTTAGTGAAACAGGAACAAACTCAATATTAAGAACGTTATCACTTAAAAAGTGCGCATTAGGATCATCAAACTGAACACCAGAAACAAAGGCTATAGAATTATTGTTATCGATGGCTTTTTTAGCGGCGCTAGGTGGAAGTGTGACAACGTCACCTAGTTTATATCCCATGTCATTCAGTGCACGCTGAAGAATGTCGTGCTCTAGCCCGACTGCGGTGCTGTCTGGGTAAATATACGGAGGGTTACCAAAGCCAAACACGCCTTTTAGCGGCACTCGATAGGGGGAACTGTCTAGCCACTTCGATAAAATCTGGTTCTTGTTATCAACGTCGAAGGTTTCAATCTGTTTGTTGATTAGCGTCAGCAGTTCTGGTTCATCGGTTCGAATCACCATTGATGCTTCAAACCTTTTCCAATGCTCCAGAACATAATTTACCGCTAAATCATGAACGCCAATCTTTTCCGCAAGATCCATAGTGGTGATAGGTTCACCGACCATGCCTTCGACATCCCCGGCCCCTAACGCACGTACTGCATCAATAACGTTATCAAAATCCACTCGCTCAATAGAACTCAATTTGACACCAGCTCGCTCCAAATCGATATTTTCATTAACCATCGCAATACGGCGTTTATTATTTTGATCTAGGTTTCCATCGAGTTTGTTGTCGATGGGAACAATCACTGCGACCTGATAAGGAATATAGGGAGCACTCGCAAGAAAACGGCCACCTTCACTTGGGTCGAACTGTTGGAATGGAAATACATCGCCTCGCCCGTCGACTAACGCGGCTTTAGCCTCGACACGCGAGTTAACTGTGACAAACCGAACATGAACACCAAAACGCTGTTCAAGATCTAATGTCCAATCTTTGATGATCCCAGAAACCTGCCCATCATCATCGATGAATGAGTAAGGATAATGGTTGGCCAAGACAACAAAAGTTACCGTTGGTTGGTTTCCCAACCACTGATTTAACTCAGTATCTGTTACCTCAGCAGCATTCGTAGATCGCATTAGCAGCGACCACACTACAAGTGTAATGACCAGAAAAACAACCAAACGATTTAGCGACAACATCAAGCCATCACTCATCTCTAAATTTCTCTTTAATTGCTAGAATCTCAGGTAACTTCAGAAAAAACACATCAACGATAGTTGGATCAAAATGTTTGCCTTTCTGTTCTTCAAACAAGTTCAGCGCCTCATCAATACTCCAAGCTTTTTTATAAGGGCGCTCTGCGGTCAGGGCATCAAACACATCAGCAACAGCCGCAATTCTTCCAACCAATGGGATACCTTCACCAGCTATCTGGTTTGGATAACCACTGCCATCCCATTTTTCGTGATGATATTGCGCCACCTGAATAGCCATACGCATCAGTTTGGAATCACTCTGCCTACCAAGTATATCAACACCATATTCGACATGCTTTTGCATAATTGTCCACTCGTCGGCGTCCAATTTACCCGGCTTGAGTAATACGCTATCAGGAATACCGATCTTGCCAATATCATGCATTGGTGCTGCATCACGCAACGTCTCGGCATCTTCGTCAGTCATTCCCAAGGCTTTAGCTAGCACTTCACAGTAGTGACTCATACGCTTAACGTGCATGCCTGTTTCATTGTCTTTAAATTCAGCAGCTCTACCCAGTATGTTCAGTGTTTCTAGCTTACCGAGATTGATCTCTTGAGTTTTCTCTTTTACCTGACTAAACAACGCGCGTTGTTGGTCATAAAGTGCGATATGCGTTTTCACACGCTGGAGTGCAATTGCAGGGGTTATCGGCTTGGTTAGGTAATCGACAGCCCCCAAGGAGAGTCCTTTTACTTCGGCTTCTGGACCAATTGTGGCGGTCACGAAAATGATAGGAATGTGAGCCGTATTCGGCTGAGCTTTAAGTTGGCGGCACACCTCGTAACCATCGATGTCAGGCATCATGATATCAAGGAGGATAAGGTCTGGCTGCGGCACCATCTTCGCGATCTTGATACCAATTGTGCCGTTAATCGCTACTTTCACTTGATAAGTATCTTTGAGTATTGCCGTTAACACATCCAAGTTACTTGGGGTGTCATCCACGACTAACACTATAGGTTTCCGACTCATTGATACCTCGTATACAAATCAAACAGTTATAACCCTAGTGTAGAACGGTTTCCAGAGGTTAAGTAGAAAAAAAAGCAATTGATTTTCAAAAATGAAGAGTAGATCTGTGAGTGACTTCAAACTGGCGTTATTAGAGGTACGACCAGTCAATATTACGTCAGTTAAGTTATTATTATACAAGGGGAATTACCTTTGCATTTCAACATTTCACTAACAACACAGATACTATCCGAAAACAAAAAGAGCTCCTCATATGGGAGCTCTTTTCGTTCAACGGCTAGAAAGCAAAACAACCGAGTTATTCAGTAATCTAACGACCAGAATAATACATACAGATTCGAACACCATCGAACTCACGAATCTCAAATGGGATCTCGTAGATAGACTCCATCACTGATTTTTCAACCACTTCCGAAACCTTACCCGACTTAACCACTTTGCCTTTCTTCATCGCAACAATGTTATCTGAGTAACAAGAAGCGAAGTTGATGTCATGAATCACGATAACGACCGCTTTATTGAACTCATGCGCTAAACGACGCAACGTCTGCATAATTTCGACCGAGTGTTTAATATCAAGATTGTTCAGAGGCTCATCTAAGAACACATAATCCGTATCTTGCGCCACAACCATCGCGATAAACGCCATTTGACGCTGACCGCCACTCAACTCATCAAGGTATTTGTTTTGGATGTCAGTAATGCCAAGGTGTTCTAGTGCTGTATCGACGATCTTATGATCTTCGTCTTTCAAGCGACCTTGAGAGTGTGGGAAACGACCAAAACAGACCAATTCACGAATCGTAAATCGCATGTTGATGTTATTTGATTGTCTTAACACGGCAAGGTGCTTCGCTAGCTCTTTGGTATCCCACTCAGCCAGTAACTTATCGCCAATGACCACTTCACCTGCGTCACTGTCGGTTAAGCGGCTCGCCATTGAAAGTAGTGTACTTTTACCCGCACCATTTGGGCCAATGATAGAAGTCACTTCGCCTTTCGGGAACATAGCACTGGCATCATCCACCACGAGTGACTTGCCATACTTCTTACTTAAACCTGTTAATTTAATCACTACTTACTACCTTTACTGAATTCTGGTGCGTAACAACAAGAACATAAAATACAAACCGCCGACCAAGTTAATAATCACACTCACAGTGGTTTCAAACGCCATCACTTTTTCGATAAACCATTGGCCAGAAACCAATAGCACGATCGCTAATAAGCTGCTTGCGATGATAAGCACACGATGCTGATAAGATCGGAATATCTGGCGAGCTAAGCTCACGGTGATCAAGCCAAAGAACAGCACAGGGCCAACCAGAGCCGTAGACACCGCGACCATCACTGACACAATCACCAAAGTAATCTGAGTCAGTCGCTTGGTGTTCACGCCAAGGCTTGTCGCGTTATCAACACCAAGCCAAAGTACATCAAGCTTAGGCGCTAACAACCAAAGGCCAAGCAAGCTCAAACCTAATGGAATAAGGCTGAGGTAAACCAGTTCGCCTTTCACATTATTGAAGCTTGCGAACATCACATTCTGCAGCACCGCGAATTCATTGGGATCAATCAACATCGCAAGGAAGTTCGCTAAGCTCGAGAATACGCTGCCACACACGATGCCTATTAAAAGCAGTGTGAAAACGTTATTTCGCTTGCTCTTAAAGTAGAAATGGAACAAAGCAAACGAGAACAAGATCATCACAGTTACAGACATCGAAAAGTTTGCGATTGAATCAATCACCCAGAAACTGGTACTGCCAAACACAAACAGAAGTACCGTTTGAACCAGCATATACAAGCTATCAAAGCCCAAGATGGATGGGGTTAAAATTCGATTATTAGTAATGGTTTGGAACACCAATGACGATGCAGAAATCGCCACCGCCGCCAACACAATTGACAGTAGTTTAGGTAGTCGCAGAGACAAGAAGAACTCGTAGTTATCCCACGTCAGCCCCTGCCCGATGAATAGCGCTGTCATACCCAAAGACGCGATAGCCAGAATCGCAATTTTTACTGAATCACGCATTCGACTTGTCTCTCATGATTAGGTAAATAAAAATCATGCCACCAAAGATGCTGATTACCATCGAGATTGGAATCTCATAAGGGAAGATGACGATTCGAGCTAGCAGGTCACAAGCCAACACCAAGATCACCCCCCAGTAGGCAGTCCAAGGCAGAATCTTCTTCATGTTATCGCCCATCATCAGCGACACGATATTCGGCACGATAAGGCCAAGGAATGGGATAACACCAACGATCATCACCACAGAGGAGGCACTGATAGCCACTAACGCAACACCAATGAAGACGATCTTCTGATAATTCAAACCGATGTTTTTCGCGAAGCTCTCACCGATGCTCGCCGCACTGAACTGGCTCGCGAAATAGTAAGCCAATACACAAGCAGGCACCGCGAGATAAAGGATTTCATAGCTGCCCTGCAACACGCTCGCAAAGTTCGCCATAGTCCATGCCGACATGGTTTGTACTAAGTCGTACTTATAAGCAATAAAGGTTGTTAGAGACGAAACAACGTTGCCATACATAATGCCAATCAAAGGCACCAATACCGCGTTCTTAAACTTGAGGTGTTGTAGGAAGCGAACCAATAGCATGGTGCCAAACACTGCAAACGCGAAGATAAAGCCTAAGTAGCTCCATTGCGCAGCATTGCCTAGCACTAGAATGCCGACAATGTAACCCAACATCGCACAGTCAATGGTGCCCATCGTCGAAGGCGCGGCAAACTTGTTCTGTACGATTTGCTGCATGATCAAGCCAGAAACACTCAATCCCGCTCCGGCAAGCACGATCGCGAGTAGTCGAGGGATCCGACTAACAATATAAATAGAGTTGGCGTGTTGGTTGCCATTGAAAAAGTCACTAAAACTGATTTCAGCGACTCCAATCATCAATGACGCAACGCATAACACAACAAGAAATACAGCAGCTGCAATGGGTTTCAACATAGAAATAATACTAAAGGTAGGTCTCGGGTAGCCCGTATAAAAAAGTGAAAAAGGGCTTATAAGAACACTCTTATAAGCCCGAAAATCTGATGGTTAGTAACTATTGAATCGTACGTTCAATGTCACTAATCATTCTGTGAATCGCCGTCACACCGCCACCAGCCAGATACCAAGCACTTGAATCAAGGTAAACGATATTGCCGTGCTGCGCTGCAGGTGTTGCCGCAACCAGTGGGTTATCAAACAGTTGTTGAGCGCGACCTTCTGATTTGCCAATCGCTTTTTCGCGGTCAAGCACGTAAAGCACTTCCGGTTTTGCATCAGCAATGTATTCAAAAGAGATTAGGTTGCCGTGTGTTCCTTTGATCGGAGCCACAGTTGCACTCTTTGATTCCACGAAACCAAAGTCATCAAAGATGATTGAGAAACGGCTGCCTTTGTTGAACATCGCAATGTTGTTACCGTTGTTCATTAGCATCATTGCTGAAGTTTCGTCAGACGCTACTTTGTCGTTTACCGCTGTGATAGAAGCTTGAGTCTCTTTAATGATCGCTTCGACTTCAGCTTGCTTACCAAAGATGTCGCCTAGCACACGCCAGTTTTGCTGAGCATCAGCCCAGTACTTGTCGCCTTCAATAGAAAACATGACAGTAGGAGCAATTTGTGCCAGTTTGTCGTAAACCTTAAGCATGCGGTTTTCCGCAATGATGATGTCAGGCTTCAACATGTAGATAGCTTCAAAATCAGGTTCGCTTAAAGAGCCTGTATTTGCCGTCGTATCTTTGTACGAAGCTAGGTAATCAGGCAGCAAGCTATGAGGCGCGCCAACTGGCTGTACACCAATTTTATCGAGCACGTCTAAGCTACCGTGGCCTAGAACCACCACTCGCTGTGGTACTTCAGTAAACTGCGCTGTGCCTTTCACATGCTCAATGGTGACGGTTTCCGCATGCGCGGTCATCATGAATGATGATGCTAGAACGATGGCAAGCCCGCTCAATAACTGGCGAACTGAATTGATTGTTTTCTTCATGTTTCTTCCTTTGCCATTGATACAAACCACCACTCATGACAATGAAAGTCACATTACTCATAGACGAGCATGGGGCGTACACAACTGCTAAATAACGATAATTTAAAGTCTGTCATTGGATTGACAACAAACCTGTAACGCAAGTGAGAACTATTATCAATTATATTTGCACTAAATTGGCGATACAACAACTTTATTATTCAGAAATGTAAAAGTGAGTATTCATATTTTGCGTAGTCAGGAGAGGTATTAGGAATCAGAAATATCAAAAAGACGCGAAGAGGAAAATACTCATCAACCTGAAGAAAAAAACAGATGGGGAAAGCACCCAAAAACCCTGTAATTACAACGCTGAACCCCAAAATAATGGATTGTAATTTACAATGTAAAGATCATATACAACAGAGACTTAATCATCACCAAATTAGCTGATCAATTAAACCCACTAATGACAACGAATACGAACAGCTGAAAAGCCAAGACTCAGTCAGATATCATGGTCAAATCCCTGACCTTCGCTCATTTAACCTTCAGTAACCGATGATAAATCACCCAAAAATATTTTTGAATTTAATTGAAAATAGGGTTGTAATTTTGAAAACTAGGCGTATAGTTCGCCACCTGGCTCTAATCTATAGAGCTGTTAATGCTAAAGTAAGTCCAAGTTCCACATAGACAGTTCTCGATTCCCTCGTTACACCATCTCTGCGTCAGCTTTCACCCAGATAGTCATTCAATAGCTTTTAAATTCGATCCTACTACCGATCTATCGTCATTTGCTCTTTTGTCAGCGAAGTCAGAATAGATCGAGCACTTAAATACAAATGTAATAAACACAAGGCACAGTTATGTCACGCAGAACAACACGACAAACCCATTGGTACCAACTATCACGCGAAAAAACAGTCAATAAACTAAAAGGTAATAAATGCTCAAGATTAAAATAGATTTACACAAAGAAGAGATTTCATGGGTCACCGAGATTCGACAGCTCAATAGCGATATACTCCACCGCCACATATTGCCCAAGCTACAACATCACAGCTATCTCATCGACTTTGAATTTAATGAACGAGAAAGCATCGGAACTATCGTTTCAGGCAACGGAAACACCCTAGGACATTTCACACTCCTATAGCATTTCCCAAAGGCTACAAAAGAAACACCATCTAGTCCCAAAGATGTAAAAGATGTCACCCTCAATTCGCTCTAGCAGAACAAAATAGAGTAGAAGTAAAACAGATCTGAAACCTAGCCCTTTTTGCATTTCACACGCGGCTAACGCTAGCTAGGTTATCGTACTTCTATTGAAACCAACTTATATCAAACTCTAAATCACCATTGAGTCATTATCAGTGCATTCATGGACTAATAAGTTAACGGCATCGACCTTAACTTCTGATCAAGAGTATATAAGTGTTCTGCAGCTTGCATGTGTTGAGGGTAATCACTGAACTTCTCACGATTCTCCTCATTCATCTTACATGTCTCATCCACCAGCATTAACTTCCAATACAGCTTCGTTGTATGCAACATCGCCAGTAACGGTTTGAACACCTCTTTCTCATAAGCTTGAATCAACTCTTCAATCAACTCGTCACGTTCGTCTTCGCTTGCGATTGAACCCTCGGTTGCCGACAACACTTTTTGATACTTCAGGTTTTGTTGCAGCTTATCCATGACCGTTTGGTTTTCTTCCGCTAAGTCAACAAGCTTCGACTTAATGATGTTTACCCAATTCGCTTGGCTCAGTACTGTGTCATCAACGCTGGTAAAATCTTCTCGTATTTGTCGTTCAACATCTTTTTGAGCTTTCTTTAAAACCGCACGCACCTTTTGGAAAGGCAGCTGATACTCCTTACTTAGCTCGATAATCAGTTTATGAAAACCACCATTTGGAAGGTGTAAGTTTTCTTTAAACGTCGCCATTGCAGCTTCTTGCTGTTCGGTAAGGTGAGTCATTCTGTTTCCTATTCTTTATCACTTATGGTGCTGAGCCCGCGATCATACCATTATTACCCTCGTTTTTTCGGTAACTTGATCAGTTACACCTCGCTATGCCGTTAAATTCTCTCAGCCCTTTCTCTTTTGGCTAGTTATTAACCCACTTGGCATAAAATGGTAAATCTCTATCGGCGAAAGTTCGTACATTACGCGCTCAGGGGATATCGCCAGACAGGAGTCGTTACTTACATATGAAAGACAAGCGCGAGAAATGAGAAAACAGATGACCTATTCAGAATACAAAGAATCCGATTTGCATAAATGCTTGAGCATTGCGGCTGAAGCGATGACCTCAATCGCCAAGTTTGCTTTTAAAGCCACTACCCTTATCTTTCGCCTTTTACGTTGGCTTGCAGTAAAAACTTACACCTATATCATGAAGTAACCGTTGGTATTGCCACAACCTCCCTTTCAAAACTGAACGACGGCCTAGACCCAAGCCTCAAAGAAGCTCCTGTCGGCCCAATCTCAAACAATCGCACGATTGAAACGGGTGCGATGATTAAGATCGACAAAAACACGGTTCAAATGGATATCGTCTATACCTCTGGTGAAACAGGAACGCTTACCGGAATCAAAGATGGTCAAAACGTTAGCTACTATATGGATGGTCAGATCGTGTCGCAAACGACTATCGAAAAGCTAGAAAAGATACAAGGCACTGAGGCCTAAGATTCCTAGGCCACACAAAATTAAAGCTCAAAGCCCATACATACTTTGAAGCTCATACGATAGAAGAAGCCCGGCAATTACCGAGCTTCTTTGTGTGTCCTTTATTGGGATTGAGATTGAGCAAGCCGAATACTCACCAAGCTCGCCACCATGATGGCCAAGTAGAAACTGCCAATAATGGATTCCATAAACACAAAGAACTGAGCAATAGGCAAAGCCGGTGATATATCACCGTAGCCAACCGTGGTCAACGTAATGAAACTAAAGTACATTGCATTGAACAAGTTTGTTAGCCAAATTTGCTCTTCTAACCCATTAAAGGCGTTAGGAAAGATTTCTAGAATCAACAAATAGATAGTCGACCAAGCAAACCCCAACAGTAAGTAAATACAGATAGAGCCGATGATGTGATTAGGGGTTACCGTTTTTGCTTTCATCACTTGCTTTAACGCAGAGTAAATGTGTGAAAACAAGAACACAGCCAACGCCGATAACGTTACTACCGATAAGTTATAGCCTTCCAAAAATGAAAACACACCAGACACCAAGGCCGTGATCAACAACATCCCATACCAAGAGCGATACAAAGCTCGCTCTTTATGAATACCAACAATTGAACTCGCCAAAGTAATGATGATGAGAAATAGTATTGTTTTCTGGCCTTGCGGATAAAACTGCTGCATCACCGCGCAACCAAAAAACAACACCAACAGTGCATAGAATAAGAAGTAGAAGTTGTCGTCTTTAGAGACTGGCTTCATCTATTTTTCCTCTGCCTCTGCTGGTTTTTTCTCAGTTTCTTGTTGGTTTTTCTCTTCAAGCCCAAGCCACGCCATCATCAGCTCATAGCTTAAACTCAGTATCACAGCACCAACAAACAGACCGACGATTCCTGACATCGCCATTCCGCCCAGTGCGCCGAGTAAAATAACCAACATTGGAATGTGAGAGCCACGGCTCAGAAGTACTGGCTTCAAGATAGCGTCACTGCCGCTTACCAAAATACACCACACTAAGAACAAGCTCGCCGCCAGTGTCGATTCAACACTGAACATGTAAATAATGGCAGGTAACAAAGCAAGAATCGGCGGCAACTGAATAATAGCGACCAGTAACACCGCTAGCGCCCACAATGCCGCGGCTGGAACACCCGCGATAACCAAACCGATTGCTGACATGATAGATTGAATCACAGCAACGCCTATCACACCCTGTACGACACTGCGCACGGTTGATTTAGATAACTGCACGAGCTCTACGCCTTTGCCATCCGTTAAACGAACCACTAAGTGAGTCACACCGGTTTGACATTTGTCGGCGTTACTCATGAACGCACCTGCAATGATGGTAGAGATGATGAACTGAATAAAGCCGCCACCTAACGAGCCAAGAACAGAAGCCGCTTTCGTCGCAAACTGTTTAAGTTCATCCGCATACTTTATGAAAGTGCCTTCAATATTGTTGGAGGCGGCAACCAAGGTTGAATAAACCTTCTCACCTATGAATGGAATATCTTGTAAGGACTCTTTCGGTTTAGGCAATGACAATGTGCCATCTTGAAGCCCTGTCATCAGGTCAGTCGCGCTGGTGTAGATACCAGAAGAAAGCGCCGCCAAAGGAATAAATAGAAGAATCACACCAATAAAGCTCAGCAATGCACTGGCTTTACCTTTCGACATCCCGGTTTTATTTGAAATTGCGACCGCCACTGGATACAACGCAGTCGCAATGATCGCACCCCATATCACCAGAAGAATGAATGGGCGCAAAATCGAAAAACACCAATACACGAGCATGGCAATCGCTGCGATCTTGATGGCAGCGTCTATCGCCTGTTTTGAAAAATCATCGGTTAACTTCATGAGACGTCCTTGTTAGACAAAATTAAGGCTGATTTTGTAGAAACTTCCAATTCCGTGTTTCTAGGAATAGAGAAGCCAAAATCATATATATGCCAATTAACACTAATTGGAATATGCGTATAAGAGTGTTGCTATCGATGTCACCGGAGCTCATCAACGTGCTACCAACCAGTACGAGCAACGTACTAAATGCAGTGGCGAAAATAGGTGCTTTTTCGGGAACCGTGTAGATCTTGGTAGCCATAAGAATGGCAATAAGTCCTATAAACAAAGAATAGAAGACAATGTTGGGTACTATAGAAAGAATTGAAAAAGCAGCAATCGCCAGCAATCCCCCGATACCGTTACTTATCACCAAAAAAGCGCTCAACTTTATCGACTTCTCTGACGTAATCATCAACGATAACAACGCAATGAACATCATTGTCAGTAAAGCTTCAAATATTCGAAAAATAAAGAAAAAGCACACCACTGGATAGGAGATAATCATCGCCCTAAAGGCCGCATACCAACGCTGTTTCTTTTCGAGTGGCGCAGCAGCGAAGCCAGAGAACGCCGATTTAGGCTCAGGGAAAAACACATGCACTAACGCAAAACAGGAATGTGTGTAACCATAACGCTCTGCCAGGTTAGAATAATGTTTTAAGTCGTTATCAAAGCGGCGTCGATTCCAGCACCCTGTCAGTGAATCCGTTTCCACCAGCATTCTTAATCGACGCTCCAATATCTTGCGTCGGCTAATATCCGTAAAGGTCACCACGTACTTGTTATTGTGCGGCAGAATTTCAGTTAGCTTTTCCACCACAACGTTTACGGTAAACTGCTCACCAAGTCGACTGACGCCACTCAACTCACCTTTCCATCTCTGGTTTTCTTTCAGTGAGCGAGTAATGGTCGTGATTAGGCTGCTGTTATTCATAAAACAGAGATCAGAAATCGGACGAGATTCGACTTGGTCAAAGGCATAACCTGAAACCCGAGAGAATTGTTGATTCACTTGTATGACCCTCAATTGACTATCGAGGACAATAAAACCTGCGACACCATCAATGATCGCTTCCGACAAGTTATTCTTGCTTTGAGCCATTTCATGTCGATAAAGGCGTGCGGTAATAAGAGTGCTAAGTAAAAACAACGCACACACCGAAAAAAACATGGCTGGCGTAGAAGCAATACTCAGCAACCACAAGCTAAATGCCATATTGAGGACAAGTGCAGACACCACGTATAGCGGCATTTTTCGGTCATAACTTAACTTGTTCATAGTTTGCTCTGGTGATGGGCGAATGACTATGATGGCTAAGTTTTAATTAAGATATTTACCATTTTACGACACATACAAATTCAAATTACATATCGAACAATAAGTGCATAGGGTTACACTAACTATTAAGCGGAAGAGATTGAAAAGATTCGAGACCGCCACTTTGAATGCCAACCAGTGCCGGGTTACCTAGGCCTACTAACCGAATATCTCCGTCAAAATAACGAATAAACAAACGGTTAGTAGCCAAGCTCGTGTTTACTGACTTGGTAGATTACTGAACGGCTAGCTCCCCTCTGCGTACCCAGAATGCTCGAACATGGTCATAAATCAGATTAAACACAAACGCGTAAATGGTAATAAAAATGGTCACGCCGATGTCCATCAAAAATGCCTGCCATAACCCCACGTTAAGTAAGTATGCCATCACAGGGATTGTCGCTATCAACAAGCCAGCCTCAAATAGCACGACATGAAAAACACGTAACTTAAGCGAACGCTTTGATTTTTCACCCGTGAAATAACGATCAAAAATACGGTTAAAACAGTAGTTCCAAATCATCGCGATAGTCGCAACAACTATCATGGTTCCTAATAAGGCATTCACATCGTGATCAGTAAATATCGCTAAACCTATAATTGACAGTGTGACGGCCAATACTTCAAACAACACCGAGTGGAAAACTCTCTCTAACGTACTCATACATTCCTATAGCAATTTATAACATGGTGGACTTACCGAAATTATGTCACCGAAAACAATAAGAGAAAGTTAACAGCCATCACGTTTAGTGATAGCTTAAGTATAAGTACCCCATTTTGTATTGAGCGAGAGATAACATGTACAGTTTTGAGCAACTAAAAGTCTTCGTCACGGTGTGTGAAAGTGGCTCTTTCTCTGCCGCCGCTCGCAAACTGAAACGCGCTCAGTCTGGGGTCAGCCAGTCGATCGCCAACCTAGAAATTGCCATCGACCAAGAGCTGTTTAACCGAGAGAAAAACATCCCCGTTTTGACCAACACAGGTAAAGCGTTATTGCCTGTCGCTAAGTCGATTCTCGACCAACAAAAGTACTTCGACCAAAAAGTAGAATCGCTCACACAAGAAGATGAGCACGAACTGATCATTGCGGTTGATGAAAGCATCATAGATAAGAATTTCATTAAGATAATCAGATCACTGGCCGATCAGTTCCCAATCACGCACTTCGATATTATTACGACCTCAACCTTCGATGTAGAAGACCTGGTAAGACGTGGCAAAGCACAGATTGGCATCATCTACGCGGATGGCGAACTGAAGGTCGATATGGATTTCTTTTTGCTGGGCCAAGCGCGTTTCCTAACTGTTAGCTCTGCCACTCACGAACTGAGTCGCATGTCCGTTGTACAAGACTCAGACCTAAAGCGCTATCGCCAATGTGTGCATCGCAGCTCAAAGCAGCGCGAACTGTGGTTCACCTATGGTATTAGCTCGATGCGTTGGTATGCGAACAACCACAAGAACATTGTTGATCTCGTTGAACAAAACGTGGGTTGGGCAAATGTGCCCGAGATGATGGTGATGGAAGGCATTCAAAAAGGCGATATTGTGGCGTTACCTGTCTCACACGAGCATGGTGGTTGGATTACTCCAGTAGGTTGTTTAGTTTCTCGCAGCCACATCAATGGCCCAGTTCTCACCAGCCTTATTGAGCAGCTTAAGGGGCACTCACTGCAGTACAATCAATGGCAAGCCAACTAGCCTCCCCTGTTTACAAATCATCTCTATTTTCAAAACATCGTCAATTCAGAGATTCAATATCGGCATGGAACACACCACCGCTACCTCATTTCTGCTTATCTTGCCGATAAATATCTTTGTCGTGTGGATAAAACACCCTAGTTGATGTCCCAAAGTGACATAACTACTATGCGATCCCAACGGGTTTGTCTTTTCAAACGAATATAGACAGGCCCAAATCGCTCTTTAACACCACTGACCCAACTTCAAATCTCCCAGATAAGCGCTCAGCCTTGCCGTTGCTTATATCGGTTTCAAATAGATCACTTTTTGAATATTAATTCGCACCCAGTTTATGAGCGCTCTTTGAGTGCTTTTTTATATCTAAATGAACCTTTTGGAAGATTTGTCGTGAACGTTTTAAGAAATATTTGCCCTGAGAAAATGGGTAAAGAGCGTAACAAACGAGAGTATGATTTACGCGTACTTAATTGTGTCAGTGAAAGCGAATATGAATCGCGTATGGCGGTTTGGAATAGCCTAGCGTTAACTGCTACTCCGTCTGCTTCGGAAACAAAGGGCTTCATCGATGAGTCTTTCAACAAGCTTCAACAAGACCTAAAAGAAGCTAGCCGTGAGTTATCGATTAACTACATGGACTTCATCGCAATGGCGCATGAAGAGATCAACTACATTAAGGTGTTTGTGGCTTATAAAACAGCACAATACGGTTGGTACGCTGCGATCGTTCTTATGGTCATCGGCACGGTTGCTCTGTGTATTCAGTAAGTTAGACCACAAATTTTACTGGCTACTGCATCGAGCGCTTTAATGCGCTCTAACTAGAAAATAAATGACGAGTCTCATTTGTTTTCTAGCCACCACAAACTCACTCTCCCATCAAAAACAACAAATCTTGGGTCGCTTGTTTCGGGTCTTCTGCGTGACATATCGCTGATACCAACGCCAGGCCGTGAATACCTGTCTGAACCAACTGCGGAATGTTCGATTCGTTGATTCCACCGATACCAACAATCGGCAATTTCGTTGTTTTCAAAGCCATTTGAATGCCTTCATAACCCCAATGTTTCTTTAGATTCGTCTTAGTCGGTGTGGCAAAAATCGCACTGAGACCAATGTAATCGATCGGCAAACTATCTGCTTGTTGTAGCTGCTGTTCAGTTTCAATTGATAACCCAAGAATCTTGTCTGAACCAATCAGCTTACGTGCTAACTCTGCAGGCATATCCGATTGACCCAGATGCAAACCATCGGCGTCGACAGCCAATGCTACGTCCACTCGGTCATTGATGATCAGCGGAACACCTGAGCCAGCCAGAATCGACTTAACCGCTTGTGCTCGTTCAATGAAGGCTCTTACGTCCCCATGTTTTTCTCTTACTTGAACCATAGTGACGCCACCAGCAACCGCTTGTTCAACCACGAATTTAAGCGTTTCTAGATCTTGTTGGTCGTCAGTCACCAGATAAAGTTTATAAGGGTTCATCGCGTACCTTTGAAGTCGATTTCTAAAATTGGTTTTCTGCCATTTTACCGACAAATCACATCCTATGCATGGAAGTTAGCACTTAATTCCTTAAGTTAGGCGGTTGAATTCAAATACGCAACTCGTTGAAAGCATGTCGAAAAACCCGATTTTTCTAACAAAAGCGTTACTTATTACACAAACTATTCGCTTTAGCATGCCCAGAATGCTGTTTTATGAAATACTCCCCTATGAAGGAATCAGGTAAATATAGGGATAGTTATGCGCCACCTTTCTATAGCGCTCAAGATCAAGCTGGGTTATGCCATCTGCTTGCTCTTTTTCGTCATTTCAGGCCTTGTGAGTTACAAAGGTATTCAAACCTTGTCGAACGGCTTTAGCCAGTACAGTGACCTCAGCCACAAGGCGACATTGTCAGGCAACATTCAAGTGCACTTTCTTCAGATGCGTTTAGCTTCTGAACGTTACTTAGAGTCATTGGATGATCAATACGAAGCGAATTATCAATCGAGCAAACTTGCGATTGATGAACTGCTGAACAACTTAATCCAAACCACCACCAATACTGATAGCTTGTCGAGCCTGCAATTAGTGCAAGACAGCGTTGCAGCTTTTGATGCGGCTTATGGATCAATGAAACAGAGCCAACTGCTCATTGACCAGTTAGTGAACGTGGAGATGGTCACACGAGAAACCAACGCACTGAAAGCGGCTCAGAGCTTATTGTATGAGTCTTACAATAACAATGATCCAAACGCGAGCTTATACGCAGGCATGTTGATGGAGAACTTCCTCGCAGCCAAGATCACAGTGCTGAGTTACTCAAACAACAACGACCTCAAAACCTATGAAGCTGGTAAAGACATTTTTGAATATGCTCTGCCAGGTATAGAAGGCGATATTGAATCTCTTAAATCATCTCCTTATCAAAGTGAATTGATTGAAGATTTCTCTAACCAACGGGAAGCGTACGCGAAAGGCTTTGAGCAAGTTCATCAACAGATGATTGAGAACACGCAAAGAACCGCTACCCTCGCCTCTATTGGTGACAGCTTAGCGATTGCAGTCGCGGATGCTCAAAGTATTCTCGAGCAACAGAAACAAGCGCTCACGCCAGTACTGCAAGCCAGTGAAAAGCGTTCGATTCAAATCATCATATTGCTGACGGGTGTGGCTTTAGTTATTGGTATGACGAGCGCCGTATTAGTGACTCGTTCTATTACCAAAGGCATTGCACAGGTTAAACAGATCACCAACGAGCTTTCTCAGGGCAACCTGAATGTGGAAGTGAACATTGAGAGCAAAAATGAGATTGGCGAACTGCTGACTAATATGGAGATCACCATTGAATCTCTGCGCGATATTGTTGGCCAAGTGAACCGTTCTAGCGTGCGTATTGGTGAGATGTCGGAGTCACTCAATCAAGTGACAAATAACAGCTCGACCAACGCAACACAATTGAACAGTGAAATGATCAATATCTCTTCTGCCGTTGATCAATTAGCTTCCAGCACATCAGAAATTGCGGCAAGTGCTAACCACGCGTCTCAAGTTGCCAACCAAGCCACCGAGAATGTGGCGATGGGACTGAAAGAAGTAGATAAGACACTGCATGAAATTGGTAGCGCCGATGAAAGCATGCAGGTAAGCAGCCAAAAAGTGACCGACCTACATAAAGAGTCGATGAACATTGGTGCCATTCTTGAAGTAATCAAAGGCGTTTCTGAGCAGACCAACCTGTTGGCATTGAATGCGGCTATTGAAGCTGCGCGCGCAGGTGAACAAGGTCGCGGATTTGCAGTAGTAGCCGATGAAGTAAGAACGCTCGCTAAACGTACCCAAGACTCTGCTAGCCAGATTGATGAGCTCATCACCTCACTACAACGTGGCGCTAAAGATGCGTTAGAGTCTATCAAAGAGAGCCACAGCACGGTTTCAGACGCTTCAACGCAGGCGCAGCAAGCTTCTCAGAACTTACATGTGATTAATCAACACATCCAAGATCTGAACCAAGCCAACAGCCAAATCGCGGTGTCGGTTGATGAGCAGGATCGTCTTACCAAATCACTGGGTGAAAACGCGCAAGGTGCAAACACTATTGCTCAAAGCAACCAAGAGTCGGTAAGCAGCATTTCAGGTGCAGCGAGCGACTTAACCGAGGTTGCTCATCACCTAGAGAGCCAAGTTAACCGATTTAGAACCTAGCCAGCCAGTCTATACACAGCTGACACAGTTCCAAACCAGTAATAAAAAGCCCCCTACACATAAGTGTCGGGGGCTTTTTTAAGTTAATCTAACTCTAACTTGTGGCTTAGAGTTAGATTAGCCCTACTGAATCTTCAAGCGTTGAATCAGAGTCTCTTCGTCTAACTGATACAACTCATCAAGCAAGTTAATTTGCAAGCTACCTGGGCCGCGAGAGTTTTCAGCCGCGATTTCACCAACCACGCCTAATACCGCTGCTGCAGCTAAACCACTATCATCACCAACAGCCGCGAAAGCACCCGTCAATGCAGTTAAAGTACACCCCATACCCGTCACATACGGCATCATTTGGTGTCCATTGTTTAACGTCACCACGCTGTCTTTGGTGACAACGTAATCTGTCTCACCAGATATCACCACATTTGCACCGTATTCAGCCACTAAGCACTGTGCAGCACCTAACGCAGCATCACTGCTATCAAGCGCATCAACGCCTTTGCTCTGCGCTTGTTCGCCCGCTAACGCGATAATCTCAGACGCGTTACCACGAATGATCAACTTATCGGCTAAGCGTGCAATTTCACGAGAAGTCTCGGTACGCAACGTACTTGCCCCACAACCCACAGGGTCAAGAACCACAACCTTGTTGTTCGCGTTAGCTTGTTCAACCGCAAAACACATTCTTGGCGTCCAAACGCTGTCGAGCGTGCCGATGTTGATCACCAAAGCGCCAGAAAATGACATCATCTCTGCCAGTTCTTGTTGTGAGTGCGCCATAATAGGCGAAGCGCCAATCGCTAATAACGCATTGGCCGTGTTGTTCATCACTACATAGTTGGTGATGTTCACAACCAGTGGTTTTTGCTCTCGTACTGCGCGTAGCGATTGAATAATTTGTTCAGTAAGCATGGGTAAATCCTTATTCGTGAAAGTTGCTTTTAAGCCGCTGTTGAATCATCAAGAGCGTTCAGCCCTTGCTGCCAAAAAGCCACTTCCATACGCGTTGCGGTTTTGAAGATATGAACGATGTTCTGACCGCGTTCGCTGTTGATATCAATTTCAGCAAGCAACTGATTGAAGTATTCCGCGCCCGTTGCTACGCCAGACTGGAACTCTTCACTGCCATACAGTTGCAGCCAGCTTGCGTATGGGTTGCCTTCCAAAACAGTATCACTGCTTTCTAACAGCGCTTTACCAATCACGGCATAACCGATTGAACACGGAGCCAGTGCCGCATATAAGTCGACAAGATCACCCGTCATACCCGCATCTAGAACGTAGCGCGTGTAGGCAACAGTGCCGAAATCTTCAGGCTCGTTTTCTAAATCCGATTCGGTTAAACCCCACTGACCACAGTAAGTCACGTGGTGTGAAATTTCAGAATCTAACAGAGCATGAACACTAGGCAGTGCACGACGCATATCAGCCAAGGTTTTAGCCTTGTAAATTGCCAATGCATAAGCACGGGCATACTGCTTTAAAAACAAAAAATCTTGCTTCAAATAATGCAGAAAACACGGCTGAGCGAGGGTGCCGTTTGCTAGCGTTTTAACAAAATCATGCTCGGTGTAGTCTTGCCAATCTTGCTGACAGGCTTGGATTAAGTCTTGGTATTTCATGAGATTCCTTAGTCAAAAGTCGGTACGTAATCAGCGGCTTTTGGTAGTGATTTGATGATGCCTTTGTCGAACATGAACTGTGCGTAATCGTCGTAACGCTTCATATCTACAGCAGAAGGGCGAAGTGCAAAGCGAGTCAATGTGTCGTTCCATGCGCGTTGGTTAAGCTCGTTATTCAACGTATCTGGTGAATACGCCACAAACTCACTCCATGACTCTTGTGGGTGGTTCACAATGTAAGTCGTTGCTTGCTCCAATGCTTTGTTGAACGCTTTGATCGCTTCATCATCTTGCTGCTTTGCGTTCGCAACAAAGATAAGCTCATCGTAAGCTGGCACACCGTGCTCTTCTGGGAAGAACGCTTTTGCTTTAAAGCCCTCAAGGGCTAGCTGGTTAGTTTCAAAATTACGTAAGCCACCCCAGATTGCATCTACCTTGCCCGATGCTAATGAAGACGACAGTGCCCAACCGACATTGATGGTTTGCACGTCTGTAAACGCAACATTTTCTTGCGCTAACATAGTGCCGATAGTCGCTTCTTCGTTACCCGCAATCGCAATACCGATCTTCTTGCCTTTCAGATCCGCTAGCGAATCGTTCTTGCCGTTATCCAGTACCATTAGTGTGTTCAGTGGCGTCGCGATAAGGGTTGATGCACGAACTAAAGGAAGACCCGCTGCCACATCCATGGTTAAACTTGGTTGGTAAGTTACCGCTAAATCGACCTTACCTGCTGCGACCAATTTTGCTGGCGTGCTTGGGTCTGCTGGCTCTTGGATTTCAACCTCTAAGCCTTGGTCAGCAAAGTAGCCACGCTCTTGAGCGATCACAATCGGGCCATGATTCGGGTTCACAAACCAATCCAACATCAGCGTCAGTTTCTTTTGTTCAGAGTCCGCTAGAACATGACCTGAAACCAATGAAGCAAGCAGTGCCACTGCACCTATCAATTTTGTATTTTTCACGGTTAACCTTTCCTTTTGAATATTATTCTTATATTGAGCGAAGCCATCATTGGTTTTCCCAAGGGATAGCTTTTTTGAGTAATTTATCTGTAACGAAGTAGAGCGAGATAGACAGCACCGCCAAGATGAACAAGGCAGCAAACATCTCATCTATGATCATGCGTGCGTTGGCCTGTAGCATTAGGTAACCCAGCCCCTCACTCGAACCCACCCACTCCCCGACGACCGCGCCAATTGGGGCAATAACCACCGCCACACGAATGCCAGACGCCAGTGTTGGCAGCGCAGCAGGCAGTTGGATATAACGCAGCAATTGCCATTTCGATGCGCCCATCGTTTTGGCAAGATCGAGATAGCCTGTCGGAGTATTTCGCAGGCCGTCGTAGCAACAGGTCGTCACAGGGAAGAATATAATGATCGCCGCCATCACCACTTTTGAGGCGATGCCATAGCCAAGCCACAACATCAATACTGGAGCAATCGCAAACACAGGAATCGCTTGGCTAGCGATTAAGATAGGTAACAGCCAGCGTTTTAGTGGTTCGAACATCAGCATCTGCAGGGCGAAAAACAGCCCCATCGACAAACCGAGTAACAAGCCAAGTAGGATCTCTTGCGCAGTCACCCATGTGTGTTTGAGCAACACATCGTAACGTTCAATCAGCTTTAAAAAGACTTCTGCTGGCGTGGGCAGAATGAAGCTCGGCATCTCGAAGATAACCACAACTAACTGCCATAAACCGAGAATCACAGCACTGCTGATAAGCAAACGAACAACAGGATTCATCTGACGATGGCGTGTAGTGGCAGCCTGTCCGTTAGTTGAATGAGCTACAGCTCCACTTCGCGTTAGATCATTCATAATCACGCTCCAACTGATCTAAGATCGCTTGTTGCAACTCGGCACACTCACCATCGAGCACTCGTGGTGTTGATGTGAGAGGCACAGATAAAGACTGAGCATTCGCAGGTGTGCCTTGCAACACATACAAATTGTCCGCCAAACGCACCGCTTCTTGTGGATCATGGGTGATCAACACAACGGTTTTATCTCTCAACAGCTCACACGCTAAGCTCTGTAGTTTGTGTCTCGTTACCGCATCCAGCGCAGAGAACGGCTCATCCATCAGCACCACTGGCTTGTCTTGCATTAAAGTTCGAGCCAAAGCGACACGTTGACGCATACCACCAGACAACTGATCCGGCATCGCATTCGCATAATCAGCCAAACCAACCGCAGCGAGCAACTCGAGTGCTTGATTGGTTTGCAGTGCTTTGTCAGAAGCTGATTTTTGAAAACGATGACTCAGACATACATTGTCGATAACCGACAGCCACGGCAGTAACAAATCCTGCTGCGCCATGTAAGCGATGCGATCCGTTAAAGGCAATTCATCAGAGGTTGTCAATGTTCCCTGCCACTCCACCTTGTCGTCCAACAAGCCTGCCAGATAACGCAATACCGTGGTTTTCCCGCAGCCACTTCGACCTAGCAATACCGTCCACTTACCTGCGTTTAAGCTAAGCGACAATCCCGATAAGGTTGCGTGCTCACTGTCGTTATAACGTAAAGAGGCATTGCTGAGCTGAACACCCACCGTATTAACGGACATTCCCGTGCCCAGCGAAGAAGTGATTTACGGGCCCATGACCTTGGCCAACTTGCAACTCATCAGCGTGAGCAATCGCGCGCGAGATGTATTGTTTGCCTAGGTCGACAGCCTCTGACAGCGTATTGCCTTGCGCTAAGAAAGAAGCAATAGCAGATGAAAGCGTACAACCCGTACCATGCGTGTTTTTAGTCGGGAAACGCTTAGCACTAATCAAGGCAGACGTCGTTGGCAGAATCAGTAAGTCGTTACTGTTTTCATCTTTCTCTAAATGGCCGCCTTTTAGGAGTACCGCTTTCGCGCCCAAAGCACGCAGGTCCTCAATCATGCCCTGCATTTCAGCTTCGCTTTCAGGTACTGGCTTGCCTGTTAATGCTGCGCCTTCCGGCAAGTTAGGCGTAATGATGTCTGCGAGCGGAATCAGTTCTTGTTTTAGCGTGGTGATCGCCGAGTTTTCTAAAAGAAGGTCGCCACTTGTCGCCACCATGACAGGGTCAATCACTAGGTGTTTAGGTTGGTATTGTTTGATTTTGTCCGCGACGACTTTGATGATTTGCGAATCCGCCAACATGCCGACTTTTACCGCCACGATATTCAAATCGGTAAACACTGCATCTAACTGACTAGCGACATGCTCTAGTGGGATTGGAAATATAGCGGACACGCCTTGGGTGTTCTGAGATGTAATCGCGGTAATTACCGAACAAGCGAAGCTACCCGTTGCAGACATGGCTTTAATATCAGCTTGAATGCCCGCGCCACCACCACTGTCAGAACCCGCAATGGTCAAAACAATCGGAGTATTGATCGAAGAAGATTGGTTTTCTGGTGTTTGAGTGCTGTTAGGTGATACTTGAGAATTGGAATGCTGTGTCATGGTCGCTCCTACTGTCTAAAAGACGTAAGAGAACCGAACTTTGGCCGCAAAGAGAGTGTGGAGGTGAAAGCAATGAGAGATCATTGTTGAACCACGTAGGCAAAGTAATCATAGTTCCCTACGCCAGTGTTAACTGAATCAGGTTCAACGGGTCTCGAATAACGATCTCAGCAAACACCAACTAAGGTATATGCCCCCCGACTATTGATAACGATAGTAACAGCACTCTCGCAACTGAGATACTCATTTTATTCAATTATAAGAATCACGCATGAATTTAATTCAATTAATCCCGTTTTAACAAATACTTATAATGGCTTTTTAGTTGGCTGAGATTGGATGAATAAACACATCACTATCAAGAACATACCTAGCCATCCAACCAATGAAATAAGCTCACCCACAATACACACTGCCAACACGGCGGCAACGACTGGCTCAAGTAAGGTAATCAAGTTGGCGCTACTCGCTGTGACATGGCGTAGCCCAAAACTGAAAGCGATATAGCCTAAACATTGAGGAAGTAACACCAAGTAACTCACCACCAATATATTGGTATTCGATGCGAACAAGTTATCCCCCGTAAACCAAAGCGTTGGCAGTAGCAACATCGCTCCTAGCCCAAATATGCTGCCCATCGCTGCTTGCGACTTAATGCCTTCGTCTATCAGAGCTTTTGTCGCCCATGAATAAATGGCGTAACACAACCCAGCAATCAACCCTAATCCAATGCCCAAAAGCTTCAGATCGTCACCAGAATCATTCGCTGATGATGATTCTGAAAATACCAGTAGCCCAATACCAACCACGCCAATGGCAAAGCTCGTTAACCAACGTTTGTTGATATTATTCTTTTTGCTAATAAGACACTCTAAAAGTGCAGAAAAGAAAGGAGCTGTAGCTATCGACACCACTGTGCCCATTGCGACACCCGATAACTTCATCGAAGAGTAAAAAGCCAGAGGATAGATCGCCAAAGCCAGCGCACTCGCCGCTAACAACTTTTTGTTGAGCAAAAGCTTATCAAGTGAAGATAAGATCTTTCGATACGCCAAGACTGCTTGCATTAAGCCGCCGACGCCCATTGAAAAAGCACCAATCGCTAATGGGCTGAGATCAGGCGCAAAGCTTGCGGCGGTGCCTGTCGTGCCCCATAAAACAGAAGCAAACACGATGGCTAAAGTGCCCGTTTGGAATTCGTTAACGCGATTGATGGCAAGATTCATTTCTATTACCTAGTCTATTTTCATTTCTGAAATAGATAATAGTGAACATATACTAAGTTGAGTTTGCCAAAAGGACGCTATTCTTGTTTTGGAAGACTCTCTTTCATCGAGCCCAAAAACGCCCTTGGAGACATGCCAAAGTGCTGAGAGAAGCGTCGACTGAATGCAGACAAGTCACTATAACCCACATTTTCTGCGACCAATTGAACGGGTAAATCGGTATGGCTAAGCAAGGCTTGAGCTTTCTCCATACGATAGCGAGTGATGTACTTAAGCGCACTGATTCCAATGCACTCTTTAAAGCGCTTCTTAAATTGAGTGGGGCTCAAGCAAGCCGTTTCTGCAAGCTGAGAAATAGAGAGAGGCTGGGCGTAATTATCCGCAATGAGCCTTTGGACCGCTCGAATACGAGGGTCGATGCTCTTGCTGACTTTTTGTTGCTCTAATAACAGTGAAAACACATCCAAGATGGATGATTCAATGCCACTGTCCACTTGGTATTCCAACTGCTTTTCAACAAACAGCAAGAAGCTCATTAAGGGTGGCGTGATAGTAAACACCGAGAGCTCATGCTCTAACAAGTGCTGCGGTAACTCTGCCATATCTGCGACAATAAACCGCGCTGCTTCATCCGCCTTAAACGCATGCGCTGTGGTTACCGGAATCACCACGCATTCGCCCACGGCCACCTTGCCGACATATCCCACCATTTCAATACTAATACTCCCTTGAATAGGCAGCACGAGTTGATGGTAGCCATCATGGGCATGAGTATTAAATTGCTTGGTGTAAGATCGAATGCTTAGGCTAGATTTCATGAGCAACGCCGGAATTCAGTTTATTGAAACATGAGTGTTAAAAAGAAATTACATGATTTAAGCGAGGGAGTCACATCGGACTAGTATTTTTGTCGTATCTCTTTCTAGCCTTTCTAAGTCGGATCAAAAAAGCCGTTTAAGTATTGATACTCAAACGGCTTTTTACTCAAGTCTAATTCGCAATCTCAAGAACAGTTAACCGAATCGGCTATCACTTCCTAACAAAATCGCTCATTCAGACTCTATTATTTTTGAAGTTGCTCTTTAGCGGCTTCAACCTTAGAAAAATCTAGGCCAAGCTCTTCAACTGCTTCTTTGATTAGCGCAGGGTTTTGCATTACCTGGCCCATCAGCATTTGAAGTTTATCTTGTGGTAAGCCAAGTTGGCTGATCGTCGCCATTGCTGCAAGAGGGTTCTCGGTCAACGTCTTGAATAGCTCGCTGATCTGCTCGTCGCTAATATTGTTCTCTTTCAACATTGCTAAAATCGGGTTCATTTTTTTGCCTTTGAAACACTAAATTAAGTAGGAGCACAGCATACCATCTAGCTGTGCTCGATTGTACTAGCAACTTATACTTTGCCTACTGTGAAGTAACCCTAAGCCTAGCGAGACTCTAATGGGTAAGAGCGGTAGCTCCACATACCATAGGTTCTAAGCGCATCTCGGTAGATACCTAGTAGCTCACCATCACTCGCCTTCTTAAGATCTGCGAGTGGCTTGTCTGGGTAAGAAACCGTATCAAAAGTCATGCCCTGAGGGCCGGTTTGCCAGCTAGCGATTTCAAACAGAGTTTGACCACGACGAACATGGCTTGCCGAGCTAATAATGGTCGCGTGCTTAATATCATGGCGAGCAAGTGCGTAGCTACTGAATAAGGCATTGCCTACCGTGCTGGTCGCGTAATTCTCTTCGATGATGCGATCTTTGCTTACCCCTTTCTCGATAAGCCAATCCGCCATTAACTTACCTTCAGTCTTATGATTCTTTGGCACTCCGCCCGTCAACACGATCATCGCATCAGGGTTAGCTTTCGACATTGCTAATGTGGTTTCAAGACGTTCAATCAAGATTTCATGCATAGAGCCATCAGGGTTAAGCGCGTAGCCCAAAGTGACGATGGCACCGTGATCGCTCAACAGTCCCTTATCTGCAGACTCTTTAAGAGGTGTTTCTAACACGCGGTCAACCGTTGCAAAAATACGTTTGATGTCTTCAGCCTTGCCTTTATTCAGGCTTTCCAGTTTATCCATGTGCTTGTTGGATTCACTTTCATTGCCTTCAAATCTTTGCCAAACCGCAAGATACGCATGCAAGTCGACATCGTCTGGCGCAACCGTCAGTGCTTGTTCAAACAACTCAATAGCGCGTTCTGCGTTCTTGTTGTAGATCTGAGCGTTCGCCGCCGAAATCAACAAGTCAGTACGGTAAGGTTCTAGCTGGTACGCTTCTAACAATCGGTTAGTCACAATTTCCATGTTGCTTGACATTTTAGCCGTGAAGCCCGCGTGAGAAATTCTTGCCGGAGACTTAAACGCCTGCAACGCATCAAGAAGTAGTTGATCGACAACTTGCCGCTTAGTCACCAACTGCGCGTAATCCGCAGAAGCCTGTACAGCACCATCGTTAGCAGCAAAAGAGTAAGGTGTTGCGCCAAAAGCGAGCATGCCACCAAGAGCGAGGGCGATAATGTTCTTTTTCATGGAAAGATCCTGTGTCGTTAAGTGTTCACATCAGATTTGCTCACCAATGTAAGTCCCTAAGATTAAAAAACCGTGAAGCACACCTTAATCTCTAACGTTTATATTCATTTGTTGCATAAGGTGTGGCAGCAGATCACGATTTTGAACTTACCAATAAGCCTGTGCATCCAGATAATTCTGGTTTGAACCAGTGCTCAACGTTTTTGTTGGAATATCTGACTGCGGATTTCATACGCCCTATCCCGCCAAAAACCACCCATCACAAATCCGAACTCCGCATAAAGCAACGAATCAAAAAAACCACTTTAAGCTCATTTTTTCAACAACTTAAAATCCAACACACTGAATCGCGCGATTTTACCCCTCGCTCAAATAACGAGGTCTTCAACACATAGAGTTGGAATGCGAGTCAGAAGATCTTCAAATAATTCAAAATCAACCATTGAACGATCGTTCAAGTGGTGCTTTAATAAATGACCAATACAAGGAGTTACCCCATGCTTAAGTTCTATTTTCACCAAACACCAAACCCAATGAAGATCGCTCTGTTTTTGGAAGAGACAGGCCTAGATTTTGAACTTGTTCCTGTCGATACCTTAAAGGGTGAGCAGCATTCACCGGAATATCGTTTAATCAATCCAAATGGCAAAACGCCTGCGATTGAAGATGAAGGACAACGTGTATTCGACTCTAACGCTATCCTTCTGTATCTCTCAGAGAAAACAGGCAAGCTTGGCGGTCAGCCAGAAGACAGAGCTGAACTACTCTCTTGGATGATGTTTATCGCGAGTGGCCTTGGTCCATATTCAGGCCAATCGGTACACTTCCGCCATGCTGCACCAGCAGGCTTAGACTACGCTGTGAACCGATACCTACGTGAAGCACAACGTCACTACGAAGTGTTAGAGAAGCATATGGAAGGTCGTGAGTTTATCGTCGGAAATGAGTACACGATTGTCGATGTCGCTGCATGGGGCTGGATTGATAAAGCACCTGTCGTGCTTGGTGAAGAAGGCTTAGAACCTTACCCGAACTTGAAGCGCTGGTTTAACGCAATCAACACTCGCCCTGCTGCACTGCGTGCTCGCGAAATCGGCAAAGGCATTGAATTTAAAACTGAACGTGATGAAGAAGCGAAACGAGCACTGTTTCCTTCGAATTATGCGAAGTAGAAAAATTGAGAGTTAATGCTCTACTGAGTGATAGCTAAAACTCAAACATAAAGAGCCGCTAAAAAGCGGCTCTTGATTTTCAAACTATTCGAATCCGTTCAGATTACTCTTTACCGAATACGTTGTTCTCTTGCTCTTGTACACGGATGAAAGTTGTACGCTTAGTTAGCTCTTTAAGCTTTGCTGCGCCTACGTATGTACAAGTTGAACGTACACCACCAAGGATGTCCGAAATTGTGTTGTGAACTGAACCACGGAACGGAAGTAAAACAGTTTTACCTTCCGCAGCACGGTACTTAGCAACACCACCTGAGTGCTTGTCCATAGCCGACTGTGACGACATTCCATAGAACTTCATGAATTGCTTACCGTCTTGCTCTACAACTTCGCCGCCTGACTCAGAGTGACCTGCTAGCATGCCGCCTAGCATTACGAAGTCAGCACCGCCGCCGAACGCTTTAGATACGTCACCCGCACATGAACAGCCACCGTCACCGATGATCATACCGCCAAGGCCGTGTGCTGCGTCGCCACACTCGATGATTGCAGAAAGTTGAGGGTAACCTACGCCTGTTTTAACACGTGTAGTACAAACAGAACCAGGGCCGATACCAACCTTAACGATGTCTGCGCCAGCTAGGATTAGCTCTTCAACCATGTCACCCGTTACAACGTTACCAGCAGAGATAACTTTAGTCGGGAATTCAGCACGTACTTTTTGTACATACTCAACTAGGTGCTCTGAGTAGCCGTTAGCGATATCAATACAGATAAATACGAATTCGTCGCTAAGCGCCATGATTTGCTTAGTTTTCTCAAACTCAGCTTCAGAAGTACCTGTTGAAACAAATACGTTGTTCAGCGTTTTCTTGTCTGCTGTTTTTGCGAACTCAGCCCACTGCTCTACTGTGTAGTGCTTGTGTACTGCAGTCATAACACCGTGCTCTGCTAGAGCAGCTGCCATTTCAAAGCTTGCTACCGAATCCATGTTCGCTGCAATTACTGGAGTACCAGACCATTGACGACCGCTATGCTTGAATGTAAAATCGCGGGTTAATTCAACTTGAGAACGGCTTTTAAGGGTAGAACGCTTCGGACGGAAGAGTACATCTTTGAAACCTAACTTAAGTTCTTGTTCGATACGCATGATAATTTGTCCTGTAATCATATTACGTGTCGTGCGTTTTCGGTAAGCGTTGGCAGACGCTTTACTGAGTTTCGGACACAAAAAAACCGGAGCGTTGGCAGACGCTCCGGTTTTCAGCATTATAGGCTGTGATTTACTAACAGCAAGTCTGATATTTCATTTTTTTTTGTGCTATCCTCTCAAAGATTCCATATCTGGTAAAAGCTTCCCGCCCGTCATTTCCTACTAAATTCATAGTAATTAATAACTTAACAACATATTCACGCAAACGCTGTCGGTTTATTGCGCAAACGTTTCCCTTGCAAATTCGGCGAAAAAATCTTCGATAAGGCAAATTTGTGAAAAAAGTGCCCTTTAATCACATAAAAATCACACTTTTCTTGAATCAAAAAATGCGTTTTTTCTTAAATAATTTCATTTTTTTCTGACTTTTTCGCTTCGAGTGCCGATCTCAGCCCTCTTTCATTAGCCCTGAAATTTATAAAGTACAAAGGCAAGATCGATTAGCACGTTCGAAACTTGGATGAGCGGGGTAAAGTCCACAAAATATGGCAGGTTAGATGCGCTTATTTATGAGAACCCAGCGGATACAAGCCGCTGTTGATAGAGCCTAACAACAACTCGACTAAAGTTAACGAATACGGAACGCCTTTCTTTAGTTCGAACTCATTACTACAGGATCAGATACAAAAATGGCCAAGGGGATTAACCTTGGCCATTTTTATTTGGTTTTCAGAGTGCTCTTATAAGGCGATTCAATTTTCATCTTAAGGTACGTCAAGCCTTTTTCTGAGACATCAGAGCTTCAGCAGTCGCATCTTGAATCGACAAGAACAAGGATGTCACTTGCCCAGTTGGAGAACGCATCGGGTTAAGCGTGACGTTCTGATACATAAAGTCGGCTTGCTGAGTTACTGGCCTCACGTTGCGGCACTTAAACAGATAAGGCCTTTGTTGCCACGTTATGAAGCTACGGCAGCCTAGGTCATAAACCGGTTTTGTTTTAAGCCTAAACCACTCTTCAGGAATTTCAGGGAACAGTTCAAAGATCGACTTACCGATCGCATCGTGCGATTGCTTACCGCTATGGTGCGTCATGAAGCCATTCCAAACTTGTACCTGAAAATCACGGTTAATAACCACCAGCCCCATATCGACGTTTTGAACCATGTCGACCATCCAGTGGAACTGTTCAAATTCAGCAGGAAGATTCAGCATATTAAAACTCCTCCATTAGGTAGGCCAATTTGTTGTCTAGAAGAGGCAGAGACTCATCAACGAACATAAACAGAAGGTCACAACGGATAGAAGTGCCATCAATGTTGTAGCTAACTTCGAACGTCATGGTCTTTTTAAATGAGCCGCTGGTATTCTCAATCACCGAATCAATCGAGATGTGTTGACCTAGCAACACAGGAGAGCTCTGGAAGAAACGAACTTCTGACTGCTCCCCTAACCCATTCAAGAATGAGCCGACTAAGATGTTCGATACATCCATCAACAACTCTAGTTCTTCTAGCTGCTCGCTTTCTGTTGGCACCTTCATGAGC
The DNA here is from genome assembly GCF_041467155.1 of Vibrio sp. 10N.247.310.23. Taxonomy (NCBI): domain Bacteria; kingdom Pseudomonadati; phylum Pseudomonadota; class Gammaproteobacteria; order Vibrionales; family Vibrionaceae; genus Vibrio; species Vibrio sp. 10N.247.310.23. The sequence continues at coordinate 68,000 of NZ_JBFSTZ010000016.1, read as the reverse complement.
TTCTTAAGATCGCTCACACTGGAATCACTCAACAAGACTAATGCTTCGCCTGCAATGCCTTCTCCACTAAAGCCTTGGCAAACACCCGACACTTGGTCGTTATCCGCTAGGTCACGAAGTGCCATGTGCAATTCACTCACTTCGAAGATGTTAACGTTCGGCAGCGGTAGGTGAACAAACACATTAAAGTGACGAGCCAGTGCATCAGCGGCACGGCCTATCGCTACGTTCGCGACTTCCATATAGATATCGCGTCTACGAAGTATTGGCAGTTCTAAAGCGGTTGGGGTAATGATTTGAGGTTGTTTTGGCGGCTCGACATGCTCACGTAAAATGGCTTTTAGCGCTTCTTTATCGATCGGCTTTTGCAAAAATGCTTTGGCGCCAAGATCCAGCACCTTCTGTTGTGCTTTTGGTTGTATGTCACCAGAAACAACGACAACTGGCGTGGTATCGCCTAAACGTTGCATCTCTTCCAATGTGCCATAGCCGTCTAATTCCGGCATGGTTAGGTCGAGGAACATCAATTTGAATTGGTTTTTAGCGAGCTCTTCAAGTGCATTAAGCCCATGAACAGCAAAAGTTATATCTGCATTTAGAGAACTAGGCAGTGACCGAGCCATCTGCTTCCTTGCTAACGCAGAATCATCACATATAAGAACTGGGAACGACATAAATGCACCACTGACAAATTAAAGCTAATTCGACCGAGTGTAACAGAACATTATGGTATCAGGTACGGGGTGAATGGATTTATGTGCAGATTATTAGTAAGAATGATGAAACAGGTGGGTAAGCTATTATTTCGCATTATTCTTCATGAAAAACAATATGCTACAAAGGTAATAGCCAATCCTTGCTGTTGAGTAATAGCACTATTATATTTAACAGCAGCCTTAACAAGCGGGTTTATTAAGGCTCGACTGACTCATTCATTGAACGGCTTTATGTAGCCATGATAGAGAGCTATCCCACAAAGCTAATGCAAGAGAACTAGAACTGATATGAAGGCCATAAAATCAGTAATGCGAAACGTATGATCACAGCAAATACCAACAACGCGATCCCCAGGCGATACCATTTGTATTCGGCGATGTTCATTGGGATACGCTTGTAGAACATCGTAATCACGCCTTTCCAATCGCTACTGCGTCTTCCGTACTGCATCATGCTCGTCAAAACAAACAGTGCGCCAAGCACTAACATTCCTTTTTCAGCCCAGAACAATCCAACTTCCATTTGTGTATTCCTTGATAAAACGGTGAGCAACTCAAATCATTCTAGTCACCTTTTAGCTCGGTTTCTGTAAGACCAAGGTCTAAATTACGAAGTACGCAATTTAGGGCTTATAGGTCATTGTTGGTAATTGATAGTTCTCGGTCAGCAATACAACGTTTATCGTTCAAGGTTCCATGGTAAAGGCGAGCATCACAAGCAAATCACGTATAAGCATGATTCGACAAATCTGGAGATTGGTTGTTCTTTTGAATGACACGCATCAATTGGATAAGCAGCAGAATACCTGTCACGCCTAAGCCAACACCGATTCCGCCCCAAATCCCTGCCAATTCGAACTTAGGCATCAAATACCAAGCCGCAGGCAAGCCAAATACCCAGTAACCGATGGCAGTCATCACGGTTGGCATAGAGACAATCTTCATGCCTCTTAGCAGGTTAATCGCCAGTAGTTGCCAAGCATCAACAATAAAGCACAAAGCAACGACCCAAATCACAGAAGCCAGTAGTGAAGTCATAGCACCCGTGCCATCGTCTAACTTGAAGATAGAAGCGATCATCTCAGGCCATATAATGAACACGGCCGACAACGCCACACTCAACACCGACACCAATATGAAGCTTTGAATCGAGGTTCTTTTTATTCCTTCGTAGTTACCCGCGCCAAAATCACGACCAACCAAAATCGCCGCAGCTTGTGAGCAGCCGAAATTGAAGTTCCAAGTAAAGCTTAAGCATTGCAGCAAGATTTGGTGCAGCGCTAGAGAAGCAATACTGATCGTCCCTGCCATCAAAGTGCCGCCGTAAATAAGGCCATGCTCAAGTAATGCTGCCAAGCCGATAGGTAAACCCATCATTAAAAGCGGGCTCATCAACTTGATTGAATACTCTTCTGTGTTTAACCAAGGGGCGAACTGCTTGAATTCGTCACGTTTGAATACCCAAACCGTGTATCCAACCATCACGATAAATGCCGCGATAGCCGTACCTAGCCCTAAACCTGTTAAACCCATGTCTAATTGGAAGGTTAAGAAGTAGCTGACTGGCACATTCAGAATTACGGTGATAATAGACATCACCAGAATAGAACGCACATTGCCAAACGCGCTAGTTAAGCCGCGAAGCACCAATAAGATAAGCGAAGGCAACATCACCCACTTCAAAGCATGGACATATTCCATAGCTAAAGTGATCACTTCTGGCGGCTGTTTGGCTGCTTCTAATACCAACGGAGCAAACCAGAAGCTGGCCATTAAGGTCACACTGAGCACGAATGCCAACATGGTTGCGCCTTTCACAGCCAATCTGATTTGAGTATTACCAAACTCAGGGCGAGCTACGCGCTGACCATAAGCAATCGCAATCAAGTTCGCGACACAACCCACGGTGCTGCTCGCAATAATGAAGATGAAAAAGTAGATTGAGGCACCTAAGCCACCAGCCGCAAGGGCTGACACACTGATACGCGACATCATCCAAACATCAGTAAGGACTAAAGCCATAGAGATCAGCTGTGAAATGATCAAAGGGAATGCAAGAGTGAGTATTTTTTTCATGAGCGCCTCAGTTAATTTCGCCCAAAATACGATCGATGAGGCTGGCGTTCAATTGATAAATTTGCGACTCTAACATTCCATAAACTCATGCGAACGAATTATGACCCCATATCCTAGCTTGCCATCATCACATAATGGCTTAAAAGCCTTTGAAGCTGCCGCAAGGCTGATGAGCTTTACTCTGGCTGCCGAAGAGCTGCATGTGACACAAAGTGCGATCAGCCGACAGATCAAACAGCTTGAAGATGAGTTAAACGCATCACTGGTTATTCGTAAGCATCGAGCCATAGAATTAACGGTACAAGGTCATGATTTGTATGTCGCTTTGCGAGAAAGCTACGGTAATATCGAAGCTGTTATCGCCTCTTGGAGTGAGCCCAAGCAGAAGCGTATCGTGATCAAAGCGACTCTGAGTTTCGCGACGCGAGTATTGATCTCCAAAGTTCGGGAATTAAACGAGCGTTATCAAGATCATGAGATAGTCATTGTTCCTGTGATTGAGGAAGACGAATCGATTAATAGTAGTGAGTATGATCTACTGATCTTCCACACGCGTTTCAAAAAACGCTATGACAAGGCACCTGACATTACCTTCTTGCGTGAAGAGTTCATGGCGCCGGTTTGCTCTACTAGTTTAACCACCAAAGACACCGACCTTGATTCAATCTTAACCTTGCCAAGGCTGCATCCAACCTTAGATCATCACGACTGGAAAGTGTGGCTGGCCGATGTTGAATTCCCACCAAAGAAACCTGTCAGAAATACCAGCTTCTTGTCTTTAGATATGGCGCTCAGTGCCTGTCTATCCGGTGAAGGGGTTACGGTCACGGATCTGTTGTTAGTTCAACAAGATCTCCAACGAGGCTTCTTGTACTGCCCTAGAAATGCAAAAATCCAACACAGTGCTTGGACTTACTTCATGCACCAGCGTAGTCACACGCCTATCATCAACGACCTTATTGAATGGCTTAGAGAAGAGACAACAAAAGAGATCGAGTTGCTGAAAGTACTCGCACAGCAATATCAATGGTTTGGTGTAATAGAACAGGACAAAGACTTTGGTCGGCTCTTCTAAACTAAGTTATGATTCCTGTTCCCTCAACCGATTGATATTTTTATGTCTTCTTTCTCTTTTTCACAAATCCCTGTTGGGGTTCGATTCATGATCCTCTCCGCTTTTGGATTCGCACTGATGTCAGCTTGTGTGAAATACATCAGCAATTATGGCATTCCTGTATTCGAAATCGTTGCAGCAAGAGCGTTGGTGTCTTTGATCATCAGCTACATCGACGTAAAACGAAAAGGCATTTCGATCTGGGGAAATAACAAACCTTTGTTGTTTGTTCGAGGCGCAGTTGGTACAGCAGCCTTGATGTGTGTTTACTACGCTGTGACCACTTTGCCATTAGCCGAAGCGACCATTCTACAATACGTTCATCCTGTATTTACCGCCCTACTTGGCGTGTTATTTCTGAAAGAACGCGTCCAAAAATCGACCATGATCTGCATTGCGTTCTGCCTAGCTGGGCTATTAGTGATGGTACAACCAAGTATGAACAGTGGCGCGAGCAGCGAGTTACCGCTATTTAGCATTATGGTGGCGTTATGTGGCGCATTTGGTAGCTCAATTGCTTATGTGATTGTGAGAAAACTTAGCCAAACGGAAGATAGCTCAGTCATCATCTTCTACTTCCCATTGGTTGCGCTACCAATCTCAACAGCTCTTATCTGGAACGACTTTGTATGGCCTAGCCTATTCCTAACCATGATGCTTGTGCTCGTCGGGATTTTCACACAAATAGGACAATACGGTTTAACCAAAGCAATGCAAACCCAGGCAGCAGGTAAAGCTTCAGCTTACTCATACGTGCAGATCGTCTTCTCAGCGCTATTAGGTGTGTGGATCTTCAATGAGATTCCATCGGTTTGGACTTATCTAGGTGGTGGCCTGATTGTCACTGGTGCACTCATTAACGTGTTTGGTAAACAGCTATTGGTGCCGTTCAAGGCTAAATAAGTAACCCACTCAATATCAGCTGATAAATAGAATCTAAAAAGGGCATTGCGGATTATTCCACGATGCCCTTTTCTATAAATGCTCTCTAGCGCGCTTTCATTCAGCTAACCAACTTTAATAAAGCGGCGTATTACGTAACTAACTCGTGGCATTTCGTAACTTAGGATCATCACTCAAATACTCAACAAACTCGATCTCAAAGCCTGCAGGATCCACAAAGTAGACATTTTTTCGATAAGGTTCTTCGGCACCGGGTTTGGCAATTGGAAAGCCCGCATCAACAAGGCGTTGAGTGACACTTTCGATATTATTGGTCACATAAGCGAAGTGTGCGAGACCAACAGAATGCCCAGCCAAATCTCTATTTTCACCTTCACCGTGATCACTTATTGCTATGTATTGGTACTCGTCGCCAAAATGCAGCCAGTTACGTGGCTTACCTGACCACTCCCCTTTTCCCTCATCACGGACATACCAATGAGGGAACGCCGCTTTATAGAAAGCCAGCATTTCTGGGATATCTTTTACCACTAAATTCACATGTTCAAGTTGGATCATTCTTCTCTCCTTAAAGTATTCTCGTAAGCAACGTTGCATATCCTAATACCTCAAGTTAAGTTGAGGTAAAGCACTAATTTGCATTTATTTCGAGAACGTCTTTAGAGCCCAAATTGTCGTATTTTATGCGATATAAGCTTTAAGTTTAGACGACCTAATCCAATGTGACTCAACTCAACCACAAGAGTTAGCAAACCCATGGTGTATCACTGAGATAAGACGACCCAACAACTGCTTCTTGCTCAATATATACACACATTAATATCCCCTTACTGACTGATACATCAAGTTACAATTCGATTTCATATTAGCCAACAACACTGATCTGGGTTAATAAACTAGTTTCACAATAACCTTATTTTTATTGGGGTCAGATAATTAATAAAAAGGAAGTTAAAGTGAAAAAATTATTAGCACTTGGTATCGCAGCGGTAATCTCGGCTCCAGCAGTAGCCGACCACAACACAATCAATGGTATGGATTTTGGTCCACTCGCAAAGTTAGTCGGCACATGGAAATCAGTCGAAACTGGCGGCGTTGATATTTCTCCAGGCCAAGAAGGCACAGAAGTGGGTGCAGGTGGTCCCGCGGTTACACCATTCTATGAAGTAATGACGTTTGAGGTTGCGGCAGATGCAACCAATGCCAGCGATCAATATCTGGTTGCTCTGTACTACAAACAAGAAGTATTCAGAAAGGCCGACGACTCTAAGTTCCACGATCAACGTGGCTACTTCATCTACGACCAAAAAAATCAAGTCGTCTACAACTCTTACTGCGTACCACGCACCACATGTGTCACCGCAGAAGGCCCTGCTGGCGATACAATGACGTTAGTTGCGTCTAAGCGTGGCATCGCTGAGTCCGAATACATGACGGACAACGCAACCACCACGGGCTTCACGATGAACATTAGCATTTCAGACGATACGCTGACGTACTCTCAAACAACAGGCTTAGAGATCTACGACAACGCATTTGCTCATACAGATTCAAGCACTCTAATTAAAGTGAAGTAGATTCAAATACAAACGCCTTTCACAGCGAAGTGAAAGGCGTTTTTCTGTTGTACTTGTAACAACAAACAAGTTTAACTAGATTGTGTATCAACCTTGGCGTAACGGTTGGCTAGCACTGCACAGTAAAAGATCTGAATCGGGTGATAAAGCATGATTGGTAGTAATATCATCCCTAGATTAGGGTTGTGAGCAAAGATCACCTTAGCCATAGGAATACCTGCCGCTAAGGTCTTCTTAGTACCACAGAATACTGCCGCGACTTCATCTTGATGATTGAATCCAACCTTTCGGGCACTCCATTGAATGCCGTGTACCATCACCATCAATACCACTAAACAAATCACCGCTGACAGCAACAACAGCATTGGTGAAAAGTCGCTCCAAATACCGTGTTCAATAGAGTCACAGAAAGCACTGTAGACGATCAGAAGTATCACGTATTTATCTAACTTATTGACCACTGACTTGTGTTTCTGAGTCCATTCAAAAAGTAACGGGCGCATCAACTGGCCGACAATCATTGGCAATAGCAGCATTTTAGATATAGAGATCACCGATTCCATCAGGTTTAGCTCTGCACCTTCCAACCCCATAAAGAGCTGGATCAGTAGAGGCGTAATGAACACGCCTAAAATACTAGAAAGTGATGCATTGAATATCGCACCCGGTAGGTTTCCTTTTCCAATCACCGTCATCGCGACCGAAGACGAAATCGTACTCGGTAATACGAAGAGGTAACAGAAACCAAAGGCCAGAGCTGCTGGCATATAAGCGACAAAGCCTTGCCCGAATATCACCCAAAGCAATGGGTAAACTAAGAATGTCGCGCTTTGTACAAAAACATGCAGCTTCCAATTCGAAAGCCCCTCAAGAATGGCTTTGGGAGACAAACCCAAACCGTGTAAGAAAAACACCAAAGCGATGCCGAGAACAGTCACCGTATCGAGATGAAGTACCCCACCCGATTTGCCCCAATCCGGCGTAAAAACAGCAACGACCATAGCCACCACCATCCCTACAAGAAACCATTCCTTTTTCAGTTTTTCTATCATGTTGACACGCACTTTCTATAGATTCTATTTCAGCCAATAACCCGGCTCCGACGCTATTTATCCTATCGACTCTAATTTTAATTAACCACCATAAACGTAAATTAAGCTTGTCTTTATCTTGAGGGTTAACATCGTTATTAAGTTTGTTACACCCGTTTTGCTCAGGATTAATCGGATGTATGGAATGACGATGAAAATATTAGAAAACAGAGGTTTATCGAGAAGATAAGATCACTTTCAGTGATCGGAACACAAAGGCAAGCCGTAGGGACAGCAATCAAACAGTAACAAATTTAGATACCAATATTCAGCCTATTACCAATAACTACTCAGCGGGAGCAAAACATGGACAACAGAATCACCATTTTAGAGTTTCTGAGAGTGTTCGATTGCATTCGCTCCTCGGGCAAGCAATTGGACAGCAAATATCAATTGGGTGAGATGGTAGCGTGGCACGATTACGACGGTTACACCTGTTGGTTAAGCTATAGAGACGTTACGGTGACGCTGATGTTTCACGGTTCGCTAAAAATTGAGTACGACAACGCTTCAAATTACTCTGAATTTATTGAGCATTGTATGGGTATGCTTGCCACTGAACCTTCTCCATAAAACGCGAACAGACTAACGGCTAACGGCTAACGGCTAACGGAGACAATCATGAACGAAACGGCTTCATTGCTTAAGCGAAGACACCCTTTTTGGCTAGTACTCAGCCTCTCCTTTTTATGGTCTCAAGTATCTGTAGCAGGCATAGGTATGATTGACTTTACACAACCGAACGAACATAAGAATTGGACAGCGACCAACGACAATGTGATGGGCGGCATCTCAACAGGCGAGCTTGTTTACGAAGGCGAGACGAGTCAATTTAAGGGCGAGCTATCGTTAGAAAATAATGGGGGGTTCAGTTCCATAAAGCGCTCCATTGAATCACCAGCCCATGAAATAGATAGCGCAGAGCTAGTTTTCGTTGGTGATGGTCGCACCTACCAACTGAGGCTCACAACATCGAAAGATGGTAATCGAGTTCAATACAAACACGATTTCGTTACGATAAAGGGAGTGCGGCTTAACAAGGTGTTCCACTTCAATGATTTTCAAGCTGTGTTCAGAGGTCGGCTACTGAGCGATGCGCCGGAACTTAAGGCACGAGACATCAAACAAATCGTTTTTTTGATTGCGGACAAAGAGCCCTCGCCTTTTGAGCTAGACCTAATACAGCTTCACTTCAGAACATCGAAACCTATCACATCACCAGAAGCTGACTAAACTGACTAAACTGAAAACAAACAAAAGCCCCTGAAACCTTTTGACTAGCAATCAGATATCAGGGGCTTCTTCTATTTAAACCGTCAACAATTCAAAACAACGGCGGATTAAAACATCAGCAATTAGTATTTGATAGCTGTTTTACCAATCGAGGCACTGCTTTCAATACGTTGGTGTGCATCTTTAAGTGTTTCCACACTAAAGCCATTTAGGGTCGAGGTTAGCGTCGATTTAATACGGCCCGCATCAATCAGATTCGCGGCTTGGAATAGGATGTCTTGCTGCTTCTGGATATCTTCGGTGTTAAACAGTGAACGTGTAAACATCAGCTCCCAAACAAAGCCTGCTGATTTGCCTTGCAGCGCTGACAAGTCAATGCCACCATCAAATTCAACAATCGAACTGATCATGCCTTGCGGTGCGATCAATTCAACCATCGCATCCCAGTGCCCTTTTGTGTCTGCAACATTGAAAATGTAGTCGACATGTTGAATGCCTTGCTCTCGCACAGACTCGACAAGGTTACGGTGGTTCACCACATAATCCGCCCCCATATCCCTTACCCACTGTTCAGTTTCGGGTCTTGAAGCTGTTGCGATAACATTTAGGTTGGTCAGTTGCTTAGCCAGTTGAATCGTAATTGAACCAACACCGCCTGCTCCACCAATGATCAGGATAGACTTTTTCTCTTCAGGACGAACACGCAAGCGGTCAAACAATGCTTCCCAAGCCGTAAGCGTTGCTAGTGGCATAACGGCTGCAGCTTCATCAGAAAGGCTCTTCGGCGCTTTAGCGGTAATACGGTAGTCCACAGCTTGGTATTCGGCATTAGCGCCCATACGAGTTACGTCACCTGCATAGTACACACGGTCACCGACTTTGAAGCCTTCAACGTCAGCACCTTTGCCAACAACTTCACCGACTGCGTCATAGCCCAGCACTTTTGGCTGCTCAAGAGTTTTGTCTTTGGCATTACGAATACGAATTTTAGCGTCAGCAGGATTGATAGAAGTCGCGCTCACTTTTACCAGCAAGTCATTATTTTTTAGTTCTGGCAGACTCGTTTCAAACTCAAATAAACTGTGTTGCTCTGTAATCGCAAGTGATTGAGTAAATCCGATAGCTTTCATTTTTGATGGTACTGACATTGTGCTTTCTCCTTGAATTAGACGAGTTAATCTTAGTCAATTCTCACTCTAGATAAACCGCCTAATATTTGAATGATTCTCAAATATTTTTTGATAATGGTGTTACCGCTATCTGGGTAATGCAGACATCTAACTGCATTGCCAACGGCTTAGAGGTTAAATAAGGCCTTTCTCAATCAACCAATCATGTGTTACTTGATCTTGTGGTTTACCTTCACGGCAAACTTTGTAATCCAGCTCTGCGATGATGTCGTTCGAGAAACGTAGGGAATCCAACTTCTGAATCTGTTGCTCGCTGAACAGATGCTTCTTGTCATCTCTTAAAAGAAGTACCGCTCTATCAACAATTCCGAGTAAGCCTTTTGGCTCTTTGAGCTCACGAATATCGTAACGATAGTGCAAAAACTGAGGTTTCCACAGTGGCACTACCACCCACTCTTTGTTTACCACTGCACTTTCAAAGGCACTGAAACAATCGTCTTCACTGCCAGGAAAGAACTGGTAGCCGGCATCGCTCAGGCCATAGTCTTTCATCATCTGGATAGAGAAGCGTGTGATGCCAGCGCCGGGGTTGATGCCTTGGATGGTCGAGTTCATTTTCTCGACCACTTCGGCTTTTAATAAATCAGAGACTTCAGAAACCGCCGCTTCAGGCACATAGTCTGGTACGCCCCACAAGGCATAAGGTTCATAATGAAGCCCAAGCTCGATAAGCGGCTCAACTTCTTCAACGCCCACTTTGTAGATACCGTGACTTGATGGCAACCACGCAGAAGAAAGCATATCCACTTGGCCTGTTTTCAGCTTTTCAAAGTTCTCCTGATGTGGAGAGAAAATGCGCTCTACCTCAAAGCCCATGGCTTTCAATACATTGGCAACCAATGATGCGGTCGTACGGTGGAACGACAAATCCGTTACACCCATTATGATTTTCTTAGTCATCTTATCCCCTAGATCGTAGGCTTCGTCCATACGATGTGTACTGCGCTACGTTGTCGATATGGGAAATGATAGTGAGAAAATTACTAATGAAAAACAGCCTCACATTTGAATTATTATCAAATTAATTTTGACAATTAAGTGTTTGAAGCTAACTTAGAAGCGATAAGCAGAGATAACCCATCTGCAGATTGTGATGGGGAAATATCCCAACACCATGTTAGAACATAATTCAATACAGGTAGATAATATGCTTCTTGAAGACTTACAGGTCATTTTGAAAGTGGCGGAGTTTCGTAGTATCACCGCAGCAGCCACCAACCTAGACATGCGTACGGCTACCGCAAGCGCTGCCGTCAAACGTGTTGAAGCGGCTCTGGGGGCGGAATTGTTTGTAAGAACCACGCGCCACCTAAGGCTCTCTTCAGCAGGCGAACGCTATTTACCTGATTGTGAACAAGCCTTAAAAATGTTGGAGCAAGCGAAACTCAACATGAGAGAAGAGCTTGGTATTGTTGACGGTGAAATTCGCATCGCGCTTTCTTCTGATCTAGGACGAAACCTAATCACACCTTGGTTAGATGAGTTCTTGCTTGAATACCCAAAGGCGACGCTTCGTACTAGCATCAGCGATAGCAATATCGACTTCTACCGAGATTCCGTCGATATGGCGCTGCGTTATGGCTCCCCGACTGATGCCAACATGTATGGCTTTAAAATCTGCGATGTAACCAGAATATTGTGTGCGGCCCCTGAATACTTGGCTGAAATGGGAACACCAAAACACCCGAGTGACTTAACTCAACACAATGGTTTGCTCTACCAACTTCATGACATATTGCAAGACGAGTGGATATTCAACGATGGCACTCAAGATCATAAAGTGAAACTAAAAGGGAACCGAGCTTCGAACGACGCTGACCTTGTAAGACGTTGGTGTATCGCGGGTAGAGGAGTGGCAATAAAATCTTGTCTAGACATGTCACGTCATCTGCTTTCAGGCGAAGTGGTTAAAGTCATGCCTGAGTTTAAGCCGACCCCTACCGAGCTGTGGTTAGTGTGTCCAAGTCGTCAATCCATCACCCCGACTGTGCGTCTACTGAGAGATTTATTCAGAGAGAAGACCGCTGAGATCCTTTCGCAACTGAGCAAACAAGGCATCATAGAAAGCACAACATCTTAAGATTGAATGCCGCTTAAAGATAAGAAACAGAGAGACAAAAAAGGCGTTAGCGAACTCAATTCGCTAACGCCTTTCATCATTAGAACATCATAGCTTCATGATGAACCTTAATAAGAGTACTTAGTTTAATACTCTTAATACAAGAGCTTAGTTTGACTCGTCTTCAACATCGCAGTCTGCACAGCACTGAAGAGCAATCTCATGTTCGAAGGTGATGGTGTCTTTACCTTCTTCTACTAGCTCTGCGATTTCGTCTACCACTTCTTTTTCATCATCCGCTTCGATTCCGCTTGCTAGCTCTTCTTCTGAATAACCGAAGAAGTTCAGTAGTAAATACTCACGCGCTTCATCTTTCGTACAAACCACGTCCGCTGAAAGATCAGGAGTGACCTCGCCTTGGGCAAGTGTTGCTGTCACTTGTGCGATAGCATCGTCTTTCATCGCAGGCGTTAACCAACCAAGATCAGTACTTACTGTCGTTTTTTTACAGTCGAAGCAAGGCAGTTGGTGAAAGTAGTATTGAAAGGTAGTCATAGGTAAATTCTTCTTTAAATGTTGTATAGCGAGATTATGCGCGTTTTGTAGCAAAATACTATCTCAATCACAACCTGAAACCGCTTCGTTCTAAGTATTTTTTCAAGCTCCGCGCAAGCTGATGTGATCATCCTATAAAAGCGCTGTTTTGCGCATGCTTACTCAGCTTTACGCTTGTTTACATTTGTACGGGTAATATATGCCTCATCAAATAATAAGCGTGGTACCTCACAATTGCTTTGGCTCTTGCTTAGTTTCGTCGTTCCAGCTATCAGCTATGAGTTCACGGCTTACTTAACTACTTAGCTACTTAGCTACTTAGCTCGGATTTGTTTGAAATAGCTTTGTTTTCAATTAACTTACTTGCACTTGGCTTATTTTGAACCACGCTTATTTAAATCACCCATTTAGGATACCCAATCAATGATCATCAAAAAATATCAAGCCCTTGCCCTTTCATCGGTTGCTTTGCTCGCTACAGGCTGCTCACCATCATCAGATACGCCTTCGGTCAGCAACATCAGTGATTACCAAGGCTCAGCGAGTATTACTCAAGGTGTGGCGACCACTGTTGAATCGAATCTCTTTGAGTGTGCAAACGGACGTAGCCGAGTGGCGGGCGTCGGGGAAATTATGGACTCAGAAGGAAAGGTTTGGACGGTTCCAGCCAAGAACAACTTTGCGACAGGGCCGAAAGCCTTTGATCTTTATGAAGAGTGCTCAAACACCACGCCAAGCAGCCTAGCCGAAGTCGATCAAAGCTCTGTACCGGTAGCTGTTGTGGATCAAGACGGTGAGGAAATAACAGGTTATATTTTTGCCGATAACTATTTCGAACTTTATATCAACGGCAAGTTAATCGCGGTAGACACCGTTCCTTTCACACCGTTTAACTCAAACATCGTCAAATTTAAGGTGAAGAAGCCTTACACGATTGCGGTGAAAGTGATTGACTGGGAAGAAAACCTAGGTCTTGGCAGCGAAGATAACCGCGGAAAGGCATACCACGCTGGTGATGGTGGCTTTATCGCGAGCTTTAGTGACGGAACCGTGACAGGTCCAGACTGGCAAGCACAAACCTTTTATACCTCACCGATTTATGACCTGACTTGTTTGAGTGAAGTGGACGGGAAGCGTCTTTCTGAAAGCTGCACCACGGAAGGAACTGACCACGGTCAAGATGCCTACGCCGCTCATTGGGAAACACCAACCAACTGGATGAACCAAGAGTTCGATTCAACATCTTGGCCTCTAGCATCGGTATATTCAGAAGACGATATTGGCGTGAACAATAAAAAAGCGTACATGAACTTTATCGAAAAATTCAGTGGTGCTGGCGCAAGCTTTATCTGGTCGACAAATGTCGTTCTCGATAATGAAGTGCTACTGAGATACGAAGTTAAGTAGCTTTATTCCTTTGTAAGCAAGCCCAGTCACGAGTATGACTGGGCTTACTACTCAAACAACTTGCTGATGTTTCTAATTTACAGCGAACCTGATCCTAATCTTGGGTAGCTTGATTACGACGAAGTTTGCGAAGTCTTGTTTGCTCCACGCGACTTAGCTTTGTAATTATGTAACCAGCAACAAAACAACCCGATGCACAAACCCCAAAATGCGCTACCGATTCCCAGTAAATTGGTGCCAGAAGCGGTGAATAAGAAAGTAAGCAGTGCGGGTTCTCTGTAGTGACTGTCTGCCATTGATACCGCAAGGCAATTCATCAAGGTGGGCATCACCGCTAAGCCAGCAACCGCAATGACAATCTCGGAGGGTACGGCGCTAAACAGCGACACAAATGACATCCCCATCACACCAGCTAACAAGTAAAACCCGCCCATACAGATCCCAGCCATATAACGTGTCTTGGGGTTACTATCCGCATTCGGGCCCATACAAATAGCGCCCGTAATCGCTGCAAGGTTATACGCAAAGCCACCAAACGGTGCGAAGATCAAACCTGTTACCCCGGTGGTGGTAATGATCTTCGATGAATCAACTTGGTATCCATTCGCTTTTAGAACCGCAAATCCCGGTAAGTTCTGTGAAGCCATCGTCACTATAAACAATGGGATACCAACACTAAACAACGAAAAGAACTCAAAATCGGGCGAAATGAACACTGGGGTCGTTAATCCCATAGTCACCTGACTAACATCGAGTTTGCCAAAACCCACACACATGACCAATGCGATGATGAAAATGCTTGGGATCAGTAAATTTCCTAACCGCGCTTTCGCCAGAATAAATACAGCGAGCATGACCGCTACGACTTGTGCCTCTTCCATTAGCGACGTGAACAAACCCAAACCGAATTGCAATAGAATCCCCGCGAGCATCGCTGAGGCAATCGATGTTGGGATCTGTTTTAGGACTTTCTCAAATATCCCCACCAATCCAACCAACGTGATCAACATCGAACTGAACAAAAACACGGCTACTGCCTGATTCATTGTCAGCCCTTCAAGAGATGTGATTAACAACGCCGCTCCAGGCGTCGACCACGCTGTAACCACAGGCTTCTTGTAATGAAACGAGAGCAGTATTGTGGTTACGCCCATGCCAACCCCCAACGCCCAAAACCATGACGCCACTTGTTCTTCGGTTGCTCCAGCACTCATTGCCGCTTGGAAAATAATCGCCGCGGCGCTCGCATAACCAATGAAAACAGCGATAAAGCCGGTACTGACGTGAGAAAATTTTAGCTTAGTCATGTTAATTTATTCCTGTGTGCGTTATAACGTCCATAGACTGAACTTAGCACCCGTGCGCTATAACGCACAACTAATTTTTGAAAAACTTGTAGAGAAAATATGCAAACAGAAATTAAAGTCGGCGTTAACTTGAAACGCCTTCGCCAAGAAAAAGGCTGGAGCTTAGACAAAACAGCGAAAGCAACAGGCGTGAGTAAAGCAATGTTAGGACAAATTGAACGTGGAGAATCCAGCCCGACAGTCGCTAAGCTCTGGCAGATAGCTTCTGGATTTGAGGTGTCACTTTCGAGCTTTATCGCGGCTAGCCCAAACAGTGAACTGACGAGTTTATTCAGAGATGCAAACGAACTAAGACATGAGGAATACAACATTGGCTTTTTCGTCAGTTTGTTGTTTCCTTTTGAGGAAGCACTAGGATTTGAAATATTCGAACTCACCCTAGCACCCGATTACCAGCATGAATCCGCCCCACATAACGCAGGCGTCACTGAGCACATCTTATGCATTTCAGGAGAGATGGCCGTGATGTTTGATGATGAGTGGCATACGTTACGCGCAGGACAAGCCGTTCGCTTCAATGCCAACCAGACCCATGCCTACAAAAATATCGGTGAAGGAAACGCCGTATTTCATAATGTGATTCACTACCCTAATAACAAGCAATAGTGCCGGATTTGGTGCTAACGGATGTTTAGCTCTAACCGGATGTTCAGCGCTAACGAAAGAGCTGGCAGACCACTGGCTGTTACTAACTTAAAGCGACTATACGTTGACGACCATGCTGCCATCTTCGGCTTGATAACGAGCCCATAGTTGAGAGAGGTTTTCTTTATTAAGCTGTATCTCTTTTTCTTTCAGAAACGTTTCGTTGTGCAGCTTCGAATACGAGCGCTCAGCAAGGTCACAGCTAAATGTAACGATGGTTTTCCCTTTCCCCATTCTAGCCACAGCGTATAGCGCACCTGCTACGTTCAACGACGAACTGCTTCCTAGAAGAATACCGTCATGTTCCGCAACAAGGCGGGATATCGTCACCAAATCCTGATCGGGAAGCGTGATTGCACGATTGATTTTTGCCTGCCTGAAATTTTCAACCGTTCGCATGATCCCTATGCCTTCCGTGAACGAACTTCCCGTTGATTGATAGTGTCCATTACGTAGAAACGAATAAATGCCGGACCCATTTGGGTCAACTAACCAAGTTTCGAGATTGGGTTGCTGCTCAGATAGATAGTGTGAGTTTCCGGCAATGGTTCCACCCGTCCCCACCACTGAAACTAGAGCATCAATATTCCCCTGTGTTTGCTGCCAGATCTCAGGTCCAGTATTTAAATAGTGCGCTCGATAATTACTGAGATTTTCAAACTGATCTGCCCACCAATAACTCTCATTTTCGACACCAATCCGCTTAGCCGTGTGGTAAAAATGTTCAGGGTTTGCAAAAGGACAAGGGTCGACCAATAACAGTTCAGCATTATAAAGCGAGATCATGCGCTCTTTCTCTTGTGCCTGCCCTTTTGGCATCACCACCAACATTTTGTAACCAAGGGATTTAGCGACCAGAGCAAGTCCTATTCCCGTATTACCAGCAGTACCTTCAACGATTGTCATTCCCGGCTTAAGCTTACCGGCTTCTATTGCATCCATAACCAACTGAAGTGCCGCTCTATCTTTAATCGAACCACCCGGGTTCTGGTGTTCGCACTTAATAAGAATTTCACAACCTGATATATCTGAAAGACTGTTGATTCTAACAAGATCGGTATCGCCAATCAGTTCACTGAGATTGTTTGCAATATGGGCAGATGACATCGCGACTCCATTTATTTGTTGAGGATAAGCTTGTTCATCGATTGGGTTGTCGATGATCATAAGCGTAGCTCTGGGGTCTGCTTAGTCAAGAAGTGCCGGAATTGAAAAGACTCTCATTTTCCAAATAGCAATTATAATTAGGGGTGACCGATTAGATTGAGGGCAAAAAAATGTTTCTAAAAGAGAAAAAACCGGTGACCTCGTTGATGTAACTGAAATGACCAAATTAACCAACTTATTTCAAGACAGTATCGAAGGTCGGTTTCAAGCAGGCGAAGAACAGCAAGACCCTGAGATGTTTAAAAAGTCCGAACTGATGTTTATGTCAGGGGAAGAGTTACCTCGATGCTGGACAGATCCAAACTACCGCTCAGGGACTAAATAACCTTAGCGCTTCCAGAGCACCCGATGAGTCGTAATTTAAGCTCTGTTCTAAAACTGTTTCACGATCGCCTTGTAGGCTATCCCCCTGTTAAAACATTCAGACGCATCTTTACTAGACACAAAAAGCGAGCCACTTGGGCTCGCTTTTGATTGTCTTTTTCTTGCTTAGACTTCAGTTCAGATTACAGAAGTTCTACCGACTGTTGAGCAATCACGAATTCTTCGTTGGTTGGCAAGCTATTATAATCGCACCTATTAACACGGGTTTGGACAAAAGTGTGTCAGCAACTTTACTATCGAGGTGTTGATAAGTGTGTTGATTTCATTGATTATTGCCTCAGTCCATATAGTGATGAAGCGGTTGCTAAAACCTTATTGTATTGATTTTTCCTTGCGTTTAATAATCAATAGTGCCAAAAAAGATACAGCTAATGCCATTATAGAAACGATTGTTCCGATGTTCCCACTTGGTGCAAAGTCCCAATCATTAAAGAAAAATGCGGGTACGATAAAAACTTCCACTGTATATATCCACAAATTATAAATCGTATGAAAAATTATAGCGCTATATATACTCATGTATTTCAGTAGAACTATTGATGCAGTGATACCTAGAGAAAAAGCAACGACAGGGTCTTCATGGCCGTAGGCGAATAAGAGTGACGATAAAATTACGCCTACAAACTTGTTTCTCAAAAGTAAGCATATGCTACTTAGCAAGATAAACCTGAAGAAAAACTCCTCTGATAACGGAGCTAATATAACGGTTTCGAAAAGATAATTTAGTTTCTCGCTTACTTCCAGTTCACCACTAACGAGAAATCCTACGATATAGTCGACTTCTTGTCCCGTGACATATTGCCGGATAAATTCCATATAGAACAACGTGATACAAGCCACGCCAATCGCTAGCACAGTAATTGGGAATACATGATGAGTAAAAGAGGAAACTTGTGGAGTTACTGAAAAGAGGCTATTTTCACTCTTCTTTAAAGTAAGCATCATCACAAACGCCACCACCCAAAAAAGGCCTCGAAGATCATTAAAACCCATGTCGCCCCATAAGTAATATAAGGCAAGTGCCAATATGCTTATGGGTAACGAGGTTTTAAGTCCTACGGTGGGAAAGTTATCCATTTGTACCATATCTAAATTTATTAATTCTTGCATTTAAAGATTACATTTATATCATCCGCCTCACATTAATTTCAATCGTATCGAGATCTTCACGACTAAATAATCTGGTGAAAAACTGGAACAGGATATGTATGGGTTTAACTCTGCCGGATTTTGAGGCACACGCGTTTTAGAGTCATAGCACTGAGGCGTTCTTGTCCCAAAGCATGGCGGCATAACACGTCTCTGGACAGAAATCATTTAGACTATTTACTTAAATCGGGAGTCACCGGATTAGTTCAGGTATCTAAAACTCCAAGGTCTCACCATCAGCAGGAATAAGGACTTTATCTGACAAACCGTTTTTATCAATTGCTTCTTTAAGAATTGGTCGAGTCACTGCACAGTGATTGAGTGCCTCCATATGGTTCGCAACCACCTTATTAGGGGAAAGGCGAATAAACTCCATGACCTCATCAATAGACATCAATAACGGTTGACCAACGTCCATACGAGCACGACCTGCCGCGACTACTGTGATATCAGGTTTCAACTCAGTCAACGCTCGTTTTACATCATCGGTTAGAACTGTATCACCGCTAATGTAAATAGAAGGCTCATTGGGGAGCTCCAAGAAAAATCCAACACCATTAGCCATTACCTTGTGAATCCATCCATGGCCGTGCAAAGCCGGAACCGCGGTGAGCTTTCCGTCTAGAAAGTCGATAGTTTGCCAGTCTTCAATTCCCCAATTTACCGTTAAGTCATATTTTTCTAGGTAAGCCTTATCTTTGGCTGGTGTCGCAACTGGGATATTACGACTTGTTAAAAACGTCTCACCTGCCGGATCTAGGTGATCTCCATGTTGTAATGCCTTGATACCAAGTGTTTGACTGTGAGTAATTAAGGTATGAGTAACCTTGTTTAGTAGCTCATCGGCATTACTTGGCATCTCAACGGTTGGATTTTTCGCGGCCTTAGCCTTAATGACTGAAAACGGAGGCATAGAGCCTTTTTTCCCCAACATAGGATCAATAAGGATAAATTTTTCGCCAGATTCAATAATAAATGTTGCGCTACGTAGGTGGTGGATCTTCATAATGCCTCTCTAAACTCACTAACAAGCCATGTTCTCTATGAGATTTAGTATGCTTCTTTCTAGTTTCTTGTGATACTGTCTTGAAAGTCAACAT
The DNA here is from genome assembly GCF_041467155.1 of Vibrio sp. 10N.247.310.23. NCBI lineage: Bacteria > Pseudomonadati > Pseudomonadota > Gammaproteobacteria > Vibrionales > Vibrionaceae > Vibrio > Vibrio sp. 10N.247.310.23. Next base: position 48,267 of record NZ_JBFSTZ010000016.1, on the reverse strand, counting down.
TCGCGCAAATCGAGACACTTGTGAACAAATCAACCGAGCTAATTAAAATTACGATGGTAGCCTTTGAAGGCATCAGTGCTTTTCATCTCTCTGTGCCTTGTCTGGTGTTTCAAGATATCTTTTTCGGCCAGCCGGTTCGGTTTGACTTGAGGATCTGTTGCGAAAACAGCTTGCAGTTTGAAACAAGCTCTGGATTTGGTGTGGTGATCGATAGAGATTTGAGCGCTATTAAAGAGGCGGATATTGTGATTGTTCCAAGCTGGCCAAATGACTTGCCAGAGCCAAGTGAGCGACTTATAGAGGCGCTAATAGAGCATCATGGGAAAGGTAAGCTACTAGTAGGACTCTGCCTCGGGTCTTATGTACTTGCATGTGCTGGCGTTCTCGATGGAAAACGTGCCACAAGCCATTGGGCGTTTTCCGAACAATTTCAGCAGCAATTTCCTAAGGTGAATTTTGATCCAAACCCTCTATTTATTGAACATGAGACTATCATTACCTCAGCAGGGGTAGCAGCTTCGCTAGATTGCTGTCTCCACATAGTGCGCCGCCTGTGTGGCAGTGTACTTGCGAATGATCTCGCACGTAAGATGGTGACAGCGCCATTTCGAACTGGTGGACAGCAACAGTACATACCTGCACCGATTAGCGTAAAGCCACTCGCAGAAACAAGCATCAGCCTTGTGATTGAGCATGTCGAACAAAACGTCCATCTGCCTCACTCACTAGATGCAGTCGCTGAGCGCTGTGCGATGAGCAAAAGAACCTTCACACGCCAGTTTAAAGCTACCTATGGCTGTACATTTGGTGAATGGTTGCAAAATAAACGCTTGGTGCTCAGCCAACGCCTACTAGAAACCACGAAGTTATCTGTTCCTCAAGTTGCAGAGAAAGCGGGTTTTGGTTCTGACAGCGTATTCAGAAAGCACTTCAAATCGGCTTTTCATGTATCGCCGATTCAGTGGCGCACTACATTCAAGCAATAGTCTTAATTTCATTGAGGGCGATGGGGCTAGATCGTCGCATCTATTACTTTTTGTATCTGAAACCTTGCAAGTTCAATTCTAGGCGTTTTTGGGGCATCACAAGCCAGCCCTAACATCACTAGTTTGAAGCTACAAATTGATTTGCCGAAATCAATAGAATGAGTTTTGACTATCTCGCTATAAGGCCACTTAGCGATGGTCTATCCAACATATAAGATCAAAAAAGCGAGCACTAAGCTCGCTTTTAACTATCTGTTTTTGAAAAAATTACAGCAGTTCAACCGACTGTTGAGCAATCACGAATTCTTCATTGGTTGGGATAACCATTGCTACTGCGTCTAACATTTCAGACTTAGCGATGATCCCTTCAGCACCAAAGCGAGCAGATTCGTTACCTGCTACATCTTCAACGAAACCTAGAATCTTAAGGTTGTTTAGGATTTCACGACGAATTGGTAGAGAGTTCTCACCGATACCACCAGTGAAGATGATGCCGTCTAAAGAATCTAGCGTTGCAAGGTAAGAAGCAACGTATTTCGCTACGCGGTAAGTAAACACCTCAAACGCAAGCTTAGCGCCTTCGTGGCCCTCTTCCATTGCTTCTAAGATGCCACGAGCATCGCTCGTAAGACCAGACACGCCAAGGAAGCCAGACTCCTTGTTTAGAGAGTTAAATACTTGCTCTTGTGACCAGCCTTTCTTAAGTAGGTATTCGATGATGCCTGGGTCTAGGTCACCACAACGTGTGCCCATCATTAGGCCTGAAAGTGGTGTGAAGCCCATAGAAGTATCAACACTGTTACCATCTTTAATAGCACATACAGATGCGCCGTTACCTAGGTGAACAGAGATGAAGCTCGATTTTTCGATTGGCTTGTTAACCATCTTCGCAGCTTCACGGCTAACGAAGTAGTGGCTAGTGCCGTGGAAACCGTAGCGACGTACGCCGAAGTCTGTGTATAGCTCTTTTGCGATTGCACCAGTGAATGCACGTTGAGGCATTGTTTGGTGGAAAGCAGTATCAAATACAGCGAACTGAGGTAGAGAAGGGAAAGCTTCAATTGCAGCACGGATACCGATAGCACCTGCTGGGTTATGAAGTGGAGCTAGGTCAGATAGGCTTTCAATTTCGTTCGTTACTTCTTCAGTAATGCGAACCGTTTGAGTGAACTTCTCACCGCCGTGTACGATACGGTGACCGATAGCCACGATATCAGCCGTGAAGCCTAGGTCTTCCATCAGGCCAACCAATTTGCCAATGGCAATTTTGTGGTGGTTATCTTCACCTTGAATGGCAATTTCAGTTTTCTCGCCTTGGAATTTCCAGCTCATACGAGCATCTTCAAGACCAAAACACTCCCCTAGGCCACTTAATACTGCTTCACCAGAAACAGAATCGATTACAGCAAATTTTAGGGATGAACTACCCGAGTTAATAACCAGAACAAACGAATTAGACATTGGATATGGATCCTGTTTCAGTACGAATTGGATGAAGTGTTTACTTCAATTTTAGTTAAGTCCATTATTCAATAATTTTTGAATCTTTCAACTTTTGTTTTGAAAAAATCACTAAATGAACACAATTAAGTTGATCTTGGTCATTAAATTATTTATTTCGAGAGCGGAATTAAAAAATAGTTGAATAAGAAAATTAATGAACAGGTGACGCAAACGAGTGCTCACGTTATTTTTAACTTGATTCAGTTAATTAAAGCGACTCGAACAAATGCAGGTGATCCGCTTGAAAAACAACCACCCTTCCCTGTCGTCTGCTTATCATTACCGATAACTTTTTGCTCGATTTCTCAATTGCTCAGTGTTTGCATCAAAAAGCTCACTGAAGTTGAGAATAGTGATCTGATCTTATTTTGATTGCCTTCGAGCACAACTCTACGAATAGATGCACTGTAACGACGCTTAGATAGCCTTCACTCTTTGTTTCAGCATCTTGTAGCACGTTCTTTTGGTATAGGCTTAGAACGCGATACAGCTAAGTTTTGGCACTAACATTCGTTCTAGGCGCGATGCTTAGTTTCATGGACGAAGCATAGTTACAGGAACGAAGCTTGATTAAAGTAAGTTAGCTACGAATATCGAGCCAACCAAAGCTTAAGTTCAAATAACAGGCACAAAAAAGCCGAGCATTACGCTCGGCTTTTAAATTCAGTGTCTAGACCTAAAGCGTCTAAGCGATAGGTTGATTAACCTTCGTTGCGCTCTGGACGACGACCACGGTTACCACCGCCATTGCCGTTACCATGGCCACGTTCGCCACGGAAGTTACCACGGTGATCGCCACCACGGTTACGGTCGAAACGACGTTCGCCATCACGTCCGCCAGCAGAGTTACCATCGCGAGCACCATCACGGTTGCCACGGTATCCACCACGACCGCCTTCACGGTTACCACCTTCGCGGTTGCCGCCTTCACGGTTACCACGGTAGCCGCCACCATCACGACCGCCACGGTTGCCACCACGGTTGCCATCACGACCGCCGCCGCCACGACGAGGCTCACGGAAGTCATTGAAATCAACAACTACAGCGCCAGCTTCTTTTTGACGAATGCGAAGTTTGCTTAGCTTACCAGCAGTTTCAGAGTTCATTGCTTTTGGCAGTTGAACGTAAGTAGAACCTTGGTCTAGCTTGATAGCACCGATAGAACCTTTAGTTAGGCCAAGTTCGTTTGCTAGTGCGCCAACGATGTCTTTAACCTGAACGCCTTGCTCACGGCCAACTTGTAGTTGGTAAGTATCCCAATCTTGAGTATTGAAGTTGCGACCACCACCGTCACGGCCGTTGTCACGATCTTCACGACGCTCTTTGCGACGGTTCTTATCACGCTCAATAGCAGCGATCATTGGGTCTTCGCCAACGTAGAATAGTGGGCTCTTACCTTGCTGACGCTTAAGAAGCATTGCAGCTAGAGTAGCAGCATCAACTTCTAGAGACTCTTGAAGAGTAGAGATAAGACCTGCAAAGTTTTCTAGTGCTTTGCTTTCTTTCTCAGTTTCAAGTTCAGCGCCAAGCTTAGCAACACGTGCAGCAGCAACTTGGTCACGTAGAGGAAGTTGGATTTCTTCCATTTGAGACTTAGTTACACGCTCGATTGTGCGAAGCATGCGAATTTGGTTAGTGCGAACTAGTAGGATCGCTTTACCTTTACGTCCAGCACGGCCAGTACGACCAATACGGTGGATGTAAGATTCAACATCGAATGGGATGTCGTAGTTGAATACGTGAGTGATACGTGGAACATCAAGACCACGAGCTACAACGTCAGTTGCAACTAGGATGTCGATAACACCTTGTTTGATGTGATCAACAGTACGCTCACGTAGAGACTGAGGAATATCACCGTGCAGTGCAGCAGCTTTGAAGCCACGTGCAGATAGCCAATCAGCTAAACGCTCAGTGTCTTGACGAGTACGTACGAATACGATTGACGCGTCAGTTTCTTCAGTTTCTAGAAGACGAGACATTGCTTCGTCTTTTTCTACGCCTTTAACAACCCAGAAGTTCTGCGCTACTTTATCAACTGTGTGGTTAGTACCAGCAACGTCAACTTTAGCCGGGTTACGTAGGTAACGGTCAACAATAGTCTTAACCATTGGAGGCATAGTTGCAGAGAAAAGTACACGTTGTGCAGATTCTGGAGCTTGCTCTAGGATCCAAGTAACGTCATCTACGAAGCCCATTTTCAGCATTTCATCTGCTTCATCAAGAACAAATGTGTGTGCTTCATCTAGGTGTAGACGGTCACGAGTTAGTAAGTCTTTAACACGACCTGGAGTACCAACAACAATGTGAGCACCGCGGCTTAGAGCACGCATTTGGTCAACAATTGAAGCACCACCGTAGATTTCAATAACTTTAAGACCTTTGATATCACGGCCAAGGTTTTTGATTTCCGCAGCAACTTGAATCGCTAGCTCACGAGTAGGAGCCATGATGATTGCTTGTGGTTTGTGTTGGTTCAGGTTGATTTTGTTAAGTAAAGGCAGAGAGAATGCTGCTGTTTTACCAGTACCAGTCTGTGCTTTACCTAGTGCGTCACGGCCTTCAAGAAGAAGAGGAATAGCTGCTGCTTGGATTGGAGTCGGAGAAACGAAACCCATGCTATCAAGAGCTGAAAGAATGTTATCGTTTAGGGCTAATTCATTAAATTGAATTACAGATTCGGACATTGGGATCCCACTATATATAAGTAAACAAAAGGTCCCGGGAGCTCTATCAATTCCAATACTGATCCAATCAGATACTGATTCCATTCAGAGTTACGAAGCAGTAATAAAACACTTCAAGCCATTAGGGACGTCTAAGGGAGGCGGATTATTCCCTAAATGCATAAAAAAATCCAGAAAAAATTGAAATACATCACATATTTTTCGCTTTTACATCAATACTGGTTATCATATCGTCAAAACTTGATGAATATCTCGTCACAGCACCCATCTCCTAGCAAATTGACCGAGTTAAATAAGAGGGCAATTAATTAACGCTCACTTCGCCTTTAAGTAGTAATCAAGCCTCGCAATGATTATAGTGTGCTCAATTGTCCTCGATAGATAAAAGTCAAAATGTTTCAAGATAATCCTCTACTCGCTCAGCTCAAGCAGCAAATCCAAGAAACCCTCCCTAAAAAGGAAGGTACCATCAAAGCCACTGAAAAAGGTTTTGGTTTTCTCGAAGTTGATAGCAAAACAAGCTTCTTTATCCCGCCTCCGTACATGAAGAAATGTGTGCACGGTGACAAGGTGATTGCCATCATTCGCACAGAGAAAGAGCGCGAAGTAGCAGAGCCTGAGGAATTGGTTGAACAAGGTCTTACTCGCTTTATTGCACGAGTTAAGCTTTTCAAAGGCCGATTGAACGTTGTTCCTGATCACCCGCAGCTCAAAAAACTGCAACTTAAAGCGAAAGCAATGAAGGGTCTAAACCCTGAAACGCTTAAAGAAGGTGACTGGGTTGTTGCTCATATCGTTCAACACCCATTAAAAGGTGACAATGGTTTCTTGGCTCAGATCTCTGAGAAAATCACAGACGCTGACGACAAGATTGCACCTTGGTGGGTAACGCTGGCACAAAACGATCTACCAAACAGCGAGCCTGAAGGCATCGACAACTGGCTAATCAACGATGACGCCGATCTTGAACGTGTAGACATGACGCACGTCCCTTTTGTGACTATCGATGGCGAAAGCACAAAAGATATGGATGACGCGCTTTACGCGAAGAAGAAAGAGAACGGTGATTTTGAACTGACTATCGCAATTGCTGATCCAACGGCTTACATCTCTCCAGATGATGCGATGGATAAAGTGGCACGCGAGCGCGGTTTCACTATCTACCTTCCTGGTCGCAACATCCCAATGTTGCCTCGTGATCTTGCTGACAACCTATGTTCACTGATCGAGAACGAAGTTCGTCCTGCACTTTGCTGCACAGTAACGGTATCTAAAGATGGCGTTATCGGTGATGACATTAACTTCTTCGCTGCAAACATCAAATCTCATGCTCGTCTTGCTTACGACAACGTATCAGACTGGCTAGAAACAGGTGCATCAGAGAAATGGCAACCATCAGAAGAGATTGCTGCAATTGTTTCTGATCTTCACCAATTTGCTCAAGCACGTTCAGCATGGCGCTCAGCAAACGCTGTTGTGTTCCCAGATCGCCCTGACTACCGCTTTGAACTGAGCGAAGATAACGATGTTGTCGCTATCCACGCTGACATGCGTCGTAGCGCAAACAAGCTGGTTGAAGAATCAATGATCAGCGCGAACATCTGTGCGGGCCGAGTACTAAAAGAGAGCTTCAACCAAGGTGTGTTTAACTGCCATTCTGGTTTCAAGGCTGAGAAAATCTCCGACGTTCTTGAACTGGTAAACCCGCAAGCGGAAACGCCGTTCACTGAAGAGCAAATCATTTCTCTAGAAGGTTTTGCTACTCTACGTCGTTGGTTAGGTTCTTTAGATAACAGCTACTACGACAACCGTATTCGTAAATTCCAAGCGTATAGCGAGATCAGCAATGAGCCTGCACCGCACTACGCGATGGGATTAGATATTTACGCAACTTGGACTTCTCCAATTCGTAAATATGGCGACATGATTAACCACCGTATGCTTAAAGCACACATCTTAGGTAAAGCGCCAATTCAAACACCAGATGAAACTATCGGTGATGAACTTGCCCTGCACCGCCGTCACCACGGCATGGCTGAGCGTAATGTTGGCGATTGGTTGTATGCTCGCACTCTAGCCAATGCTCCAGCAGAAGAAACTCGTTTCCAAGCTGAGATTTTCGATATTAACCGTGCAGGTATGCGTGTACGTTTACTTGAAAATGGTGCTGCTGCATTTATCCCTGGATCTCTCATTCTTAATAATAAAGAAAGAATAGAGTGCAACGGTGATATGGGTACTGTATCTATCGATAAAGAAATGGTATACAAACTGGGAGACGTTTTAGAAGTAGTTCTCTCTGAAGTTAATCAGGAAAACCGTAACTTAGTAGCAAAACCTACTCAAGTATTTGCGGACTTGCCTAGCGAGCCTGAAACGACAAACGAAACCGAAGCTTAAAGGCTTTAACAGCTACAGCTTTCAAGGTTACGGCTTTCAAGGTCAAAGCTATCAAGGTCAAAAGCTTCAAAGCTTCACTTCTAAAGGCGCTAATTATTAGCGCCTTTTTTGTAAATGTCTCATGCTTAAACAATACTTAAAAAAAACAATCAATAAGCAATCAATTTACAACGTCAAAGAAGCTCACTATGTCATCAATCACAGTTACTCAGTTCAGAAACTTCATTCCCAGGAGACGAGAACGTTATCCTGCCTCTAAAAACGGTATCTTTATAGTGTCGAAAGGCAGCATTTCTTTTGTGTTGCCCAATGGTACTCAAGCCTCGTTGCAAGCGGGAGATTTCACCCTTTACAATTCTGGTCAGATTAAAGACATCACGGTTAACACTGAAAATGGCGAATTCAGCGCAACCTGCTTAGATTTTGATTTGGCTATCTTTCAAAAGTTCATTAATCAGTTCAGCGATTTAGAGTCCGCTCGAATCCCAGACAAGTACATTAAGTTCAATCAAACGGATACTGAGCTCTGTCAGTTGAAAGATCTCATCATGTCACTGGCCAACTCTTCTTCTCAGAATGACTACGCACTCACTCAATTAGGCTTAAGTTTGCTGTCTTTGATGGTGGAACAGTACCCAGCTCTATTGGCTATTATTGCTCGAGCTTCAAGGTTAACCGTGACCCAAAGAGTCATTCATTACATCGAGCAAAACATTGAAAACAATATCTCTTTGGATACGCTCGCCAGTTACATGGGAATGTCACCGGCTACGCTTAAACGTCGCTTATCGGCTGAAGATCTGTCGTTCTCAAACTTATTAAAGATAAAACGTATTGCTCATGCAGCCACTCAGCTAAGAACATCGGATAAGTCGATCACTCAAATCGCGTATGAGTCAGGCTTTAAAAGTGCCGCTCACTTCAGCACGGCCTTTAAAACGTATCACGGAAAAACACCAAAAGACTTCCGATCGCTAGTGGCACAAGCACAACTGCAGAGCGTAAAGCCGCAAGTTTAAAGAAACAAAGCGATAGATTGATGTGGACGTCTTAGTTGGGAACTGGTGTAAACCAAGTGGCTTCAATATTAAGCCACTTGGGTGTGGGATGAGATGATTTGGCTTTGGGATTCAGTGGTTGAGTTTTGATACTCATTGATTCAGCTTTGCGAGCAGGCCACCAGCAAACGTGAAAACAGAGTGACTATGACCAGAAGTACGATTTAGGGTCTTTTTCTATTTCCGCCAAAATAGCATCAAGATCCTTCGATTTAGGAAGGTACGGATACGGCCCCCAATTCACAGAATCGGTTTCGACATCCCCTTCAAGCGGCACCATCACTAACCAACAAGACAGCGACTCATCAAAAGTCACGCAGACGATCTCGTTTGTATAATCACTGTGAGATGAGTCGAGTAGATAATGCGCCTGAGAAAACAGCACACCACCCTCACACTCTTCATATAGGGATTTGCCTAGCTCGACAGGTAAACTTCGATTTCGAGATGTACAGAGCCTCTCGGCCCCAATTAAAAGACGATTCAGCTCGATATGAATGACGGACATAACACCCCTTGTAACTTCATAGAAACTTCTAAGTAGTGAATTCCTCTACTTAGCTTAGGACTCAACAAACATTTTAGCGAACAAGCGTAATCAAAATACCTGCCCTGCTCCCAGAAACGAATCTTGCTTTCGGAAACCCAGAAAGCTACGACTCATCAAGCGAACAGCTATACATCGAGAGTATGGAATTTCACAAAAGTGTCATATAACCGACCTATCATATGCGACAAATGTTATTAACTAGGAGTTGTTTATGTTACGAGTCGCGCTTGCCTCTCTTTTATCCTTAGCCCTGTCTTCTCATGCTGCTTTAGCACAAGAAACCACTATTTCGGGCTCCACTTCAGTATCACGAGTGATGGATGTATTAGCTGAGGAGTACAACAAGACTCACCCTGATAACTATATTGCGGTTCAGGGCATTGGTTCTACAGCAGGTATTACCATGGTTAATAAAGGTGTCTCTGACATCGGTATGAGCTCGCGTTATTTAACCGACCGCGAACAAGACGAGAAGTTGAAGGTATTTCCAATTGCCTTTGACGGCCTAGCTGTAGTAACTAACCGCTCAAACGCTGTAAGCAACGTTACACGTGAGCAGCTGTTCGATATCTACAAAGGCAAAATCACGAACTGGAAAGCTGTGGGTGGCGCAGATCAGCCTATCGCAGTTGTCACTCGCGAAGCGTCTTCTGGCTCACGCTATAGCTTCGAAAGCTTGCTTGGTTTAACGAAGATCATTAATGACCGTCTAGTGTCTGACATCAACCCAAATAACTTGGTTGTAAACAGCAACAGCATGGTTAAAACGATTGTTAACCATAACCCACACGCGATTGGTTTTATCTCTGTTGGTTCAATCGACCGTTCGATTAAAGCAATTACATTTGAAGGCGTAGAGCCAACATCTAAGAACATTGCTAACCACAGCTATGAATTGGCTCGCCCATTCTTGTTGCTGCACAAGACAGACTCAGTTTCTGACGAGAGCAAAGACTTCATCAAGTTCGTGAAGTCAAAGCAAGGGCAAGAACTTATCGAAGAGTACGGCTACACTCGCATTAAATAAGTGGTATAGTTTTATCTAATGTAAACAAAAAGAGAGAGCACTATGCTCTCTCTTTTTTTGAATCTTTATAAATCGCTTCTTTACAAACCACTTAGAAGTGAAGTTGAATCACTGAAACGATCACCGCGCCAGGACGACGAATACCTTCGATTTCGACGCGAATTTCGCGTTCAATCTCTAGGCCTTTCTTAATTGGCGTTACTTTTGTTAGCGTACTTTTAGCACGAACATTACTGCCCGATTTAACAGGGTATGGGAAACGTACTTGGTTAAGACCAATGTTTACGACCATCTTCGCTGTTGGGAATTGAGACTTGTCAGGGTCAACACTGTCAGTCAATCGAGGAAGCAGAGATAAAGTTAAAAAACCATGTGCGATGGTTGTTTTGAACGGAGAGTCTGTTTCCGCTTTTTCAGGCTCAGTGTGAATCCACTGCATATCTTCAGTAACAAGGCCGAACTGGTTAATACGGTCTTGACTTACATTGATCCAGTCGCCAGTATGGATGACTTCACCGATCTGTTGATTAAGCTCATCAAACACAAGTTGTGCTTCTGGCTTAAGTACGATCGGCTGTTCCACCGGCATCTCTGGTGCATCTTCATTGACAGCAGGTTTGTGGTGATCACGAACCCACGCAAAGAAATGGCTATTTTGCGTACGATTAAGAAAGTCGCCCCAGTAATCTCTAAGAGCTGGAGACATCCATTGCATAAACTCTGAGTGTTGCGAAGACATGCTATCGCCTCGGTGTTTAAATAAATCAATGACTTTCATAAGAACCTCAATGCACAAAAAATTTCAATATAACTTCGTAATTTTGAAACACTTCACACTATTGTGCAAATGTTTTCGAGCATACAACCGTTAGCTGAACCTTGTTAAAATCATATTAAACATATACTTACCAATAAAACATCATTTTATTACAAAACCCAAATTAGAGTGTTAGCTCTATCACATGACAAACATTTGTTTATATAAAAGGCGTTTTTATTCATAAGTGGAATAAAAAAAGGCTTAGCGCAATGCTAAACCTTAGTTTTTACAAGGAATTAGTTTTCCGAGGGTTGGTCTTGTAAGAGACGAATCTTACAAGACACTCAATCCCCTATTCGTCATCAAGCGGAACCAGCTTGGTATTACCACCGTGTGCTTTCTCACGCTTACGTTGCACGAATGCGTAGAAGCCAGGGATTAGGAACGTACCCGCCAGTAACACACATAACAGGCCGCCGATCAGTGAAATACCCAAAGAGTTCTGACTCACGTGACCTGCGCCCGCAGCAAAGATAAGCGGGAAGATACCTAAGATGAACGACCAAGACGTCATGTTCACAGCACGGAAACGTAAAGTACCGCCTTTCACCGCCGCATCTTCAATCGGTGCGTCTTTCTCTTCACGCTCTACCTTTGCGAATTCCACAATCAAGATTGCGTTCTTCGCGGCCAAGGCTATCAAGAGAACCAAACCTATTTGTGCATAAAGGTTCAGCGGAGTGCCCGTTAGATTCAATGCCAAGAAGGAGCCTAAGGTTGCGACAGGTACCACGAGGATAATCGCAATCGGAATTGTCCAACTCTCGTATTGAGCCACCATAAACAGGTAGATGAAGATCAGAGCCAGTGCGAAAGCAAAGATCGCTTGGTTACCTGCTAGTACTTCTTGGTAAGCCATGCCTGTCCATTCGTACTGATACCCCTGAGGCAATACTTCTGCAGCTACGCGTTCCATTGCCGCAATCGCATCACCACTTGAGTAACCTTCTGCAGGTTGACCTTGAATCACGGCACTGCGGTACATGTTGTAACGCCATGCTACATCTGGTTCGAAGATCTGGTCGTAAGTCACCAATGTGCTTAACGGGATCATCTCGCCATTAGACGAACGAACGTGGAATCGTTGTAGGTCATCCATGCTGCTACGGTGTTCACTGTCAGCTTGCATGGTTACGCGGAAGTTTTTACCAAACATGGTGAAATCATTCACGTACAGAGAACCTAAGTTACCTTGTAGTGTTTGGAAGATTTCCGACAACGGAATACCAAGTTGCTGCGCTTTCTCACGGTCAATGTCGACATAGTAGTGCGGTACATTGGCACGGAAGGTACTGAATGTATGTGAAATCTCGGGCTGTTTAGCGGCCTCTGCAATCACGTCATTCATAACCATCGCTAGATCAGTTCGGCTACGACCTAATGTATCTTCAAGAACGAATTCAAAACCAGACGCTGCACCCATACCCGGTACTGCTGGAGGCCCCATCGCAAACACGACAGCTTGAGGAAGTTCAGTCGCAGCACGACCATTAATACGCTGTGAGATAGCCTGAGCAGAGTGTTGACCATCCAGTGCATTACGCATGTCCCAATCGTGAAGCTTGATGAACATTGACGCACCATTCGACGCAGAAGCGCCCGTCATAAATGCGTAGCCGTTAACCAGTGTTACGCCATCAACACCCGGCTCTTGTTCAACCATTTCAAGCAGCTGCTTAGTCACTTCTTCGGTTCGAGACAAGGATGCCGCGTCAGGAAGCTGAACGTTAACCAGCAAAATGCCTTTATCTTCTTGAGGTACAAACGCCGTAGACGTTGTCTTCGCAAAATAAGTCACAGCCGCCAAAGCCACAAAGAAGAAAGTGAACAGCAGAACGCCTTTCTTAACTAAGAAGCCAGCCACTTGACCGTATTTGTTAGTAACAGACTCTAGACCACGGTTAAATGCTTGGTACCAACGCGCCGTGTTACCACCACCCTGCTTAAGAACCAGTGAACACAATGCAGGTGATAGCGTTAATGCGTTAATTGAAGAGATAACAACCGCGATACAGATAGTCAGAGCGAACTGACGGTACATGATGCCAGTAATACCAGGAAGCATTGCAACAGGGATGAATACCGCAAGTAGAACCAAGGTCGACGTAATGATCGGCCCCGTTACTTCTTTCATCGCAATAAGCGTGGCTTTACGCGGTGAAATGGTTGGGTCTTTAGCCATTGTGGTATCAACGTTCTCGATAACCAAGATCGCATCATCTACTACGATACCAATCGCTAGTATCAAACCAAACAGGGTTACCGTGTTGATGGTGAAACCCGTCATCTGCATGATGGCAAACGTACCAATCAAAGATACCGGAATCGCAACTACAGGAATCAAGGTTGCACGCGCACTACCCAAGAACAGGTACGTTACCGCAATAACCAGCAAGATGGCTTCGATTAAGGTCTTTACTACCCCTTTGATCGACTCAGCAACAAACAGTGTAGTGTCGTAACTTGCTTCATACGCCACGCCTTCTGGGAAGTTCTTGCTTAAGTTTTCCAGCATCGCCATCACAGCTTTGCCACTTTCCAGCGCGTTAGCGTCTGATTGAAGTGACAGCGTTACGATCGACGCATCTTGACCACGGTATTTACCATTACCGTCGTAGAACTTTTTACCAAGCTCAACACGTGCAATGTCTTTTAAGTAAACCGTTGAACCGTCTTGAGTTGCACGAAGAACAACATTTTCAAACTCATCAGCTGTTTCTAATCGGCCTTTTGTTACCAAGTTGAACTGCACTTCTTGTGCGTTGTTATAAGGTGCAGCACCAATACGGCCTGCAGCAACTTGAACGTTCTGCTCTGCCAACGCGCGATTCACGTCTGAAGTGGTGATATTGAGGTTAGCCATTTTCTCAGGATCTAACCAAACACGCATCGCGTATTCACCACCACCCAACACGTTAACTTCACTGATGCCCTTCACACGAGCCAGTTGGTCTTTAATGTTTAGGTTAACGTAGTTGATCAAGAATTGATCGTCGTACTCACCGTTTGGCGAATAGAAGTTCAATACCATCAAAAGGTCTGGTGAACGCTTTTTAACGGTGACACCCACCATTCGAACTTCTTGCGGAAGCTTCGATTCGATTTGAGCAACTCGGTTCTGAACGTTGACCTGAGCCATATCTGGGTCAGTACCAACATCAAAGGTCACATTAAGGTTGTATGAACCATCGTTAGCGCTTTTAGAAGACATGTAGATCATATCTTCAACGCCGTTAACCGACGTTTCTATGGGGTCGGCTATCGCCTGTTCCACCACTTCAGCACTTGCGCCCGTGTAGAATGCCGACACACTGACCGACGGTGGACTAATTTTTGGATATTCAGCCACTGGCAAGATAGCGAGAGAAATCGCACCCGCCAGCGTTAAGATTATGGATATAACAAGGGCGAACTTAGGCCTTTGAATAAAGAAACGACTTAACATAAATAGTCCCCTTACTCAGCTTGTTCAGCAGAAGCTTGAATACGAACAGACATACCATTACGTACACGCTGTAGGCCTTGAGTGATGACTGCGTCGTTTTTCTCTAATCCAGAATGAACAATCACACCACCTTCAACCTGACGACCCATTTCGATGTTTCTGCGCTCAGCAACGGGTTCGGCTTCTCCTTCAACTAATACCATCACGAAGTCGCCTTCGAGGTCGGTTTGCACTGCACGACGAGGAATAGTCACAACATCAATAGGTTGTTTTTCACGTAGATCAACGCGAACGTGTTGGCCTGGAAGTAGTTGCTGATTCGGGTTATCAGCAATCGCACGCATCGCGATCGTACCAGTATTAAGGTTGATACGGTTGCCCAAGAAGTCAAGCTGACCTAGATGTTCGAACGCTTCACCGTTCTCAAGCATGATCTGAACTTCAACACCTGCAGAGTCGCTGCTGCCATCGCCTTCGATGCGGTCCATACCCAGCTCAATACGCTCACGCTCACTGATGCTGAACGATGCATGGATTGGGTCTAGGCTAACCAAAGTTGTCAGAACACCTGAAGACGGTGAAACTAGGTCACCTTTACTTACTTTAGTGTCACTGATTCTTCCAGAGAAAGGCGCGATAATTTTGGTGTGAGAAAGTTGGACATTCGCGGCGTTTAACTGAGCTTGGCTTGCTTCTAACTGTGCTTGAGAACCTAATAGGTTTGCCGTTAATGCATCAAATTCAGATTGAGAAATACTGCCCTTAGGAAGTAGGTTCTTACCACGATTGAAATCAAGTTCGGCTTTTTTAAGGTTGGCATTCGCTTGAGCAACAGCCGCTTTCGCGCTTGCTACTTCTGCTTCAAATGATGAAGGCTCAATTGAGTAAAGCAATTGCCCCTTCTCGACCATTTGGCCTTCTTTGAAATGGCGGCTTTGCAGGTAGCCAGAAACTTGTGCAGTAATTGCCGTGTCTTCAACGGCTTCAATACGACCGATGTACGACTTACTTTGTTGGTGAGAAACGACGCTAACATCCTGTACAGCTACGAGAGGTAAAGGCGCTTGCTTGGCATTCTGAGCATCTTGCCCACATCCAGCAAGAATAAGAGAGCTTGCAAGAGCAGTAAGGATCAACTTTTTACGCATGGTTATACCGTCACTTATTAGTATTTGAACAGCATAAAAGTTACGTAACACAATTGCTTCAAATGTCCGAGGAATATCAATTATAACTGGCCAAAGTGTATCAATATGTTAATTGAAACCAAGTGCTTATAAAGTGATTACAAACACGCTACAATTCCTAAGTAAATCAATCTCTCAGCTTTTGTTCTCTATGGATATTGTCTAACATAATGTATTGTCAGACAGATAAGCATTCACATTTAATTGTTAAGGAATTCTCATGATTTCAAAATGGGCTAAACGTTTCTATCAAATGGCGGAATTGGTCGGTTCTTGGAGTAAAGATCCTTCAACTCAAGTCGGCGCCGTAATCACTAAGCACAACCGCATTGTTTCTGTTGGTTTTAATGGCTACCCACATGGCGTGTCTGATAGTGCGGATACTGATGACAGAGAGATGAAGTACCTCAAGACACTTCACGCTGAAGAAAATGCGATCTTATTCGCCAAGCGTGATTTGGACAGCTGTGAAATCTGGGTGACTCACTTCCCTTGCCCAAACTGCGCAGCGAAAATCATCCAAACCGGTATTTCTGCGGTTCACTGCCCAGAGCAAAGTGAAGACTTTCTTTCTCGCTGGGGAGACAAAATCAAAGTGAGCCAAGATATGTTTGAACAAGCTGGTGTACAAGTCGATTGGTTGCCACTGGCTGACCTAGATTAAACGAACAGATAGTTAGAACAAAAAAGCCGAGAGTCGATATTATCGCTCTCGGCTTTCTTTTGTTTGGGGCTCAGCGGACTGCAGGATTAAGCACTGACAGGAAATGCTTCAGCGTATGCTTCCATGAAATCTTTACGAATCTCTTGCTCTAGATGAACCGCCTTCTCGGTTGGACAGAAAATCATAAAATGGACTTCTTGCTCACCTGTCGAACTGCTTGTGATATGGATGTGAGGCTCAGAACCCGGAAGGTCAACACCAGCGTGCTTTTCGATCACACCGTTGTAACGGCGAGCAACATCGATAAACTCTTCGCAATGCTCTTCAATTTTCACAATAAGACCCGACAGCATAGGGTATAGGTTTACAAAGTCTTTCACCGTCACAAAAAAGTTATGATAAACATAACGCTTCATGAAGTTGAGGTTCTTAACCGGATAAGTGAAGAACATGCTATTAGGCAGCGTGGCTGTCTTGCCAGTGAAGTGATATTGCCCATGATACAAATCGATTTCTTGAATCACGGTCGCCATCAGATTGTGCTCAATCACTTCACCGCTGATTTTACCCACTTCGATCCAGTCGCCAATTCTAAATGAACGAGAACTCGCACGCTGAATAGAACCGGTGAAACACAAAATGATCTCTTTTGAAGCCACTACTATCGCAACAGCAATGGCCGTGACAGATAGCGCAAACTCGCTGATTTCGGATTTCCACAGCACAAATAACGTCACAACAATAATCGCGAATGTGCCGTTTTTGGTTCGTGACATCCAGTTACGTTGGTCTTCACTAAGGAAAGCAACATCACCTCTTATTTGAGATAAGGTGATTCGGCGAATGATTAAAATAATAGTGATAATCAACGCACTAAAAATAAACTTATGAGCGAGTAGAAAATCAATTACTTGCCACACTTTTTCCATTACTTATTCCTTAGCATTACAACGACGAGCTTTACAACGATTAGCGGAGACTTCGCTATGAAAAAGCGCTCAAAAATAGAGCGCTTTTTTACGTGCCTAAATCAGCTATTGGTAAGGCTATCATTTTATCTTGGCAGAAGTAATAAATTGGCCAAAAGTTTCACACCAAATCACAACCGTATTAAATCGATTAAGATCAGTACCTTCGGGAAGCTCAACCATAAAGCGGTCGAATGTTTTCACATCTCCGACTCTCAATAACTCGTTCTTGCTGTCATTGAAAGCGTGCTCGGTTTCAATGAACTTAGGCGAGAGATAAACCTTGTAATCAGGTCCCGGCGCCAATTCACCTTCAAAAGCGATCGCACTTTCGGATACTGAGACGATGCCTTCTCCCCAGTGCAAGAAGTCACTGTCTTGTCGATCTTTAGTGAACTCGCCCGTGTAGATAGCCTGCTCACTGATCGCTTCAACAGAACTTGAGGAAGGAGAATCAGGCTCAATCAAGATAGGCAATGCGTAAACACCTAGCCCAAAACCAACAGCACCCACGGCTAAGTGGGTGCAAAGTAAAACTAACTTTTTCATCGCGTACTCCCTTATGCTTAAAGAGAGTATTATTGAATACTCTCAAAAATACAAAGAGATATAACGCTCTGATGTTCTATTTTTGGTAATGCGTTGCTGTACGTTGTGACAGTTCAACAATCACTTTTACCGCTTGCTCCATGCCTTGAATGGTAATGAACTCATGAATACCGTGGAAGTTGTAACCGCCAGTAAAGATATTCGGACATGGTAGCCCCATGAAAGATAAGCGAGCACCGTCTGTACCACCTCGGATTGGTTTAACCATTGGCTCGACATTGCACTCAATCATCGCCTGCTTGGCCAATTCAATAATATGTTGATGCGGTTCAACCATCTCTTTCATGTTGAAGTAGCTATCGGTTAGCACCAGCTCAACACGGCCTTTCTCAAGGCGCTCATTCAGCTCATCGACTTTCTGCTGCATGAATGCTTTACGCGCTTCTACACCCTCACGTTCAAAATCACGGATGATGTATCCCAGTTCAGAGCGAGCCACACCCATTTCCGCCGATTTCAGGTGGTAGAAGCCTTCATAACCTTCTGTGCACTCTGGTGTTTCTTGCGCAGGCATCATCAATTGGAATTGCGCTGCAATGTTCATCGAGTTCACCATTTTATCTTTTGCGGTGCCCGGGTGAACGTTCACGCCATGACAGATAACATCGGCGCTCGTGGCATTGAAGTTCTCAAATTCCAACTCCCCTACTGGGCCACCATCGATGGTGTACGCCCACTCGGCGCCAAATTTTTCAACGTCAAACAGGTTCGCACCGCGACCAATCTCTTCATCCGGCGTGAAACCAATGCAGATGTCGCCGTGTTTGATGTCTGGATTCGCTTTCAGGTAAGCAATTGCACTGATGATTTCAGCGATGCCCGCTTTGTTGTCGGCACCAAGCAGAGTTGTGCCGTCAGTCGTAATCAGGTCGTGACCATGTAAAGAATCAAGATCTGGATACTGGCTTGGGTTCAAACTCTCGCCACTTTCCCCTAATTCAATCGTTC
The DNA here is from genome assembly GCF_041467155.1 of Vibrio sp. 10N.247.310.23. Taxonomy (NCBI): domain Bacteria; kingdom Pseudomonadati; phylum Pseudomonadota; class Gammaproteobacteria; order Vibrionales; family Vibrionaceae; genus Vibrio; species Vibrio sp. 10N.247.310.23. The sequence continues at coordinate 29,415 of NZ_JBFSTZ010000016.1, read as the reverse complement.
CACCTCGGTAATCTTTAATCACTTGTGGTTTCACGTTGGCGCCTGATGCGTCAGGAGCGGTATCCATGTGCGCCACAAAGCCAATCGCAGGCACATCGTAATCGACATTCGACGGCAGTTTCGCCATCAAGTATCCATTGTCATCTAAAGACACATCAACTAAGTCTAATGCCACCAATTCTAACTTTAAGGCTTCAGCAAAGGTAATTTGACCCGGTGAACTTGGGCATTGCTGATTAGAAGGATCGGATTTGGTATCAAAAGTAACGTAATTCAGAAAACGTTCTACAAGCTTTTCCATAATTCATCTCACCATGGATTAAGTAATTGATTTACTGACTTAATTATTATGTCGATAAGTGATACATCGTTAAATAAATACGAGCACAGAGTCAGTAGCGAGGGTTTTCATCTTACGCCCCTGACCATGTATGTAATTGCTCTAAATCATTATTGTGCGAAATTAGATGCGCTTCCTATACTTGAAAACAGAGGGTTTCGTCAGTTCAACATTGCATACGGATGATAAGAGATCGCTTTGTACGCATTCTACGCCCTCCGCTCTCAGCCTAACAAAAGTACAAAGTGGATGATGATCACAATTTATCCTTGATGCAGAATCTGTCATACGTTACACGGAGACACAGTTATGACGATTAATAAATATTTCATTTTCTCTCCTCAAGCCTCTGAGGAAACGCTTCGACCAGTATTAACTGAGAAAGAAGTTCAAAGGCAGGAAGCTCTAAGACAGGCGCAGATCCAGGGTGGATTAGACACAAACGCGACCTCGTAACTCAATGAATACCTAGCACTATTAAGACCCCTATAAAAAAGCTCTACGCTCTATCCGGTAGAGCTTTTTTTATTTTTGATCTGTTCTCCTCTCCCCCACTCCCAAACAAGCTGAACATTAAACCTTCGCTCATTGCTTGTTGTTCTTCACTTCTCGATCACCAATTGGCTCATAGTTTCTCGCGAATGTATTTTCACGCATTGCACACACTAGCTTGCAGCGCTGAGAAATGACTCACTAAACTCCCCGATGCCATACCTTGTCGTGTCATTTTGTGCTAATAATTCATATTCGTTTTCATTCCTCACTCGCCCTCTTTTCAAAACTATAATGCGAGTACCAGAGAACCTAACCACAGGAACCCCGAATTCAATGGAATATTCAAAGCTAGGAAGTAGTCAAATTCCCGTTTCCCGTATCTGTCTTGGCAGCATGACTTGGGGGCTACAAAATACGCAGCAGCAAGCCGACCAACAGATCGAATACGCATTAAGCCAAGGTATTAACTTTATCGATACTGCAGAGATGTACGCGGTTCCACCTTCTCCAGATACCTACGGAAAAACAGAAGCGATCATTGGTAACTGGTTATCGCGTAACCCACAGCGTCGACAAGAGTTGATCATTGCGAGCAAAATTGCCGGGCCAGGGCTTCCTTGGGTTCGAGATGGCGGCCCGATAACGGGTGAAGCGGTGATCGCAGCCGTTGACGCATCATTAAAACGCCTACAAACAGACTATATCGACCTTTACCAACTTCATTGGCCAAATCGTACAACGCCTCACTTTGGTAAGCATTTCCCGAATCACATTCGATTCAGTGATATTGACCGAAAGCAGCATGAAGCTGAGATGTTGGAAATCCTACAAGCACTGGCAAGCTGCATTAAGGCGGGGAAAATTCGCCATGTCGGGCTTTCAGATGATTCTACTTGGGGCATTAACACTTACCTCAAGCTGAGTGAAAAACACGATTTGCCACGTATGGTTTCGATTCAGAATGAATTTAGCCTACTGCACGCAAAAGACTGGCCATATCTGATTGAGAACTGTGTGCATGAAGATGTAGCTTACCTGCCATGGTCACCTTTAGCTGCAGGCATGTTGAGTGGAAAGTACATTGATGGCGCAAGACCGGAAGGCAGCCGTTGGACTTACATGCAACGTAAAGGCATTTTCCGTGACACTGAATCTGCCAACGAAGCGGTTAAAGGCTATGTTGAAGTAGCAAACGCTCATGGATTTACTCCGAGCCAACTGGCATTGGCATGGTGTAATCAAGTTGATGGGGTGACGTCCACCATCATCGGTGCAACGACCATGGAGCAATTAAAAGAGAACGTAGCCGCTTTTAGTAAACCGCTATCAGAAGAGATCCTGACTGATATCAACACAGTATTTAAACGCTATCCTGCTCCGTATTAGGCTGTCAGTTCAGCTTAACTTAGGTGAGTAAATCCCATAAGAGCGCGCTATTTAGTGCGCTTTTCTTTTTTAAGTGAGTTGCTTTTGCTTTTTATGTAGATCGCATTGAGTCATCACGCTTTTGGTTCGCTAACCTTTGCTCTATAATGCGCGGGCTTATATCTAGGATAAAAACATGATTTCAAAAAACCAATTAAAACTCCTTCGTGCTTTGGGCCAAAAGAAACAACGTAAAGCCCACGGCCTGTTTCTAGTTCAAGGTGAAAAGAACGTTCTTGAGCTGTTCAATAGTGACTTAGTGGTGAAGAATGTCTTTGCTACCGCTGATTTCTTATCTGAAAATCATGCTTCACTGATTGAGTTTGATTGTGTTGAAGCCTCGCTGGATGATCTAACCAAAGCAAGTACTTTGGTGAGTAACAATGCCGCGATTGCAGTTGTTGAGATCCCAACGTTTGAACTACCAGAAGCAACAGGACTGATGATTGCGCTTGATGGCGTTTCAGACCCTGGCAACCTAGGTACGATTATTCGCGTAGCAGACTGGTATGGCATCAAGCATATCGTTGCGAGCAGTGATTGCGCAGACCCATACAACCCTAAAACTATCAGCGCGACTATGGGCAGCTTTGGCCGAGTACACGTAAGTCAAACTGACTTACCAGCTTACTTAGAGCAAGCGAATCTACCGGTTTACGGTGCATTTTTGGAAGGCGAAAGTGTTCATAAGACTGACTTCACTGCAAATGGCATTTTGCTGATGGGCAGCGAGTCTCACGGTATTCGTGAACACGCCGCTAAATACGTGACAGATAAGATTACGATTCCAGCATTCGGTGGCGCAGAGTCTTTGAACGTTGCAATGGCGACTGGCATCATTCTCGACAACATGCGTCGTCAGCACAGCTAGACCTCTAAGCTAACTAGCTAATCGACAGTGTTCAGATATTAAAAAAGGCGTATTGATTAAATCAGTACGCCTTTTTATTTGAGTTCTTTTCAACAATTACTTTTCTAGCATTGCCAACTTATCACACACACCATTCCACTTTTCAGCGTCATCCATTGGTGCTTTTACTTCCGTTTGCACAGGCCAAATCTCAGCGAGCTCTGCGTTCACTTCGATGAAGATCTTTTGATCTTCTGGCAGTTCGTCTTCTTGGAAGATCGCTTGAGCATCACATTCAGGTACACATAAACCACAATCGATACATTCGATCGGGTTAATTACCATGAAGTTTGGGCCTTCATGGAACGCATCTGCGGGACACACTGCCACACAGTCTGTGTATTTACATTGAATACAATTATCGCCTACGACAAATGCCATGATGCTCTGCTCTATAAGTTAGTCAAAATTGAAGAATGGGGATAATACTCATCCCAAAGCAAAATTCAACATCATACGGCTCTAATATCGTGTCTATTTGCTCCATGTTTCCAAATTAGTATGACAGATAAATCAATTTCTCGTAAAATGCGCGCCATTGTGAGCTTATCGCTTCTTTGAACATCAGCGTTTCCATCAAACTCTGTATTAAGAAACGATCTAGCTAAGACACCTATAAAAACGAGACATCGAAATGATACGTTTAACCGAAATTAAACTCCCACTAGACCATGAAGAGTCTGCTATTCAAGACGCTATTGAAGCGAAACTTGGTATTAACTCTGATCAGGTACTCTCTTTTAATATCTTTAAACGTGGCTACGATGCTCGTAAGAAATCAAAGATCTTACTTATCTACACGCTTGACGTTCTCGTTGAAAACGAAGCTGAGTTGTTAGAACAATTCATTAGCGACCCGCACGTAAAAGTGACTCCTGATATGGAGTACAAGTTTGTTGCTAAAGCGGTTGAGAACCAAACTGAGCGCCCTGTGGTTATCGGTTTTGGCCCATGTGGTCTATTCGCTGGCCTAGTGCTTGCTCAAATGGGTTTCAACCCAATCATCGTTGAGCGTGGTAAAGAAGTTCGTGAGCGTACGAAAGATACCTTTGGTTTCTGGCGTAAGCGTACGCTGAACACAGAATCAAACGTACAGTTTGGTGAAGGCGGCGCAGGTACTTTCTCTGACGGTAAGCTGTACAGCCAAGTTAAAGATCCAAAGCACTACGGCCGTAAAGTAATTGAAGAGTTCGTTGCTGCGGGTGCACCAGAAGAAATTCTATACGTAAGTAAGCCGCACATCGGTACCTTTAAACTGGTTACCATGATCGAAAAGATGCGCGCTTCTATCATTGAACTTGGTGGCGAAATCCGTTTCAGCACTCGTGTTGACGACGTTCATATGGAAGATGGTCAAATCACTGGCCTAACGCTTTCTAACGGTGAAGAGATCAAATCTCGTCACGTGGTATTGGCTGTTGGCCACAGTGCTCGTGACACGTTTGAAATGCTGTACGATCGTGGCGTTTACATGGAAGCGAAGCCTTTCTCTGTTGGTTTCCGTATCGAACACAAGCAATCGATGATCGATGAAGCTCGTTTCGGTAAGAACGCAGGCAACCCAATCCTAGGTGCTGCGGACTACAAACTCGTTCACCACTGTAAGAATGGCCGCACTGTATACAGCTTCTGTATGTGCCCAGGTGGTACTGTGGTTGCTGCAACGTCTGAAGAAGGCCGCGTAGTAACGAACGGCATGAGCCAATACTCTCGTGCAGAACGTAACGCAAACAGCGCGATCGTTGTAGGTATCGACCCAGAGCGTGATTACCCAGGTGACGCACTGGCTGGTATCCGTTTACAACGTGAACTAGAAAGCGGCGCTTATGTTCTTGGTGGTGAAAACTACGATGCACCAGCTCAAAAAATCGGTGACTTCTTGAAAGGTCGCGATCCAAGTGCAATCGGTGAAGTACAACCGTCATTCACGCCGGGTATCCACCTGACTGATATTTCAAAAGCGCTGCCTGATTTTGCTATCGAAGCGATTCGTGAAGCAATCCCAGCGTTCGAGAAGAAGATCAAAGGTTTCTCTACGCCAGACGGCCTACTTACCGGTGTTGAGACACGTACGTCTTCTCCTGTATGCATCAAACGTGGCAAAGACTTCCAAAGCATCAACCTTAAGGGCTTCTTCCCGGCTGGTGAAGGTGCAGGCTACGCAGGCGGTATCCTGTCTGCTGGTATCGACGGCATTAAGGCCGCAGAAGCGCTAGCACTATCAATGGTAGAGCAGAACCAAGCCGAGAAGATTGAGATCGCTTAAACGCTTTCGATAAACCCAAGCTAAATAGCGAACACCCAAAACTGAAAATCCAGTGTCTTGTCGACACTGGATTTTTTTATGTGCATGTTACTAGCGGTACACAAGCAACATGGTAGAATGCCGCCATTAATCTTATCCTTGTATAAGATTGTTGAACCTTTCCATCGCTATTTAGCCAAATCATACCGAGAAACTTATGCCATTTTCCAAGCTTGGATTAAGCTCACCTATTGTTAAAGCCGTTGCAAAACAAGGCTATGAAAAGCCAACCTCTATTCAAGAAAAAGCAATTCCGATTGTGCTTTCTGGTAAGAACCTTATTGCTGCTGCACAAACAGGTACAGGTAAAACTGCGAGCTTTGTTCTCCCTATCTTAGAAATGCTAAGTAAAGGTGAAACACAACGTAAAAAACGCATTCGTGCTGTTATTCTGACACCAACTCGTGAGCTTGCGATTCAGGTTGAACAGAACATTACTAAGTACGCGAAATTCCTAAACCTAACATCATTAGCGATGTACGGTGGCGTATCTTACCAACACCAGAAAGACCGCTTGATCGAAGGTGTCGATATTCTTGTGGCAACACCAGGTCGTTTGATCGACATGTACGGACAACGTGCCGTTCACTTTGATGAAGTGGAAGTTCTGGTTCTAGATGAAGCTGACCGCATGCTAGACATGGGTTTCATTGAAGACATCAACAAGATCATCGCGCGTCTACCACAAGACATCCAAAATCTACTGTTCTCAGCAACGCTTTCAACGCCAGTGCGCGCGCTAGCGAAAAGTGCTATCAGCGAAGCGGAAGAGATTTCGATTGCCAAGACAGATGCGTCTAAAGCGAACATTGAGCAATGGTTAGTTACCGTAGATAAAGACCGTAAGTCAGCACTATTGAGCCACATGATTACCGAAGGCAACTGGGACCAAGCGCTTATCTTTATCGAAACCAAGCACGGCGCTGCTAAGTTGGTTGCTCAACTTGAGAAACGTGGTATTCAAGCGGAAGCTTTCCATAGTGGACGTAGCCAAGCGATTCGTGAAAAAATCTTGGCTGACTTCAAGAAAGGTCGTCTAAAGTACTTAGTCGCGACGGGTGTTGCTGCTCGTGGTATCGATATCGACAACCTAAGCCGCGTAGTAAACTACGACATGCCTTTCCCAGCGGACGACTATGTTCACCGTATTGGTCGTACAGGCCGTGCTGATGCGTCTGGCGAAGCGATATCTTTCCTATCGAAAGATAACTTCAAAAACCTGTGCATTATTGAAAAGCGTCTGGGTCACTTGATTGAACGTCGCGTTGTTGAAGGTTTCGAACCACGCAAAGAAGTACCCATTTCAGTATTGAACTTCGTTCCTAAGAAGAAAAGAGAACAGCAACAAGACTAAGTAATTTCAGCGACAGAAAATGCAAAGTTGCATTAACCAAAAGAAAAGTCGCGTTAGCCAAAATGAAAATAAAACGAAGCCCTATGTGGCTTCGTTTTGTTCTTTGAAATACATATAACGTTGAGGCAATAAGATGATCACTCCTATCGCAACGAGATTAACCCGCGGCCAAGACCTAAAGCTAGAGATCCAGAGGCTAGTGACAGCGCACAATATCTCCGCGGGCTCTATTGCGTCTTGTGTCGGATGTGTTTCTCAACTCAATATTCGCTTAGCTAATGCCAACAACACCAAGCTAGTTCAAGCTCCGTTCGAAATAGTCTCGGTGATGGCAACGCTAACCCCAAACCACCAGCATATTCATATCTCCGTTGCTGATGAGAATGGCAATGTAATTGGTGGGCATTTGCTTGAAGGGACGATTATCGCGACCACGGCTGAATTGATTGTTCACCGCTACGATACCTTGACCTTCAACAGAGAGCATGACGATTCGACGGGTTACACTGAACTTACTATCAGCAATAGCAAATAACTGATTTACCCATAGCAACACCAAACGCCCCATACAAAGCGATACTACCAAACAGCAATTAGGAAACACGATGGCTCCAAACTCCGCAGATTCCGTTATCGTTCTCGATTTCGAGACCACAGGCTTATCACCAAATATGGGCGACCGAGCGATTGAGATCGGTGCGGTTAAACTCGTTAACGGCGAAGTCGTCGACACCTTCCAGCAGCTCATGAACCCGGGATTTCGTGTGAGTGGATTCATTGAAGGTTATACCGGAATCAGTAACCGTATGTTAAGCACAGCGGCCAGTTGTAGTGAAGTGATGGATGAGTTTGCAGACTTCATTCAAGACAGCCAACTTGTCGCTCACAATGCCTCATTTGATAAGCGCTTTCTTGATGCGGAATTAGATAATATTGGTCGCGATTACAATGGACAGTTCGCTTGCTCAATGTTGATAGCTCGTCGTCTAATCCAAGACGCACCAACTCATAAGCTAGGCGACCTTGTGCGTTTCAAAAATATCGACAACGACGGTACTTTCCACAGAGCGTTAGCCGATTCAGAAATGACAGCAAGGTTGTGGTTATTAATGATCGATGAGCTGCAGAGTGACCACGGTATTCAACAGCCGAGCTTCCAATTGATGCAGAAAATATCGAAGACAGCCAAAGGTTCGATTCCAAAACTACTGATGAGCAACAGGGGTTAGGTTCCGAAATTCACCTTAAAGTGGGATGAAAGGCTAGCTCGACAATAACCGCTAGCCTTTAAAAGGGACGCTCTACTCTTGCAATGACTTCAACGTTCCTTTGAGGCTTTCTAATTCATTCATAAAATACGCCCACTGCTTGTTACTGCTGGTCGCGGCGATATCTACTAAAAACTTGGCTGATGTTTCCATATTTTGGTTGAGTTGTGACTCAAGTTCATCAGGATAATAAGCTTCATTGTTTAAAAGCAACTTCATGATAATCGGCTGAGCAATATGCAGATCGCTCTTCTTTGCCATCAGCGTCGTTAGCTCTTGATAGGTGTTGTTTTGATATTGTCGCCAACTGCTATTGGTATTTACCCACTCTTTAGACCAAGCCAAAATAATCTGTTTTTGTTCTTTCGATACTGAACCTAACCACCGTTCTGCACGCTCTTCTATTCTGCTTCGGTATCGCTCTCTCGAATCGGCATCGTTCAACGACAACCTTTCTTCATAATAGTCTTGCTGCTTTTCACGAAAGTTCTTTAAAAACTCCCTGTCTTGCTTAGGGCTAAGCTGCATACTCAAGGCGTAAATATCTGGAGCGAACTTATTGACGATTGTGCGAATATGCTCTTTCGTTTGTTCACTTTGGCCCACAATAAAAGCGGGATTCATATCCGACCGATCTACGTTTTGAATCGCTTCTAATTGCGAGATGTACAGAGGTAGCTGAGTTTCTTTATGCCATTTTTGTAATATATCTAATCGCTCTTCAAGCTCTGATTCTTGGCTATTTGAGAGGGAAACAAAATCTTCTATATAGCTAACGACAAACCAACCTATATTGTTATAGGCGAACTTGGTCCCGCACCCAGTAAATAGAAAACAGATCACTAAAACTAACCACCGGCACTTTCTCATTCTACCCTCTCACGAAATTCAACAAAGCCACAAACCGATTAACTCATCCCTTTAAGGTTAGCCCAGTTTTTATAACGCTAATTCTAGCTCTTATAAAAGTAGTCTTAATAAACAGTGGTCGTAAAAACTTTGAGATAAATTGAGACCCAAACTTGCTAATCTAGCTATTTAGGCAAATGATTAAACTAAAAATAATTAATGGCAGTGATGTAACTTGATTTTATTACTCATTTGACGTGATACGAGCCCTATAAATGAGTTGGGTTGACGTATTTAAAATGATTGATATTTGGGAGGGAAGCTATGGCCGCTATTCCTGATCATCCAAGCGATTTAGAATATGAGCTTTGTTATTTTGATGATGGTTCAATAACCACAATCACGATATTGGTTCACAATCGACAGGAAGCGATGACTTGGTATCTTAGCGAAGGAAAACATATCAACGATCTTTATTCGATAAGACCCGATGAATAATGCTTTGGTATAGAGGACTAGGTCGATAAACCTAAGATAAGAAACTTAAGTGGCATTTTGTGGAACACCCTTTACTGCAATGCCATTAATTAGCAATGTCGTTAATTAGACATATCGCAGCAAAGGGATTCAGTCTCGAATTACTTCAGGATTCGGGCGCGGAATTGACGACCCTTCATTTTACCTGATTCGATTTTGTTCAGTGCTTTTTTAGCCACAGATCTTTCTACCGCTACGTAAGCACGCATTGCAAACAGATTGATCTTACCTACTGATTTACCATCAATGCCGCCTTGGCCCGTCAGTGCGCCAAGAATATCACCAGCACGAAGCTTAGCTTTCTTACCGCCATCAATTTGGATGGTAACCATGTTTGAGTAGTACGGCTTAGCAATTGGTTTTGCTGGCAGTTCAGATGGCTCGATTGGCATGTCCATGTACTCATCAATTTGAGCAACACGGTACATCTCTTTTTCACTAAAAAAGCTGATCGCTACGCCTTTGCTTCCTGCACGGCCAGTACGACCAATACGGTGTACGTGAACTTCAGGGTCGCGAGACAATTCAAAGTTGAACACAGCATCTAGGTTATCAACATCAAGACCGCGAGCCGCAACGTCTGTCGCCACTAGAATCGAGATGGTTTTGTTTGAGAACTGAACCAAAGCTTGGTCACGTTCACGCTGTTCCATGTCACCATGAAGTTCGATAACACTGAAACCGCGGTGGCTTAGCTCATCGTTTACGTTCTGCACTTCTTTCTTAGTGTTACAGAACACAACCGCAGACTCTGGTTGGTGATGCAACAACAGCAGCTCTAGAGCGTCATCACGAGCTTCAGAACCTTCTAACTTGTAGAAGTGTTGTTGGATGCTTGAGTGATCGTGTGTTGATTCAACCTTCACCATTTCTGGATTGCGCATAATGCGGTCTGCAACAGATTTGATCTGTTTAGGGAAAGTCGCACTGAATAGCAGAGTTTGGCGTTCTTTTGGCGCCGCTTCAATCACAGCATCCAAAGCGTCTTGGAAACCCATCTCTAGCATGCGATCCGCTTCATCTAACACAAGTGTGTTCAGCTCAGACAGGTCAATGCGGCCTTTCTCTAGGTGATCAAGAATACGACCAGGTGTGCCTACAAGAATGTGTGCGCCATGCTCTAGTGAACCAATCTGTGGGCCCATTGGCATACCGCCACATAGTGTCAGCACTTTAATGTTGTGAATACCACGAGCAAGAGTACGAATCTCTTTTGCTACTTGGTCTGCAAGCTCACGAGTCGGACATAACACTAAAGACTGAACACGGAAACGCTTAACGCGTAGGTTCTGCAGCACGCCTAAACCGAAAGCAGCTGTTTTACCTGAACCCGTTTTACCCTGACCGATAACGTCCTTGCCATTTAGGATAGTAGGAAGACTTAACGCTTGGATCGGCGTCATTTCAGTATAACCAAGAGAATCTAACGTATTTAGAAGCTCTGGTTTAAGGGCGATTGAAGAGAATTTTGAAGTGCTCAATGGAAATATCCAACTGGTGAAAAACAGAGTGCATTATGAGTGTTTTTGAAAATTATTCCACCTTAATCACAGTTTTGGAGAAACATGTTAGGCGAACACAAAAAAGCCAGCTTACTTAGCTGGCTTTGACTTCTATACGAATTGCTTTCTATGGCACACCGTGACCTTTAGATGCCACCCATACGCGATACCACTGTTCGCGCGTCAGCTCGATTTTCAGTGCATCAACGGCCGTCTTCACACGCTCAATCTTACCAGAACCAATAATTGCAATTGGACTAGATGGTAAACGACGAACCCAAGCGTAAATCACTTGATCAATGCTGTCTGCACCCACTTCTTGACGAATCGCCTCTAGCTCATCACGAACGCGAACCGCTTGCGCTGAATCACCACTGAAGATGCTACCACCACCGAGACAAGACCACGCCATCGGGCGAATGCGGTTCATCTGCAGTTGATCTAGCGTGCCATCATGAGCCACTTCGAAGTTCAATGGGTTGATTTCAACTTGGTTGGTCACTAACGGCTTACCGAGTCGAGATTGAAGCAGTTCGAACTGACGCGGTGAAAAGTTAGAAACACCGAAGTGCTTAACTTTACCTACTTTGTGTAGCTCTGCGAACGCTTCTGCTACTTCATCCGCATCCATTAACACGTCTGGGCGGTGAATCAACAATACATCGATATCGTTAACACCTAAGCGCTCTAATGAGTTATTTACTGATTGGTAAATATGCTGCGCGCTGGTGTCATAGTGATTGATCTTACGATCTGGAGTGTGGTCACCACATAGGTTGATATCGCACTTGGTGACGATTTGAATATCATCACGAAGGCTTGGTTCAAGCGCTAACGCCTCACCAAACAACTTTTCACATTGGTAGTTACCGTAAATATCCGCGTGATCAACAGTTGTGATGCCAAAATCAATATGTTGCTTCAGGAAAGTCAGGCGTTGTTGCGGGGTCATGCCCCACTCTGCTGTACGCCAGTATCCTTGCACCAGCTCAGAAAGTTCTGGGCCTTGTGGCGCTATCGTTACTCTTGCAACCATGGGTTGTCTCCTTTATCAATACTGAACGTATCCTAAGCTCGTTTTACCGAAGGCTCAACGTATAACAAATGGCAAAGCTAAACGCTTATTAAAAATGTGAGAGCCGCAGAAAAACGAACACTTAAATGAATTATAACTTGCTGTCTGCCCGCGAGCCGTTCTCCTGAAAGGCTTGTTTAGCCTAATAAATAACGAAACTATCTATAAATTTGAGCAATTAAAAACGATTAAGTTCAACCGTTAAGTTGTCACCATCACTCTGTAACTGAATCCAAGGAGAAGTAGAGCTAGAAGAAGATAAGCTAGGCACATTCCACACACTCAGTTGCTCTGCTGAACCGTGAGGCGCGTTGATAAATTCGACCAGCTGTTTATCCACCTTATCGAAACCAACACCTTCATTTCGAGCTTGTTCGAGTTGAGCTGTAACATCGAATTCATCTTCACCAATACGAATTGAACTGAGAGCAAAGCCATCTTGGCGAAGGTATGCCTGAAGCTTTGTGTAACTTAGGTCCGAATATGGCAGGTTTAAGCGAACCGTTTCGACACTTGAGTCCCCCAACTCCAGTTCAACATACACATCCAGGTCGTAATATTGGGTTAAGTCACTGCACAACAAAGTACCTTCGATCTCACCACAATCCATCAACTCGATATCATTAATATAGTTTTGAGAATTCGGCAGACTTGGGCTGCTGTTAAATACTGTTCTTAACCACCAGCTTTCGGTTGCTTGCGCTGAAAATGAAATAGCATTGAGGGACAGCATTAGAGGCAAGATTAGAACTTGAAAGATTTTCATCGACTGGGCTTATTTAGCGCTATATGAAGTGTCCATTATACGTGACCAAACGACAAACAACTGCTCGAGTCGCAAATTTTAGGCGAAAAAAAACGGGCATACATGCCCGCTAGATAATTTCATCACCGAATAACGTAATCCGTCACGTTGAGAACCATTACGAAAGAGAGAATATCACTCTCCCACAACAGTTACAACATGGCATACCCATTACTTGTAGCCACCTTCAATAGCGGGCTCTTCAAGCGACAATCTGACTTTGTTACGTTGAATAGCTTCTGGCGGCAAGCTGATGAAGCCGTATTGGTTCAAAACGACTTGATGATCTTGTGACAAGGTAAGCCCAACAAAGAACTCCTCTTGTTCCGTAAAGCCTTTGCGATGCGCTGGAATATTCAAGTACATGTAATAAACCGTTGCTAACGGGTAACGACCAGAGAGGATCGTTTCTTTGTTTAGGTCGTAGTTCACACCTAGGTTATCAACCACGCTCAACCATTTCACATCAGAGATCTGATCTGAGTAAACGGTGTAACCAATGGCGGCATCTTCGTCTTCAATCTTATTAATCAGATCAGGTAAATCCGCTAAGAACTGAGTATGGGCATATTCTCCTTCTGTTCCACATTCGACCCAACTTGAAAAGGTAGTATGGCCTTTCAGGTTGTGATCAATGGCAAAGGGCAACATATGAGTATCTAGGCTTTCACCGTTACGAATATCACTACTTGCTGACCATTTTGGATGTTTAGGATCGTTAGAACAACCAAACACATCAATTAATTCAGCGACGGTGATTGATGTCGCAGGGTTATTTTCATTGGCTAGAATCGCAATCACGTCAGCGGTAAACATCAGCTCTGTTGGCCTATAACCGTAACGCATATCAAACCTAGCCATCTCTTTGTCAGTCCACTTTTTGGAAGTGATACCAACACGCGAGCGCTGCATGATCATCTGTTCTGGGACGCTGTCACTCAACAAGATTTCTAAGTCGATCTCTTGGCTCTTAAGCAGATCTTCTACAAGCCCCTGCATATTCGGCTCAATCGCGACCAAACCAATGTCACTGGCATCATTCGCGAACGTCGATGCAGAGAACAACATAGGTACAGCAGCAAGCAGTAAGCCCGATTTATTCGATAGACGTTTCATTACTGGCCTCCTACTGGATCAATCGACGTTTTAGACTCAACATCGCTATTACTATCGAGCTGCATTTCTGAAGTGAAGATGTTCCAAGATGGATTCACTTCCATGCTTTCTGTCTTAATCACCGCAATCGTTCTGCGCTTACGCTTGTGAAGGTGCTGAGTTAAGCTGGTTATCTGAGTAAACTCTTGTTCGAAGATACGCTCACCATTGATGCCTCTATCAATCAATGCGTCTCGAATCACGCCAGTTCTTTTCTTGGCCAATGCTTTGTTATAAACGTTTGTACCTTCAGCACTGGTATCTCCGACCAAGGTAACCGAAGCATCAGGCTGCTCTCCTAGTAAACGCACCAACTCATTTAATACAGCGGTATGATCAGGTTTAAGGTCATACTTATCAAAATCAAATGCCACACTTAATACTTCAACATCTTCGACAATTTTCCAATTAGCACACCCTTTAATGTCTACCGTTACACCTTCTGGCGTATCGGCACATAGATCTCGCTGGTTAATCACACCATCTCGGTCATTATCCGCTAAGTCATCAATTTGGTGGCGTGTCATTGTCGTATCAGGCGTTTCTGCACATCCCATTAGCAAGATAGAGCTAAGTAGCGCTAGTTTAAAATATCTCATTACTTATTCTCCCCTTGCCACTCTTCTGGATGTTCAATCCTCAACGCATACGTCAACATACCCATCGCATTTAACACTCGATAAGCCGCTAACGTTTGATCATATTCAGTGCTGATGAAGTTTCTTCGAGCCAAAAACACTTCTACTTTTGCATCCAGTACATCAAGAAGGCTTCGTCTGCCAACATTGAATTGCTGGATATAGCCAAGCTCTGCAATTTTCGCTGCATCAACATTCTGTTGAAGTAAGGATTTTTGCTGCTCAAGCATTTTGTAAGCGTTCCAAGCCAGTTGTGTACCTTCTCGAACCTCACGCTCTGTTCGTAATCGGATCGCCCTTGCCTCTTCCACTCGCCAAGCTGACGATTCAACCCTGGAGTCGGTAGAGAAGCCATTAAACAGGTCATAATCCATCGTCAACATGATACGTGCATCTTCATCGACACCGCCTGGCGGGTTAGATACGTTGTCATTCTTATTGGCATGAAGCTCAAGTTTTAGCTCTGGGTAGTAATCCCCCTTCTCACGGCGCATTTCTTTACGAGCGGCATCAATATCAAGCAAAGAAGCTTGGATTTCAGGGTGATTCTCGACAGCCTGTTCAAGCGCGACCTGTGCTGAACTTGGTAACAAAGCATAATCAAAACGTGGATAAACCAAGTTCACAGCAGGCTTGCCGACTAAACGTAGGTACTGAGTTTGTAAATCAAACAGGTTGTTTTGAGCAGCGATTAGTGAAGATTGCGCCGTCGCAACACGGGCGGAGATTTGAGCCAGATCCGAGTTGCTACTCAAGCCTTTGCTCTTTTTATCTTGGATATCTTGATAGATCTCTTGGTGCTCTTTTACATTACGCTTAGACAATTCAAGTAGCGTCTCTGCTTTTAGGATATCGAGGTAATTTCTCACCACATCTAACGATACGTTTTCAGCTCGCGAAATCAGAGTTAGACGCTCAGCTTCTGCTTCGAACGTCAGTCGATCGACATTCGATGTGGTTTTAAAACCATCAAATAGTAACTGGGATACTTTAACGCCAATTTCCGTTCTCGTTAGGCCTCGATCATCGGTATCAAGTTTGCTACCACTGTTGTAGCGCGTTTCTTCATAACCTGCTGCCGCGTACAAGTTCACTTGCGGCATATACAAACCACTCGCCGCGTCTCCGTCTCTGACCACCGATTGGTATCGGGAGTATTGCGCCAATATCTCTGGGCTATAGTCGATGGCAAAGGCCACGGACTCTTCTAATGAAGCTGCTTGAGACAGCCCACTCATTAGCAAGCAAGAAGAGAGTAAGAATTTTGAATGCATTACACTTCCTTTTATATTTATGCTTTAACCCACTTCATCGTTCACGAAGTGAGTTTTCCTTAGCTCGTAAAATAGGTTTTAACCAATAACTCAATACTGTTTTCTCTCCGGTTAATATATCGACCGCGACTTGCATCCCTGGGATAATGCTAAAGGCAGAGTTTTGTTGCTGGTCTTCGTTTAACTGAATATGGGCACGATAATAGGCGTTTCCGTCTTCCGTTTGTAAGGCGTCGGCACTCACGTAAATCACCTCGCCTTTAAGTCCGCCATAAATGACGAAATCGTAGGCCGTGAATTTGACTGTTGCACCTAACCCGTTATGAACAAACGCAATATCTTGCGGAGAGATTCTCGCTTCAACAATCAGGTCACTGTTTGATGGAATGATCTCAATGATCGGCTCGCCGGGACGAACTACACCACCAATGGTACGCACAAAGATCTCTTTGACTGTGCCATCAACGGGCGCGACAATTTCAGTACGCTTGAGTTGGTCGGCAATCGCCTGCTGGCTTTCGTTCAGCTGCGCTATCTTGCTCGCCACTTCATTCAACTGGCCTTGCACTTTGGTACGAAAATCTAAAGCGATACTTCGATGATCCGCTATCGACTCTGAGTAGGCAGCTATCTGCTTCTGCGCTGCTACTTTTGAGCTAGCAATATCACCTTTGAGTTTGACTACATCACGGTTGAGTTTAAGTAGCTCAACTTCCGCAACAGCACCGCTCGCTACCACGTCTTTCAGCATGTTGCGCTCACGAATCACAATCTCGAGGCTGCTTTCAAGAGTCTGGATATTGTTAAACGTATCGACACGAGCTTGGTCTTGTTGCTCGATACGAAGTGCCGCCTCTTCCAGTTCAGACTTCAACTGTCCTAAACGTTCTCGGTAGTTCGCCTTGGCATTCATTAACGCAGGGTGGCTTGATACATCAACCGCAATATCTTGAGGCACCAAGACCACTCGCTCATACCACTCTTTCGCATCGTTATTTAAAACGACCGTCGACAGCTCAGCCTTTAATCTTAATTGCTGAGCAAGCAAGGTATCCGCTTGTTGAGCCGACTCTAAAAACGCCGCCTTAAAACGTGTGTCTTCTAACTTAGCTAGAGGTTGCCTCTTCACTACAGATTGGCCTTGTCGCACCATGATCTCTTGAACCAGTCCACCTTCTAAGCTCTGAATGGTTTGCACCGAAAGACTTGGAACGACTTTACCTTCACCGATCACGACTTCTTCTAATGTTGCCCACGTAGCCCAACCGATAATTGATACAATGAGTAGAGCACTCAACCAAATCAGCTTTCGAGAGCGGAATGCTAAGTGGTTGTTGGTCCATTGAATATCATTACTC
The DNA here is from genome assembly GCF_041467155.1 of Vibrio sp. 10N.247.310.23. NCBI lineage: Bacteria > Pseudomonadati > Pseudomonadota > Gammaproteobacteria > Vibrionales > Vibrionaceae > Vibrio > Vibrio sp. 10N.247.310.23. The sequence continues at coordinate 12,125 of NZ_JBFSTZ010000016.1, read as the reverse complement.
ATGACGACCTCCCTTCACCACAGATACCGTCTTAAACCGGCTCGTACCTTTAGGTACACTTTTCTTCTGTAAAGAGAGAATTTCTTTAGGCTCACCTTCTGCCACGATTTGACCTTTATCCAATACAACAACACGATCACACATCATCAAGAATGAAGATTTATGGGAGCTGATCAGCATTGAGGTTTCTCTCGGCATACTTTGAAGTGCATTGAAGAACTGAATCTCGGCCTGATTATCTAGCGCGCTGGTTGGCTCATCCATGATCAATAACTTTGGACAACGATACAGAGCTCTCGCGATGGCAACGGCTTGGCGCTGACCACCAGAAAGTAACCGACCACCCTCACCGACAGGTGTTTCAAGGCCATTGCTTAAGCGCCCCATATAACCGTTGAGGCCGGACTGTTGTAGCGCTTGTCTTAGTTTTTCTTCGTCAACATTGGTTGCGCCCAAGGTGACGTTGTCGTAAACACTACCAAAAATTAAGTTTGTGGTTTGCCCAACCCAACCCATGCCACTGCGCAAGACACTGGTTGGCCATAATTGTCCATCAATATCTTGGTAGAAAGCTTGTCCTGTTGTTGGCAAATACTGGCGCGCAACAATCGATAGTAGAGTTGTTTTACCCGCGCCTGCCGCGCCGACAAGACCAACTCGCTCACCCGGTTTGATCTCTAGGGAAATCTCCTTTAATGCAGGGCTTTGAGTCTCTGGATAAGTAAACGTCACTTCATCTAACCTAACCCCACCATCAAAGTCTCCTTTGTCGATAACTTGGTGTTTGGACTCTTCCTGAGGTAGCTCCATAATCTGATTCAGCCCTTCAACGGCCGAACGTGTTTGCTGGAACCTCAGCAATAGAAGAGAAAGCTGGTTCACCGAACTTGCAGCGCGCCCACTCAACATCACAACGGCTATCAAACCACCCATACTCAGCAAGCCTTCAGAGATCTGATACACGCCGAAGATGATCAGAGTGATGGTAACGATCTGCTGACTGGACTGAATAGAGTGCGTCACGATATTGGAGTAATGACGAGATTGAGTCTGCCATTGAGAGAGCGACGAAATCGTCTGTTCCCAACGCTTCTGGGTAATACCCTCAGCATTGTTTTGCTTGATATCCGGAAGGGTTGTTAAGCAATCAAACAGCTGGGCTTGTCTTTGTGTCGAGAGACGTGCGGTTTCATCGAATGTTTTCTCTACTTTACCTTTCATCGCAATGCTCAGCACAATCAAGACCAACATGATCGCAACAGGGATAAACATCATCGCGCCACCGAGCCAACCAATAAGGAACAGGAACAGCAAAGTGAATGGTAAGTCGACTAACGTGACCAAAGAAATAGAAGTGAAGAAATCTTTCACGCTATCGAAATCTTGAAGCTGTCTGGCAAATGCACCTACCGATTGAGGTCGATTTTCTAACTTCATACCGAGCACTTTAGAGAACAGTTGAGAAGACAACTTGTTATCAATATAGCGCCCAGCCATGTCAGTCACAGAGCTTCGTGAGCTTCTCAATACCCAATCAAAAATAACAACAATACCAACACCTGCCGCCAGAACCCAAAGCGTGTTAAACGCTTGGTTCGGAACCACGCGGTCATACACGTTCATAGTAAAAAGAGGCACGACTAGCGCGAGCAAGTTGATCAAGAATGAAGCGATAAACAGGTCTCTGTACCAAGGTTTTACTTCTTTGACGACACGCCACAACCAACGGGTGTTGGACTTATTCTCGCTGCGTTCATGGGATTGAACGCGAGCATCATCGAGAGCTTGAGCACCCACTTGCCAAACATACGATTCGACTTGAGCAACCAATTCTTTTAATGAAGTTTGTTGGTTTGAGTTGGTTTCGCAATCCAATACTTGAAAGTCGTCACCGGAACCTTGAGTGACGACAAGGGGGCTCCCTGTCGCGGACTCAACAGCAACAACAGGGAACTGACATTGATTCAATAATTCTTTTTTAACGTGGCTCAGCGTTAACCCCGATTTCTCAATCGCTCTTGGAAAAAGGGATTCATTGAGCCTGCCTTCATTTAAAGGTAGGCCAGACACTATTTTGGAAGGGTGACTGCGAACATTAAAATGCTCACACAACCACTCAACACAAGCTAGCCAGCTGTCTTTTTGTTCTACCAATCTAAACTTCCTTTTATAGACTGTACATCTAACTTACAGCGTTAAATTATTGTCTTCTATCATTTTTTGTAAAATTTGTGCTTCTAATGCACTACTACTGTCACCTTGATACAGATCGTCGTACGTGACATCAGCTAGCAAGATGTTTTGTTGAACGTCTTCGTCACCATTAGGTTTAATAGAAATGGTCACACCTTCACCAGATTCTTCTAAATCTAGATATTGTGTTGCCCCTAGCCCTGTATTAAGCCCTAGGCTTCCCAAAATACCCGAGAGGTCAATTGCATCAGTGTCTGGAGACGCATCAAAATCTTGAATCACATCGTAGCTTGGTGCTTCTGCACTCCCTAAGCCTGAAGATGCGAACACAAAATTGTCAGAGCCTGTACCGCCAATCAACAGATCGTTATCATCTGTCGCGGTAATCGTAGAATCCCCTTCAGCGACAAACTCAATCGATACGGTTTGGGGTAACCCGACCGCTTGGTTATTGCCTATCTCTGCAGACGGCTCTATCGTTAGGTCAAATTGATCACCACTGTTGTAGCCCCCGGTAATCGCTAGGTTAGGCACATCTGCCAAGTCCACCACATATTGACCATCGACCATAGAGCCGTGTGAGAACGTCAAACCTGCGGGAATATCATGAATTGTAATGAAGCCCACTTCTGAATCAGCAGGGTTTACAAGAGAAAGGTCTAAACCAAGAGGAATCGTGCCACTTGCTTCTGCCACGATCGAAGAATATTCAACGCTCAATAACGGTGCATCAGGCTCTGGTGTGATAATAAGCGTCATGTCTTGCGAGCTCGGGTCACCCGTGTCGACCACTAACTCACCGAGTACCGTATTTTGATCAACCGTTCGGCCGGTAATCGTAATATCGAGGTTACCAAACGCATCGCCTGCAAAGAATTCGAGCTCATCAACAGAACTTGCTTTAACGAGGAGCGTCGCCTGTATGATGCCACCAACACTGGTGAAAGAACTGGTTTCTGATCCAATTCGAATTCGGTCTAACCCAACTAACCCTGATGGGTCCGAAGTTCCATTCACTGTTACCGTAATTGCTAAAAACTCATCACTGTTAGTTTCAAAGCTATTGGCATCAAGAGGAATCACGATGCCATCATCTTCACTTCCAGTGAGCTGTTCAGGTAAATCGAAGAACTCAACTTTGTCACCTATAGGGTTAACACCTACAGTAAATTCAGATTGTGTATAACGGATATCCGTCGTACCAATTTCTTGAGTAATCGCCTCTAGAGACAGATTAATGTCACCACTAAAGTCTCTTGGTGGCAGAATGACTAGATTAGATAACTGACTTGGATCTAACTGCCACTCATAGGTAGGGTTTCCATCGAAGGTACCGCCATCAGCACCATTGTTTGGAACCAACTCATAGTTGTCTCCGATTTTAATCGCGACAACTGCGCCTTCAGGAACTCCCTTCAACGAAAGCGACATGTTTTCAGAACCATCTTGGTCAATCAGCTCTGCGCTAAGTGATGACAACGAAATGTAATTATCTTCATCTCCGATAATATCCTCTGTTATCAAGTTCGCCGCATCAGCGACTGGCTCAACAGTAATAGTCACGACCGTCGTTTTATCTTGCGTATCCGTTTCTGTCACGCAATCCGCTTCATCGGTAATATTTGCTGTCACAGTGAGGGTAATTTCACCACTGTAATGCTCAGGTGGCGTAACTAACACATCACTCAAGCGGCTAGGATCCGTTACCGTCCAAGTACCATTGCCATTATCAACTAACAAGCCAGTATCAGCAGGACTCTCCGATAGTGTTACACCATTTGATACTGTGATGGTCAGAGAGTTAACTGTCTCCTTGCCAGTAGCACTATTGCCTTCACCCGTGATTAACTGACCGTCTTCAACGCTATCTCCAAGAACAAGCTCAAGATTAAGATCCGTGGCGATGTCTTCTTGAATCGTTGTCGAATCCGTGGCAACGGTGATGTCATCCACAACAGGCAAGACTTGAATACTAATAGTTTGAGCTGTCGTTACAGTCTCACCATTACACGGCGAGGTTTCAATCGTCTCTATCGTGAAATCAATACACCCAGCGAAGTCTTCGTCCAATCCAGTTAACGTCAATTTCGAGAGGCCATCGGCAGTGATCGAGTAACCGACTACTTCGCCAGCCGCGTCATATTCCGCAATAACACCATCACCCGAAATCTCGACGCCTTCAGGAAGAGAATCGGCAGGAATATAGAAAGAGATCGTATTGTCTGGGTCACTCGCTACATTAGTATTGAGCAAGCCCGTTAAATCGATATCTTCACCTTCATTAGTCTTAATATCACCACCCGGTTGAATGGGACTTGGTGGGCCAACAGGGTCACAAGTACCGCCACCGCCGTCATGGCCAGTGATCTGAATTTGGAATGAAGTATCAATATACTTCGAATCTTCGCCATCAATCACACGAGCACGAACCACAATATCCAGTACCGGAGTATCACTTGGGCTGGAAATCGTCGCATTATCTAAAATGTACGCTGCGAGCTCTTGGAAAGAGTCACTCGTTAGCCCATCCGCCGATATGATCCAATTCCCAGAGCTATCTTGCGCAGCACCATTAGGGTGCTCAACAATCAACGAATAGCCGTCGGGAATCTCGATCAAAATATAATCTAGGTACTCTGACCCATCGATATCCGCGTCGACGAACGTCACGGCGTTAGAGATATCAACAGGCGAGCCATCTGTACTCTGTAACAGCTCTGTAGAGCCTTCTAATCGAGTATCTAGCTCGACACGAGCATCAACAGTCACGCTTATGGATCCGGTAATATCTTTAATATCCGTTGCACCAGTTGGAGAGGTATCCGTGACTTCATAGGTGATAGGAATTGAGAATGTTCCGCTTAAATCTTCTGTCGCTGTAACAGAAAGCCTGCCGCTGCTTAGAAGATCCGAAAGCGTTGGCGTTGTTGAGTCCAGTAGAGTATCCAAATCTAAGCCTGAAGCTGGGACCTGAATAACACTCCCATCAAAATAAAGAGTGAGATCTGCAGGTAGGCTATCAATGACATATCCCGTCAAGGATTCGCTGCCATCAATATCCTGATTCACTGAAGGTTCAAGGTTCAGGCCGATTTGACTGTCTTCGATGCCTTGAGTACTGACCACTTGACCGTCTTCTTGATCAACGACCGGCGCTAGCTCTACTTTAAGTGTCATAGGAAACTCGCCCGAATCACCATCGGGCTCAGTTGAGATAGCAATAACGGTGAGTTCTAATTCACCACTAAAATCAAGAACTGGCTTGAGATACAGATCATCCAGTTGAGCGTTAGAGACTTGGAATACGGGCCCTGTCACATCATCAACATACGCAATCGTCAGCGATACTGGTTCACCCAACGCATCCACCAGCAAAGTGCCTTCAGGAATGTTAGTAAGCAGTATGTTGATCTCTTCTGAAGCATCGTCATCCGTCGTTTGTATGAGGAAGTCGAGCTGTATTAACCCATCTTCATTCAAGACCGATTGGTTGCTGATGACTTTACTGTCACTGTCGTATTGCCAATGACCATTACCACCGTCTACCGCGATAGGTTCATCCACAACACCTTTCAAAAAGATATTGATGGTTTTTGTATCACTTGACGCTTGCCCATTGATAGGAATAAGTGAATCGATCGTCGACTCAGTCGCTATTGCTGTTACGTCTATTGACAGATCTTCAGTAAAGGAACTGATGTCTTCTTTAGGCTGAATATAAGCAACACCATTGGCGATAGCTTCGGCAGTGACTGAATAGGAATTATTGCCTATCTTTGCGGTACCATCACCTTCAACAGACCAGCCATCTTGAACTTGGATAATATAAGTTAACGATTCAGAACCATCGGTGTCCGCCAAAGCGCCTTCAATAACGTCTTTGAGGTAAATAGCTTCATCCTCTAGTCCCTTGTAGTCTTTAACAGACACATGAGGAGTATCAGCATCAGGTGAAATATCGACAGTAACGGTATGTACAATACTTGCCGTTTTATCATCTGGGTCAGCGAATGAATTGCCAGACTCTGTTGCAACCGCAGTAATCTCAAACTCAAAGCGACCCGCTAGGTTGTCGTCAGCCCTGATTTCCATTTTATCAATCTGAGCCTGTGTGTAAGATTTCCCTTCTTTGACTGCGTTGCCATTTAACGTCAAATTCAAGCCGTCAGGAATCCCACTAATCTGGTAGCTCAATGTTTCTGACGTATCTTGATCCACCAGCTGAGCTGTTATGTCCAAACTGACTGGGTCTGAGTCATCTTCTACTGAATGATAGGAGAATACGGAAGCCGACCAATCCGGTGCATCAGCCACCGGTAAAACAGACACTGCAACATCAGCCGTCAGTTCTTTAGGATCCGTATCAGTGCTAATGATTGCGTTGATCGCTAGGATAACCGTTGAGGTGGTATTGGATTCATGAAGCGCGGGACGATAAGTCAACTGTCCATTAGGCCCAGTGAACTGACTATCAATCGCTGCCAATTGACTTCCAGACAAGGTGACCTTGCCGTCTACAACTTGAAGCAACACCCCATCAAGGTACAAGCTACCACCGTTTAGCGATGCTTCTGAGAACTCGATAGCAGTAACGGTTTCGCTTTGGTCGACATCGCCGGTTGCCACACTTACAACGATAATCGCGTCATTGTCTTCTGTGGTTTCAGAATCTTCATAACGAATAAAACCTTCGTTATCATCCAGTATGAGCTCCGCGTTACTTACCACTTCATCGCCGTCGGCATCTCGCACCAAATAATCAATATCATCGACGATCTTAGGATCGGCAGGATTAGTCGTTACATTGGGATTCGTGGTTAGTTGATAGCTACCATCAGGTGAAAGGGTAAATTGGCCGTATACGCTACCACTGTCAAAATCGTTGATTAGATCAATGGTTATTGGAGTATCAGCATCCACAAAGGTGTAGGTAGTACCGCGATAATCGAAACTTACAATAGTTGCTCCATCGGCACCTGCGAACTCTTCGGTTAGGAACTGTCCATTGAGGTCATCACCCTCAACCATTTCAATAGAACCGCTTCGTGAAGTTGGAACCGCATCCGTAACGTTGACTGAATAGATAGCAGGATCAGAGCTATCACCATCGGCATCAGTAACGACCAATTCAAAATTCACAGCTAGGTTGTTTTCACCATCACCCGTTGCATGATCGAGCGGCGCATACAGATTGAACTCTGTAGTGCCATCGTTGTTAAAACGAATTCGGAAGATATCGTTACCCGACGTATCTTGAGCGTAATACCAGCCATCGGCATTCACTTCTTGCAAAGATATCGCTCGTCCGCCACTGCTGTAACCGAGGGCATCAAAAGCATCGATGTTGATTGAAACGGATGCGATATCGTCCGATCCTTGGATAATAGCTATCGATGGACTTGGTTCTTCAGTCCCTGTTTGTTCCTTGTCACCAATGAGTCCATCTTCATCGACAGATATGCTGCCTACAATCGAGAATGCAGGATCCTTACCATCGTATATTTTAATATCTGACTCTTGAGTGGATCGCGAACCGTCTGAATCAATAACGACAACCGTTGTCGGTATATTCAATTCGGTATCTTTTAACCCAGTGCCATGGTCAATAGAGCGATATAGATCAATCTCAACGGCAACTGTACCGGAGGCATTGGCTTCTAGGAAATAGTCCGAAGGTAGACGAATCTGCATAATGACATCGCCATTACTTAATATCGCATCGAAACTGCCGTCACCATTGTCTCTCCAAGTTAAAGCTTCACCATTATGAGTAACGGCTTCCCCATCACCATCTAAAACCGCCTGACCGTTTGTCACATCAATACCAAGATAAACGATAGGATCATGCGATGCCGTGATATCCAAATTTACCACTGCGCTTTGTTTTACACTATCTGGTGTCGTATTGGCGATAGGGGTTTCAGATAGTTCAACAGTTCCACTTCCAATAAACGGTTCACCACCGTCAGTAATAGAGATGTTAAGGTCTAGTTTGGTTTCATCATTATCTGAATCGCGAGCAGTAACGGTAAAAGGAAGAGAATCCGTACCATTGGTTTGATCTAAGCCTTTATAAAGAGTGAAGACATAATCCACACTGCTGTCTACATCACCGGATGCGGGCGCGGCAAAACTCACAGTAAAGGCAACATCGCCACCCACTACTGGTCCGGCGTAGCCAGTCAATAATGTTCCATCCTCAGAAACAGTGTAATAAATCTGTTCACCGCCGCTGAAGAGCTGAGGTTGATCTGCTAGATCAAAGAACACACTGTCTAAGTAATCACTGCCAATCCCGATACTGAAGGTTCCGGTGCTACTGACTTCACCGACAGGAGCATTGCTTAAATCAGACTCGTTGACTGAAGCATTTGAATCAAGAACTAAACTCGGATCATTACCGTCTTCTATCACCCATGATATTTGGCCGTTTTCTAAAGCAGTGCCATCAGTATCTGTACCAATAATATTCAACGGAATCGTGAGTAAATCGCTGGTGATAACATGATCGAGTGGGCGTTCAATCACTAATACAATATCGGCAAGTACATTGTTCCCGTCGACCGTTGTCGTCATTGAAAACGAGAACACATCATCATCACCTTGCTTAGCTGTAATAATGAGACCATCTGCGCTGAGAGTATAAGTAAGTGCTGTAGCGTCGCCTCCCGAAGTGATACCTAATACTTCTAGTTGCGCGACAGTCTCAGGGCTAAATTGTATAGAATCTGGGTCTGGGTTATCCGAACCACCTAATATAGTAAATTGAGCATTGATGGTTTGCGAACCGGAGGTAACGTCGACTTCCGTCACCGTTTTCGAATCATCCAATATCTGTCCTGCCGCACCATCAGTGATATCAATGGTCGCCGTTGCAGAGCCAAAATCACCACTAGAGTCAGCGGCAACGTAATTGAAGATAACGGTATGGTCTTGGTTATGATCTAGATTTCGATTTGCTTCAAAGGTCCACTGGCCATTGGCAAATACGGTCAATACACCATCCCCGGTATTGAACACCGCAGGAGTTGCACCTGAAATGTCCTTGCTGACTCCACCAACTTCGACGCTACTAATGGTTAGAGCAGTATCAAGGTCAATGTCATTGCTAAGAACGTTGCCTGACGATATTTCACCTTCAACCATCGAGTAAGACTCGCCGAACAGCAAAGGTTCGGAATCTAGAATCGTGATCGGTAATTCGCCTAAAACGAGCTCAGTGGTTCCATCGTCATCAATCTGAAGACCTTCGATAATGATCGCCGTTTGAAGTAACTCTTCACCAGCTTGTTGGTCAACCGCTTGGTAAAAGGTGATCTCAACGGTATCTCCAACAATCTTAGCTTCGAAAACCAGTGTTCCATCGGTTCGTGTTGCTTTGAGCACTTGGCCGTCAGACTCTAATGCAATAGCGATAGATTGACCTTGAGACGTCACTCCCTCGGCAGAGACTTGGTTTGCACTAAAAGCAAACTCGTCAGCAAACTGAATATTGATGTCAGCAACTTGGGTTTGATCTCCGAAGATCCCGACCGTGCTTTCAGAAAATGAGACTGAACCTGGCAGTATAATACTTGGCATGTCATCGCTGACTTCATTGCCAATCGAATTGGCCACTCTCGCATCTATAATCCACTCAGTAGATGGGTCTAAGCTAGAGACATCAATATTCTCAACTAGCCAGCCACCGGACGCATCAACTACACCTTCAAAAGTCAGCGTTTGCGTACCATCATTGATCTCTATGTAGACAGGTAAACCTTCGGAAACATCGGTCGTACCCTGCATGGTGGTTAAATCACCACTACGAAAATCTAAGATGTTGAAACCAGATAAGGTATCAATATCGATAACAGGTGGGACGGTATCAATTTTTCCTGTCGAGTCTGTGCCCGTTGTTTCATTACCTGCAATATCAACGGTAACTGCTTCTACGGTAATGTTGCCATCCGCAAATGCAGACAGATCGACATCATCGATGCTCCAAGCCCCTGCAACAACTACGGTTTGTAACGTGATAGACTGATTATTGCTATCCGAAACTGTGACGGTAATAGGCTGTCCATTTTCTACATTTTGAACAACACCTTGTAGACGAACAGATTGAACCTCTTCAGTGTTGAGTATGTTGTCGGCATCATCGAATTTTGCTGTGATACTTGCCAGAGTATCCTTAACGATTATATCGCTAGAAGTAACAGTATTGCCCGCAACATCCGTAACGCTAGCCTCTACGGTTAAGATTCCTTCTGCAAACCCCGAATAGTCTTGACCTGTCAGCGTCCAATTTCCGCCAACTACTGTGGTCGTATAAACTTGGGAGACATTAAGGCTATCGGTAAGGGTAATAGTGATCGTTTGACCGTCTTCAACATCCTCAACCGTGCCAACCAAGGCACCATTAGTAATTTCGGCTAAGTTGTAATACTCATCACCAAAACCATCAAAATCGACACTGATATCCGCTAGCGTATCTTTGACGATGGTATCGCTAGAAGTTGCAGTATTACCCGCAATGTCCGTAACCGTAGCTTCTACTGTTAGCGTGCCTTCAGCGAAGGATGAATAATCTTGACCAATGAGACTCCACTCGCCACCAGAAACTATCGCGGTATAACTTTCTGACTTACCATCAACATCGGTGATAGTGATTGAAACTTCTTGGCCATCTTCAACATTGGTCACCGTGCCAACTAATGCGCCATTACTGACCTCGGCAGAGTTGTAATACTCATCACCAAAACCATCAAAATCGACACTGATGTCCGCTAACGTATCTTTGACTATGGTATCGCTAGAAGTTGTCGTATTACCGGCAATGTCCGTAACGCTTGCTTCTACTGTTAGCGTACCTTCAGCGAAGGCAGAGTAATCTTGGCCAGTTAGAGTCCACTCGCCACCAGTCACTGTCGCGGTATAATTTTCTGACTTGCCATCAACATCGGTGATAGTGATTGAAACTTCTTGACCGTCTTCAACATTGGTCACCGTGCCGACCAGTGCGCCATTACTCACCTCGGCAGAGTTGTAATATTCATCACCAAAACCATCAAAATCGACACTGATGTCCGCTAACGTATCTTTAACGATGGTATCGCTAGAAGTAGCAGTATTGCCCGCAACGTCTGTAACACTTGCTTCTACTGTTAGCGTACCTTCAGCAAAACCCGAATAGTCTTGGCTGACTAATGTCCATTCGCCATCAGAAACTATCGCGGTATAACTTTCTGACTTACCATCAACATCGGTGATGGTGATTGAAACTTCTTGGCCATCTTCAACATTGGTCACCGTTCCGACCAAAGTGCCATTACTCACTTCGGCGGAGTTGTAATACTCATCACCAAAACCATCAAAATCGACATCGATGTCTGCCAGCGTATCTTTGACTATTGTGTCACTGGAGGTCGCTGTATTGCCCGCAATGTCGGTAACCGTAGCTTCTACCGTTAAGGTGCCTTCAGCGAAGGCTGAATAATCTTGGCCGACTAATGTCCATTCACCACCAGTAACTGTCGCGGTATAATTTTCTGACTTGCCATCAACATCGGTGATAGTGATTGAAACTTCTTGGCCATCTTCAACATTGGTCACCGTGCCAACTAATGCGCCATTACCGACCTCGGCAGAGTTGTAATACTCATCACCAAAACCATCAAAATCCACGCTGATGTCCACCAGCGTGTCTTTGACTATTGTGTCACTGGAGGTCGCTGTATTGCCCGCAATGTCGGTAACCGTAGCTTCTACCGTTAAAGTGCCTTCAGCGAAGGCTGAATAATCTTGACCTGTGAGAGTCCATTCGCCACCAGTGACTGTCGCGGTATAATTTTCTGACTTGCCGTCAACATCGGTGATAATGATGGAAACTTCCTGACCATCTTCAACATTGGTCACCGTGCCAACTAATGCGCCATTACTGACCTCGGCAG
>NZ_JBFSTZ010000015.1:0-129711 GCF_041467155.1 Vibrio sp. 10N.247.310.23 | reverse complement strand
GGTATCGACCTCGATAGAGGCACAACCACGTTTAACGAACTGGTTGGCCTGAGCAAAGTAATGGCTGAAGTGTCACGAGAAGTGATCGTGATGGTTGAGTCGGAAAAGGTGGGACGAAAGATCCCGAACTTAGAGCTGGCATGGGAACACATTGACATCTTAATTACCGATACAGACTTAGGCGAAGAATCCAAAGCAAGTATCGAATCACATGATGTTCGAGTGATCCTGACCGATCCAGCGTAAAAACAAATTTAAGTATTATGCATTTACCTTCCTATAATTGATCTTAATGAAGATTTGGCCTTTGCTTGCTGCCAATAGGAATAAAACAAAATTGATGGAGTGAAACTATGTGTGGAATTGTTGGTGCAGTAGCACAGCGTGATGTAGCTGAAATTTTAGTAGAAGGCCTTCGTCGTCTAGAATACCGTGGCTACGATTCAGCTGGTGTCGCTGTAGTCGATACTGAATCTAACCTAACTCGTGTACGCCGCCTTGGTAAAGTACAAGAGCTAGCTGACGCAGTAGAAGAGCAACAAGTGATTGGTGGTACAGGTATCGCTCATACACGTTGGGCGACACACGGTGAGCCGTCTGAAGCGAACGCACACCCACACATGTCTGGTGATATTGCCGTTGTACACAATGGCATTATCGAAAACCACGAAGCACTGCGCGCTATGCTGCAAGAGCGTGGTTACGTATTTACTTCACAAACGGATACAGAAGTTATTGCTCACTTAGTTGAGTGGGAACTTCGCACTTCAGCTTCTTTGGTTGAAGCGCTACAGAAAACAGCAAAACAATTAGACGGTGCGTACGGCACGGTTGCGGTTGATCGTAAAGATCCTAGCCGTATCGTTGTAGCTCGTTCTGGTAGCCCGATCGTTATCGGTTTTGGTGTCGGCGAGAACTTCCTTGCTTCTGATCAACTGGCGCTACTGAGCGTAACTCGTCGCTTCATGTACCTAGAAGAAGGTGATGTTGCTGAGGTAACTCGTCGTGATGTTACGGTATTTGATGTAGCGGGTGAGCGTGTTGAGCGTGAAATCGTTGAGTCAAACGCTGAACACGACGCAGGTGACAAAGGTCAATACCGCCACTTCATGCAGAAAGAGATCTTCGAGCAGCCAACAGCGCTGATCAATACAATGGAAGGCCGTATCTCTGACACTTCGGTTATCACTAACGCGATCGGCGTTAAAGCTGAAGAGATCCTAAGCAAGGTTGAACACGTGCAGATCATCGCATGTGGTACGTCTTACAACTCAGGCATGGCAGCGCGTTACTGGTTTGAATCTCTAGCTGGCGTAAGCTGTGACGTAGAGATTGCTTCTGAATTCCGTTACCGTGATTTCGTTGTTCGTCCGAACAGCCTATTGGTGACTCTGTCTCAATCTGGTGAAACGGCGGATACGCTTGCTGCACTTCGTCTTGCAAAAGAGAAGGGTTATATGTCTGCAATGACTATCTGTAACGTTGCGGGTTCTTCACTGGTTCGTGAATCTGATTTTGCCTTCATGACTCGCGCAGGAACAGAGATCGGTGTTGCTTCTACTAAAGCTTTCACAACTCAACTAGCAGCGATGCTGATGATGGTAACGTCAATTGGTCGTCTACAAGGTCGTATCAATGAAGAAAAAGAAGCGGAAATCGTTCAAGCACTTCACCAACTGCCTGCTGATATCGAGAAAGCATTAGCGTTCGATAAAGAAATTGAAGCACTGGCACCTGATTTTGCTGATAAGCATCACACACTGTTCTTGGGTCGTGGTGAGTTCTACCCAATCGCGATGGAAGCGTCTCTTAAACTGAAAGAGATCTCTTACATCCACGCAGAAGCATACGCAGCTGGTGAGCTTAAGCACGGTCCTTTGGCTCTTATCGATGCAGATATGCCTGTAGTCGTTATTGCACCAAGCAACGACTTGCTAGAGAAGCTGAAATCGAACGTTGAAGAAGTGCGTGCTCGTGGCGGTCTACTTTACGTATTCGCTGATGAAGATGCGGGCTTTGAAAGCGATGAGAACATGAAGATCATCAAGATGCCTCACGTAAGTGAAGTAACAGCGCCTATCTACTACACAGTACCGATGCAGCTGCTGTCTTACCATGTCGCACTAATAAAAGGTACCGACGTTGACCAACCTCGTAACCTAGCGAAAGCGGTAACAGTTGAGTAATCGACAGCTTACCTAAGATATAGATAATAAGAAGCCCATCCTGTGATGGGCTTTTTTATGTCTGTTAGTTAACGATCAGTGTTAGAGCTAGCTGTAGCGTCATTAAGCGCTCAGTGCTTGCTCTAGGTCAGCCAAGATATCGTCAATGTGCTCGATACCTACTGATAGGCGAATCATCTCCGGTGATACACCGGCTTGTTTCTGTTCAGCTTCGCTTAGTTGACGGTGTGTCGTCGAAGCTGGGTGACAAGCGAGAGATTTCGCATCGCCAATGTTAACTAAGCGCTTGAAGATTTGCAGTGCATCATAGAAGCGAACACCGGCTTCATAACCGTCTTTTAAACCAAAAGATAGAATGGCCGATGGCTTACCTTGCATGTACTTTTCAGCGAGTGGATAGAATTCTGAATCAGGCAGGCCAGCGTAACTTACCCAACTGACTTTCTCGTGTTGCTTGAGGTATTCCGCTACTTTCAAGGCATTCTCTGTGTGTCGCTCCATGCGTAGCGACAACGTCTCCAAACCTTGCATCAACATGAAAGCATTCATTGGTGACAGTGCTGCACCTGTATTACGTAGGGGAACCGTTCTAGCACGACCAATAAACGCAGCCTCACCAAAGGCCTCGGTATAAACCACGCCATGATAAGAAGGCTCTGGCTGATTAAACACAGGGAAGCGGTCCTTGTGCTGTGCCCATGGGAATTTACCTGAGTCGACAATCACGCCACCTAACGTTGTACCGTGACCACCCACGTATTTAGTTAGTGAGTGCACCACGATGTCAGCACCAAAATCGATAGGTTTACACAGTACAGGCGTCGCCACCGTGTTATCAACAATCACAGGTACACCTTGTGCGTGAGCAAGTTCAGCAACACGCTCTAAGTCGATAATATTACCTGCTGGGTTACCGATACTTTCGCAGTAAACCGCCTTGGTTTTTTCGTCAATCAGTGCCGCTAAGCTTTCTGGTTTATCGTCTTTAGCAAAACGAACTTCGATCCCTTGGTTTGGCAGCATATGAGCAAATAGGGTGTAAGTACCACCGTAAAGCTGAGGTGTTGAAACAATGTTGTCACCGATTTGCGCCAACGTCTGAATCGCATAGTTGATCGCAGCACTGCCCGCACTTACCACTAAGCCTGCGATACCTCCTTCTAAGGCGGCCATGCGTTTTTCTAACACATCATTGGTTGGGTTCATTATGCGAGTGTAGATATTGCCTGGCACCGCAAGGTTGAAGAGGTCGGCGCCGTGTTGTGCGTCATCGAATTCGTACGCGACGGTTTGGTAGATTGGAGTGGCAACCGATTTGGTTGTTGGATCAGTGTCGTAACCGAAGTGAATCGAGAGTGTTTCGTCTTTCATGAGTCTTCCCTGAACTATTGAGCGATTTATGTACTCTCATATTGCCGATTTTTTTATAAAAGAAAAGTATGTTTAGTCACAGAGAGGCAATTGGAATTGTGTGCGGGACGATTCGTTTTTGGTTCGGAAGTGCAGGGTGTGATTGGTACTGAATCAGAAAAGCAAAAAGCCAGAGCAGCGTGAACTGTTCTGGCTTTTCTAATTTGGTGGCCCCTCCCAGATTTGAACTGGGGACCGAACGATTATGAGTCGTGCGCTCTAACCACTGAGCTAAGGGGCCGTAGGGCATAGATTATAGGGGAAGCGTTCAATGGTGTCTAGACACTATAAGGGGCAATTCCGCTTACATCTTAGCCACTTAAATCACACGGATAAAAAAAAGGTGAGCCAACGCTCACCTTTTCTTATTTATGCTTAAAAGCTAACCGCACTAAAGTGTGTGATTACTCGTCTAGGAAGCTACGCAGAGTTTCTGAGCGGCTTGGGTGACGAAGTTTACGCAGTGCTTTTGCTTCGATCTGACGGATACGTTCACGAGTTACGTCGAACTGCTTGCCCACTTCTTCAAGAGTGTGGTCAGTGTTCATGTCGATACCGAAACGCATACGCAGTACTTTAGCTTCACGAGGTGTTAGGCCAGCAAGAACGTCTTTAGTTGCACCGCGTAGGCTTGTTGCCGTTGCAGAGTCTAAAGGTAGTTCTAACGTTGTATCCTCGATGAAATCACCTAGGTGCGAATCTTCGTCGTCACCGATTGGTGTTTCCATTGAGATTGGCTCTTTAGCGATTTTCAGTACTTTACGGATCTTGTCTTCAGGCATTTGCATGCGTTCAGCCAGTTCTTCCGGCAGTGGTTCACGACCCATCTCTTGTAGCATTTGACGAGAGATACGGTTTAGTTTGTTGATCGTTTCGATCATGTGAACCGGAATACGGATAGTACGAGCTTGGTCGGCAATCGAACGAGTGATTGCTTGACGGATCCACCAAGTAGCGTAAGTAGAGAACTTATAACCACGACGGTATTCAAACTTATCTACCGCTTTCATCAGACCGATGTTACCTTCTTGGATTAGATCCAGGAATTGTAGACCACGGTTTGTGTACTTCTTAGCAATCGAGATTACTAGACGTAAGTTCGCTTCAACCATCTCTTTCTTCGCACGACGAGCTTTCGCTTCACCGATAGACATACGACGGCTGATATCTTTGATGCTTTGAACAGTAAGAGACGTTTCACGTTCGATCATATCCAGTTTTTGGATAGAGCGACGGATGTCGTGCTCGTTACGTTTGATCTTTTCTGCGTATGGCTTGTCTGAAGCAAGAACTTCATCCAACCATGCTTCGCTAGATTCGTTACCAGTAAATAGAGCAATGAAAGATTTCTTCGGCATTTTGCCGTACTCAACCGTTTGACGCATGATTAGGCGTTCTTGAGTACGTACGCGATCCATAGAGTTACGCAGTTCGTTTACTAGGTAATCAAACTGTTTTGGTGTTAGACGGAACTCTTTGAATACGTCTTGCATCATTGTCGTTGCAAGCGTTGCTTTCGGGCTTTCATGGCCGTACTCGTTGATCGCTAGTTGACGATTCTGGTAGCTAGTACGAAGCGCTGTGAACTTCTCAAGAGCAAGCTCAGGATCGATACCTGTATCTTCTTCTTCCTCTTCCTCGTCGTCTTCAGCGTCTTCTTTGTCTTCGTCTTCCAGATCAGTTTCAGCAAGTTCTGAACCGATGTGAGTCGCCGTTGGCGCAGCTGTGCCATCGTCGTCTGGGTCAACAAAGCCATTGATTAGGTCTGTTAAGCGAATCTCTTCTGCTTGTACGCGGTCAAACTGTTCCAAGATGTATGGAATAGTGCCTGGGTACTCAGCAACCGATAGTTGAACTGTATTGATACCATCTTCAATACGTTTCGCAATGTCGATTTCGCCTTCACGAGTCAGTAGTTCAACCGTACCCATTTCACGCATGTACATACGAACTGGGTCAGTAGTACGGCCAATCTCGCTTTCTACGCTTGAAAGCGCAGCAGCTGCAGCTTCGGCTGCATCTTCATCTATATTGGCATCGTCATCATTAAGTGCTAGATCATCAGCATCAGGTGCAGTTTCAACTACCTTGATACCCATGTCGTTGATCATTTGAATGATGTCTTCTACCTGTTCAGAATCCACGATTTCTGCAGGTAGGTGGTCGTTTACTTCGGCGTAGGTCAGATAGCCTTGTTCCTTGCCTTTAATAACAAGTAATTTAAGCTGTGACTGCGGATTTTGATCCATAGATGATATCCAACTTCAGGTCTGGTGAAGGACGTTGCATTCTCAAATGCAAACCAATTATGTTAACAAATTTATTAAATGCTGACTAATCAAACAGGGTTACGCTTTTAGATCTAGCATTAAAGCTAGTAGCTCCCTTTTTTCTTCGGCTGATAAACCGACACTTCTTGCTTTGGCCTGCAGGTTTTCAATTTGTTTTTCAACGCACTGGGCAAGGATATTGTCCAATGAATCTAAAAATATGTCTTCTTGATTGTCTTCGTCGAGGGGGATTTCCCAGCTCGCGAGACGAGACAGAAGTGCCTCATGTTTATTATGTCGCCAATGCTCTAATAATTGGCCTGTGTTGATATGGGGATGCGCGTGGCATTTATCAAGTACTTCAACGAATAAACTTAGTCCAGGCAACTGTAAGCCTTTGACGCTTGATAAGTCCGGTACCATATCAGCATAGCTCGGATTTTGGATAAGCAAAGCGATAACTTCACGCATTGGAGTGCGCTTGAGCTCTTTATGCGGTTGAGGTTTATTGTCATTGTTAACCTTTAATAAAGCATTGAGAAACTTTTGAAGCTGGAAATCACTCCAACCCGTACCTAAAGCGAGCTCTTTCCATAAATATGCCTTTAAAGAAGGGTCTTGAGTCTTATTTAGCAAAGGGGCCGCATTGGTAACAACATAAGTTCCCCAACGTCGCGAGTCAGTATCGGGAGCTTCTTTTTTTATCTCAGTTAATAGAAAGTCAATTAACGATTCCGCATTCTTAATTTCATTTTCAAATGCGCCTTTCCCATGTTCTCGTATGTAGCTATCAGGATCATCACCATCAGGTAGGAATAAAACTTTTAGTACTTTATTCGCATTAAGGAACTCTAATGCGTTCTCCATAGCTCTTCGTGCGGCTTCTCTGCCAGCACGGTCACCATCGTAACAACAAATAACAGTATTAGTTTGTCTGAATAGTGTTTGTAGTTGTTCTGTGCTTGTTGCTGTGCCCAGTGATGCTACCGCGTAATCTACATCATATTGCGCGAGAGCGACGACATCCATGTAACCTTCTACAACAAGTATCTGAGGCGGTTCACGGTAGGCTTGCATCACTTCATAAAGGCCGTAAAGCTCTTTACCTTTATGGAAGATAGGCGTTTCTGGTGAGTTTAGATATTTCGGCGTGCCGTCTTCTAAAACACGACCACCAAATCCAATCACTCGGCCACGACGGTCACGAATCGGGAACATTACGCGTCCACGGAATCGATCGTATCGGTTGCCTTTATCGTTTTCTATTAACATGCCGCCAGTAACCAGCATGTCTTGGGCTTCTTTTTGTTGCCCGAAGTTTTTACGAACAAGGTCCCATTCATCAGCGACGTAACCAATACCAAATTTCTGGACGATTTCACCAGACAGTCCACGATTTTTTAGGTAATCAATCGCAGGTTTGTTAGCTGAGATCTTCAGTTGAGAGCGGTAAAAATTACTGATTCCGCCCATCAAATCGTAGAGGTTACGTTTTTGTTCGCTGTTGGCTCTTGGTGTTGTTGATATTTCACCGCTGCGCTGTTCTCTTGGGACATCTAACCCGAGAAAGGAAGCAAGCTCTTCAATCGCTTCCACGAAATCGAGGCGTTCGAACTCCATAATGAAGTCGATAGCATTACCGTGTACGCCACAACCAAAGCAGTGATAAAACTGTTTTTCTTGGCTTACGCTAAAAGAAGGGGTCTTTTCGTTGTGGAATGGGCAACAAGCACCATAGTTTTTGCCTTTTTTCTTAAGTTTCACGCGTGCGTCCACAATGTCGACAATGTCGAGACGCGCTAGGAGATCATCGATGAAACTACGCGGGATGTGTCCTGCCATAAAACCTTAGAAAAATGCACTAACTGAGAGTGTGGATAATAATAGTTTGAATAGGTTACAGATACAAACAAGCCGTGCGTTCCGAAGGATTGCACGGCTTGTTGCAATTTGATTTGGGATTAAGCGAGTTTAGAACGAACTAAACCACTAACTTTCCCCATATCTGCACGCCCTTGAATTTGTGGTTTCAAGATAGCCATTACTTTACCCATGTCTTGCATGCCCGCTGGTTGAGCTTCGGCGATTGCGCTATCAAGTAGTGCAATAACTTCTTCATCAGTTAGCGGTTGAGGCATAAAGCCTTCAAGTACCGTAATTTCTGCTTTTTCCACGTCAGCAAGATCTTGACGATTTGCTGATTCATATTGAGCAACAGAATCGCGACGTTGCTTAACCATTTTAACTAATACAGCAAGAATGTCGTCGTCGTTCAGAGTGATCCGTTCGTCAACTTCACGTTGCTTAATTGCTGAAAGAGCTAAGCGGATAGTGCCAAGGCGCGGTTTGTCCTTGGCTTTCATCGCTAATTTTTGCTCTTCTTTGAGTTGTTCAATAAGAGCCATAACTCAGTCCTTATGGATTAAGTTATTAGTACAGGCGAACGCGACGTGCGTTTTCGCGAGCTAGCTTCTTAGCGTGACGCTTTTGAGCTGCTGCTTTAGCGCGTTTGCGAACTGTAGTTGGCTTTTCGTAGTGCTCGCGACGGCGAACTTCAGAAAGGATACCTGCTTTTTCACAAGAGCGCTTGAAACGACGTAGTGCAACGTCGAACGGTTCGTTTTCACGTACTTTAACTATTGGCATATGCCTTTCACCTCAGGGGTTATTCATTATCGCTGGCTACTCAGTACCAAATCAGAGAAGTTACCCATCGAGCTAACTCTCTATTCGCGTTTGGCCATTAACCAGCTTGATCAAAAATGGTGCGGAATTTTAATCCGATCACAGTGGCTTTGTAAAGCACTTTGTCGATTATAGTCTGTACAATATTTGTTTGAAGAGCTTAGGCAGGGTAATATTGCGCTAATTTCCCATTTTAGACGAAAGCGTGCCGAGAAAATTATGCGCATTATTGGTATTGAAACCTCTTGTGATGAAACAGGAATCGCGATTTATGATGATGAGCAAGGGCTGCTTTCTCATCAATTATATAGCCAAGTAAAGCTGCACGCCGATTACGGTGGTGTGGTACCTGAGCTAGCTTCACGTGACCACGTGAAAAAAACAATTCCTCTTATTAAAGCGGCATTAGCTGAAGCGAACCTAACGTCGAAAGACATTGATGGTGTGGCTTACACGGCTGGCCCTGGTTTAGTGGGTGCACTGCTGGTTGGTGCAACGATTGGTCGCAGTATTGCTTATGCGTGGGGGGTGCCTGCTGTGCCTGTTCACCATATGGAAGGTCACCTTCTTGCGCCAATGTTAGAAGACAATCCACCTCCATTCCCATTTGTGGCTCTGCTGGTTTCTGGCGGCCATACCATGATGGTAGAAGTGAAAGGTATTGGTGAATACCGAATCCTTGGTGAATCGATTGATGATGCAGCGGGTGAAGCGTTTGATAAAACCGCGAAACTGATGGGCTTAGATTACCCTGGTGGTCCACTGTTATCTCGTTTGGCGGAAAAAGGCACTCCGGGTCGTTTTAAGTTCCCGCGTCCAATGACCGATCGTCCGGGTCTAGATATGAGCTTTTCTGGTTTGAAGACGTTCGCAGCGAATACCATTCGCGATAACGATAATGATGACCAAACTCGCGCTGATATCGCTTATGCATTCCAAGAAGCTGTTTGTGCAACCTTAGTAATCAAGTGTAAGCGAGCCTTGGTTGAAACGGGCATGAAACGTATAGTGATTGCTGGCGGTGTAAGTGCCAACAAACAACTGCGTGTTGAGCTTGAAGCT
Organism: Vibrio sp. 10N.247.310.23; assembly: GCF_041467155.1. NCBI lineage: Bacteria > Pseudomonadati > Pseudomonadota > Gammaproteobacteria > Vibrionales > Vibrionaceae > Vibrio > Vibrio sp. 10N.247.310.23. The sequence goes on along the minus strand of NZ_JBFSTZ010000015.1, from coordinate 120,098 downwards.
CTTGCTAAGAAAGTCGGTGGTGAGGTGTACTACCCACGCACAGAATTCTGTACAGATAATGGTGCGATGATCGCTTATGCGGGCATGCAGCGCCTAAAGAATGGCGAAACGGCTGATTTGTCTGTTCATGCCACACCGCGTTGGCCTATTGACCAGCTAGAGCCAATTGCGTAATTGACTATAGTGTTTCGATAAACGGTCGCCTTGTGCGGCCGTTTTTATATCCTAGCTTACCGACTGCATGTCGATAAATAATTGCTGATAGAGATTAGGGAAGAAAATGAACAAGTTCACAGTAGACAATCAATCGATGGCGTACCTAGATGAAGGTCAAGGCCCTGTTGTTGTACTCGGCCACAGCTACCTTTGGGATAGTGCAATGTGGAAGCCGCAGATCGAAGCGTTAAAAACTCAGTATCGCTGTATTGTTCCAGAGCTTTGGTCTCATGGTGAATCTCAAGCAGCACCCACTTCGATGCGTAACTTGAAAGATTACGCTCAGCACGTTTTGGCTCTGCTTGATCATTTAGAGATCGAAGAATTCTCAGTGGTTGGCTTATCGGTTGGCGGTATGTGGGGGACTGAGTTAGCGGAACTTGCACCTGCACGTATTAAGTCTTTGGTTCTAATGGATACTTTTGTGGGTTTAGAACCAGAAGTTGCTCACGCAAAGTACTTCAGCATGTTAGATACCATCACTCAAACCAAGACGGTTCCTCAGCCAATTGTTGAAGCGGTTGTTCCACTGTTCTTCGCTAATGATACGCAAACCAACACGCCAGCTTTAGTTGAAGGTTTTACTCAGCAGTTATCAGCTCTTGAGGGCGACAACGCTGAAGAAGTGGCACGAATTGGTCGAATGGTGTTTGGACGTCGCGATATGATTGAATCGGTAGAGAACTTTGCTCTGCCTGTTTTGATTGCTGTAGGACAAGAAGATAAACCACGTCCGGTACTTGAGTCATACCTAATGCACGATTGCATTACGGGCAGTGAATTAGTGGTGATTCCTGGCGCAGGTCATATTAGCTCGTTAGAGCAACCAGAGTTTGTGAACACAATGCTGAAGACGTTTTTAGATAAACATCTGCTGTAAGTTCTTAAATACTGAATAGTGTTGTTCGACTTATACTTACGTCGGTTTAAACGCATCTCGGTTTAAAAATAGTTCGGCTTAGACGTGACAGTTTAAGCCGATTTTTTTTGTCCGAGTTTTGGTTCGCTGCCATCGAGTAGGCGGCGGATATTCTGGTGGTGACGCAACACGATCAAACAACACAACATGGCTACAGGCAGTGTGTATTGAGGTTTGACTAACCAAGCGTAGAAAGGGGCAAGTAGCACAGTAACCAGTGCAGCTAAAGAAGAGTAACGAAACAAAAACGCGACCACTAACCAAGTCGCCATGATCATTCCGGTTAGATCGAACCCTATTGGGGCGATAGCGCCGAGTGCGGTTGCCACGCCTTTACCACCTTTGAAGTGGAAGAAGATCGGATACATATGGCCAAGACACGCCGCAATTGCCACAACCCCAAGAATGATTGGGTCGATCTTGAGGTAGTAGCCAAGCCAGACAGGGATAGTGCCTTTCAGCATGTCACACAAAAGGACGGCAGCTGCTGCGCCTTTACCGCCAACACGCAGGACATTGGTTGCTCCTGGGTTGTTAGAACCTACTGTTCGAGGATCTGGGAGCCTCAAAACTCGGCATATCAAGACCGCACTAGAGATTGAACCTAGTAAGTAGGCAGCAATGATCATGATAAGTGCCAATGGGGTCATGTCTGTCCTTTAACGGTTATACGCCTAACGATGGGAAAATAATGCTCAATCCAAGAGTAATTGATATCATATCTCGAATTACGCAAATAATACGTTTTTTTCCCCTATATGGGTATCCGACCTCTAAAAGGACAAGTCATGGCACTGGATAAAGTTTTCATTGAACAGCTAGAAGTAATTACAACGATCGGTGTTTACGATTGGGAACAAGAGATCAAACAGAAACTGGTGCTTGATATTGAAATGGCTCATGACAACCGCCCAGCAGGCAAGAGTGATGATGTGGTTGATGCTTTGGATTATTCGAAAGTGAGCACTGCAGTACTTGAGCACATTGCAAATGGCCGTTTTCTACTCGTAGAACGTGTTGCTGAAGAAGTCGCAGAGCTTATTATGACTCAGTTCTCTGTGCCGTGGATTAAAATCCGATTGGCTAAACCTGGCGCAGTGCCACAAGCAAAAGCCGTTGGTGTGATCATCGAACGAGGTCAAGCATGACAGTAGCCTATGTTGGTGTTGGCACGAACATAGACCGCGACAAGCATGCAAGGGTGGCATGGACAGAGCTTCAATCGTTAGGGACTAACCTTAAATGCTCTAAAATCTATCACTGTGAGCCCGTGGGTTTTAATAGCCATCCGTTTTATAACTTTGTGATAGAGCTCGACACGTCACTCTCATTGACTGAATTTTCACAGCAGCTGCGTAAAATTGAGTTTAAATGGGGTCGCTCTCAAGATGCGCACAAACTACAAGATCGAAAACTCGATCTTGATATTGTGCTGTTTGGAGAGGAGGTTTCTGAGTGTGAACCAGAATTACCACGCAGTGATATCTACAAATATCCTTTTGTAACACAGCCGCTTTATGATCTTTGTCCTGCGCGAGTGATCCCGCAAGACGGAAGAACCGTCAGTGAAATATGGCAGAAGATGCAGCAATTAGACTCGCTCTCTGTCGTAGATATAAAACTATAATTTTTAAGGTAAGTAATGAGTTATTTTGAAGCGTTTATATTGGCGTTGGTGCAAGGCTTTACAGAGTTTTTACCTATTTCCAGTTCTGCACACCTAATCCTTCCTTCAGCTGTTTTAGGCTGGGAAGATCAAGGTTTGGCTTTTGATGTTGCTGTCCACGTTGGTACTTTGGCAGCTGTTGTTATCTATTTCCGTAAAGAAGTGGTCTCTCTGTTGAGCGCATTCTTTGGTTCAGTGTTTAAAGGCGATCGTAGTAAAGAAGCGAAGTTAGCGTGGATGATCATTCTCGCGACGATTCCTGCGTGTATCTTTGGCTTGTTGATGAAAGATATTGTTGAGCTTTACTTACGCAGTGCGTGGGTGATCGCGACGACAACGATTATCTTTGGTCTATTGTTATGGTGGGTGGACAAGAACTCAAGCCTGCGCGATGACGAATACCAAGCGGGTTGGAAAAAGGCGCTGTTTATTGGTCTTGCTCAAGCAATGGCGATCATTCCGGGCACGTCTCGTTCTGGCGCAACCATTACCGCGGCGCTTTACCTTGGTTTCACACGTGAAGCGGCGGCTCGATTCTCTTTCTTGATGTCTATCCCAATCATCACTCTGGCTGGTGGTTATTTAGGTCTTAAGTTGGTGACAAGCGGTGATCCAATCCATGTTGGCACTTTGCTAACGGGCGTTGCGGTGTCTTTCATCAGTGCTTACATCTGTATCCACTTTTTCTTGAAGCTTATCTCTCGTATGGGCATGACACCGTTCGTTATCTACCGCCTGATTCTAGGTTGTGGTCTGTTTGCTTTCTTAATGATGCAGTAACAGACACAGGCAACGGTCTCGCTGTAAGAATTGAAACAAAAGGCCCGCTTAACTGCGGGCTTTTTATACGTTTTAGGTAGAGCGGCGACGATTAACTGCTAGCGAGTTCTGATAGGGCGTTTTCAATTGCGATGGCTCTGCGTTTCTCTTGTTCTTCTCGAATATCTTTGCCTTTAAAACCATCGGTAATGATCGCTTTTACTTCGACTTGAAGCGCCGCTTGGTAGGCGACTTCAAAGCGCGCTTTTTGAGGATAAGGCTGATCTTGTAATCCTTTTCGGCCTGCGTGGTCGGCCTGGCAGCAAAGTAGTATATCGTCGAGCCTATCTGGCTTACGCCAAACATCGAACTTGTTGAGAACCTTGAGAAAGGTGGTTGGTTTGAGCTCGCCTGCGCGGTGGATATTAGAATGTTGCTCGCACACTAACAACGCAAGGTCTCTGAACTCATTGGGCACTCTCACTCGCTCACACAGTTTCTTGATTATCTTAACACCTGTGTGGCAGTGCATTTTATGGCTTGGCCATTCAGCTTGTGGTGTGACGCCTTTACCTAAGTCATGCACTTGAGCTGCAAAGCGTACCGGTAGCGATGGGCTTAATAGTGCGGCTTGCTGAGCAACCATCAGAGTGTGAATACCCGTGTCGATTTCAGGGTGCCATTTTTCAGGTTGAGGGACGCCAAATAGAGCGTCAATCTCAGGTAATACGACTGCCAATGCACCACACTCTTTCAATACAGAGAGGAACACTTCAGGGTGCGGTGTACTAAGAGACTTATGCCACTCTTGCCAAACTCGCTCTGCAGTAAGGTGTGCCAGCTCACCAGATTGGACGATCTCACTCATCATATCCATGGTTTCAGGTGCAACCGTGAAGTTAAGATGGTGAAGCTTGGCGGCGAAGCGAGCCACACGCAGTACACGAAGAGGGTCTTCAACAAAAGCGTCTGAAACGTGTCTTAAGATACGATCCGAGAGATCTTTTTGGCCATGGTAAGGATCGTAAAGCTGGCCTTTATCGTCTTGAGCAATGGCGTTGATGGTCAAATCTCGACGCATGAGATCTTCTTCCAAACTCACGTCTGGCGCGAAGTAACATTCGAAACCTGTGTAACCCGAACCTGACTTTCTTTCGGTGCGAGCCAGTGCGTGCTCTTCTTTGGTTTTTGGGTGCAAGAATACGGGGAAGTCTTTGCCCACTGCAGTAAAGCCAAGGTTTTCCATCTCTTGAGGGGTACTCCCTACCACAACCCAATCTCTATCATAGCTATCAATGTTGAGCAGCTTATCGCGCACCGCTCCACCGACTAGGTAGCGCTGTAGCCCATTGTCTTTTGGTAGGCTATCGTATATTTGCAACTTATCACCTCGAAATGTTTTATCACTGCTGGACTTTACTGCAAGCAATGGTACTTTCCATTAATCGTAATTATAGGGCAGCACATGTATAAGGAATATTTTGGCTTCGTTGAGATGCCATTTTCGATTGTACCAAATTCTCGCTACTTGTTTTTGAGTCAGCGCCATCAAGAAGCGATGCAGAACCTACAAGCCGGTTTAGGCGAGGGTGGGGGCTTTGCGATGCTTACTGGTGAGGTTGGTACAGGGAAAACAACGGTCGCTAAGGCGATGTTGTCTTCATTGGATAGTCATACTCAGGCTGGCCTTATACTTAACCCTACGTTTTCAAATACGGATTTACTAGAAGCTATCTGCGATGAGTTTGAGGTCGAGTACCCAGAACAAGCATCGTTGAAACAGCTCAGTCAGGCTATTCATTATTTTCTACTTGATAGCCATGCCGAAGGCATTCAAACCCTATTGGTGATCGATGAAGCCCAACACCTCGCTGCCGATGTGTTGGAGCAGTTACGCCTTCTAACAAACTTGGAAACCGACAATCGTAAGCTGTTAAAAGTACTGTTGGTCGGCCAGCCGGAATTACAACAGCACTTACAAACCACGCAGCTACGTCAGCTAGCACAGCGCATTACTGGTCGTTATCACTTACTGCCTCTTAATACCGAAGAAACGGGCAAGTACATCGCGTTTCGTTTGGAGACGGCGGGTGGCGAGCAGATGTTGTTTTCGAACCGTTCTATCAAGCTGATTGCTCAATATACGCATGGTATTCCAAGGCTCATTAACTTGGTGTGTGATAAAGCACTGCAGTTGGCTTTTCATGACGGTGAGCAGCTACCGAGCAATGAAACGGTTAACCGAGCGTGTCAGCAGGTTATGTCCTTTCAGGCCGATGTGTATCACGTCGAGAAAGCTCTAACTTCTCGTGTCGCGCCTAAGTTATTCCAATACGCAGGGATTGCGACGTTAAGCGTTGGTCTTGCAATAGCGACCTTTAACTTCGCTCCAAGCTATATCAATGCTTGGTTGCCTACGGATACATCAAATGGAGCAAAGACGGAAGTGTCTGCACAGGCTCAGCGCTCTTTGGTGGCGAATGAACCTCAGTTGGTTGCTGAGCCAAAACCTGCCAAGTTTGCTTTGCCACAAGATATTCAACAACATTTGATGCAGGGGACCAATCGTTCTCTCGCTATCAAAGACTTGTATACGCTGTGGGGATATCAATCTTCACTGCGTGATGGATTGTGCTTAAGTGAGCCACAAAGTGTTTTTGTGTGTGAGCAGCAGCAGGCCAGTTTGGATACCTTGTTAGAACTTGGTGTTCCTGTGGTACTTAATCTCGACATAGACCAAAAACCAGTGTTTGCTGTGCTGTATGGCGTGTCTAAGGATTCTGTCGAGCTACTGGTTAATGAAAAGCTGTTGGTGATGCCGAAGCAATCCTTAGAGCAAATCTGGCAAGGCGATTACGTCGCTATTTGGAAGCAGCCGCTGCGAGAGACCCTTAAAGAGGGCTATCAAGGTGAAGCGGTTGCTTTGCTTGATCTACTGCTTTCTGAAGTATTAGGAGAGGTTGTTTCCGGTAGTGATGTATTTGATTATGAGTTAAAAATGAAAATCGAAGCATTTCAAACGTGGCAAGGTATGTCTGTTGATGGCATTGCAGGTAAGCGCACCTTAGCAAGATTGCAGAGATTAGCTCAACTCGATTCGCCTAAGCTGATGTCACTAGAAGGGGGCGAAAGCTAATGTCACGTATTATGCACGAACTTAAACAGCCGTCTCACAAGCCATCTTCTATTAATCAGCACTCTCTTAGCAAACCAAGCTTCAAAGGCTACCAGAATCATCATGTTCCTAATTCTGCAAAAGGGATGAGCAACAAGCGAGGTTCATCGTTAGCGATGGGGCTACTCTTAATCTTGGTTCCTTCTTTGTTGGTGGGTGGCGTCTTGGCTTATCAATCGTATATCCAACAACAAGAAGCCGTGAACCAAGCTGCCAATGTCGCTCTGCCAGAATTTAAAACTGAATCAGACATTGAGCCTGAAATTGCGGATGCTGATATAGCAAGCATGGATGCCGTGTCTGAGGAAGAAGATGCCTTGTTCACCGTTCGCCCTGCACCGGCGAGCCAACCGTTGAAAGCATTGCCACGCCAAGAGATGTATGCACAGATTGATTCTGGCGCTAATCGTGCAAACACCGCTGGTGGCTCAGCAGTGATCTTCGCTAATGCTGATAACAACACTCAAATGACAGCCAGTTCTGAATCGTCATCCGTTCAGCCAGGCGCGAGTGATGAAACGACTGCTCTGCAATCAAGCACTGATCAGCAATCAAATAGTGACTTACAATCGGACAGTGATCTGCTGCAAGGGCTAGACCTCAGTGAGTTGCCACCTGATTTGGCATTGAAGCTTGAATCCATTATGGGGGAGCAACAAAGCGCTCCTGAGCCGATGGATTCTAGACCCTCAGGGCAAAGGGGTTCTCAGGTCATTGAGCTGGAAACGCACACCAATAGCTTATCAGGCGTCCTTCCTAAGTTAGACCTACAAACCCATATGTACTCGAGCAGCGAGACCAAACGTTGGGTAAAAGTGAACGGCCAAGAAGTGGCGCAAGGAGATTGGATTGGACAAGACATTCAATTACTAGAGATTAAGCCACAATCAGTGATCATAGAGTTCAATCAACAGAAGATAGAAATCCCGGCTCTGTACGAGTGGAAAGGTTAGCGATTTCTATACGTATTTAGATAACAGACAAATAAAAAGGAGCACCTCGGTGCTCCTTTTTGATCTTCGATACTGAATTTACTGTACCTGATACAAGCGTTACGTCTACGCCCAACCGTTTGGTGATTTTCTGCGACGAGGCATGATGTGTGGCAGAACAAGGCCTAGAAGTAGACCAATACCCGCAACACCACCACCGTACATGAAGTACTTCAATAGTAGGTCGTCTTTTTGAGTGTCTAGCTTAGCGCGCAGTTCACGGTTCTCTGTTTGAGAACTCGTTAGCTGTTGGCTAATTTCACTGTAGTTCTGTTCTAGTTCAGCAATCTGCTTGTTACGAGAATCTAGAGAGCTTGCTAGGCCAGCTTTTTCGCTGTCAGCACTCTGACGAGCATTCGCTAGCTTGCCTTTAACTTCCGTCAGCTCTTTCTCTAGCTTAGGCATACGCAGTGCCATGCTTTCTTGAGTGCTTACAAACTTGCTTTCAACCCAACCTTTACGGCCACGGTTGTCTTGAATTTGGGTGTAACCCGTACTCTTGTTAGTTTGTAGGAATGTAATCTTTTCACCAGCATCAACACTACCGATGATACGGAATGTGTTGTTTGGGCCAGAATGCATATAAGTAAATAGTTTGTCAGCAATATAACGGTCTTGTGCAAAGGCAGCTGGAGCCGCAAGCATTGCGAACAAAACTAAGCTAATCAGTTTTTTCACAGTAAATCCCTTAACGATTCAAATTGGGTAGGCGTATGAGTCAGCCTCAATCAGCAAATAATATTTAGTTTCTTTATGCGGTGCAACAAAGAAGGGAGGCAAAGCCTCCCTTTCTGTGCGTTTGAGTCAATAATGACATGGCATTTACATATCGTTACTGAAGCTCACACTGTTCTGACGCTAGTATTCACTAACGCAGTCGCGATTACATAGTAAACGCAGCTTGAATTCCGTAGAAGAACACAACAGCAAGTAGAGCACCTGCAGGTAGTGTCACAATCCAAGAAGCCACGATATTACGTACAACGCCTAAGTTTAGTGCTGCGATACCACGAGCAAAACCAACACCTAAAACAGCACCAACGAGTGTTTGTGTAGTAGAGATTGGAAGGCCAGTACCTGAAGCTAGTACAACCGTACATGCAGTTGCAAGTTGTGCAGCAAAGCCACGGCTTGGTGTTAGTTCTGTAATACCAGTACCAACGGTTGCCATTACTTTATGACCCATTGTTGCAAGACCAACAACGATACCGAATCCACCTAGAGGAAGAATCCACCATGCGATAGTACTCTTACCTGTGATTTCACCCATGTGCTCAACGGTTGATACAACAGCAGACAGTGGACCAATCGCGTTCGCAACGTCGTTTGAACCGTGTGCAAATGCCATCGCACAAGCTGTGATAACCATGAGTACAGAGAAGATGCCTTCAACACCTGCAAAGCCGTGGTCTTCTTCGCGGTTAGCGAATTTCTTCTGGATGTATAGGTAACCGCCGATCATTACAAGCGCAGAAACGCCAGCAGCCCAAACCCATGCTTCAGTGTTGCTTAGGTGAAGACCAACGTGCTTAAGGCCTTTCTTGATGGTTACAAGTGCAATTACCATTGTTGTAATGAACATGTATACCGGTACAAAGCGTTTCGCGTTAAATAGCGGGTTCTCTGTATCAAAAATCAGTCGTTGAGCACTTACAAATATGACGTAAGCGAAGAAACCGGAAATAACGGGTGTGATAATCCAACTACCCACAATACCTTGAACACTGTTCCAGTCTACAGCTTCAGTACCTACAGAAATACACGCAAAACCGATGATTGCACCGATGATTGAGTGAGTCGTAGAAACCGGCCAGCCCATGTAAGAAGCGAGAAGTAGCCATGTACCCGCAGCAAGAAGTGCTGACATCATGCCGTACACAAGTACATCTGGTTGATGAGCGAATAGAGACGTTTCGATAACACCTTTACGGATCGTGTCTGTTACTTCGCCGCCCGCAAGGTAAGCACCTGCGAATTCAAAGATCATTGCGATAATGATCGCTTGTTTAACGGTTAAAGCTTTAGAGCCTACTGAGGTGCCCATTGCGTTCGCAACGTCATTTGCACCAATACCAATAGCCATCAAGAAACCGAAAGCTGCTGCAACAATAATCAGGACAGTGCCGTAGTTAGCAAGGATATCCATCGTAATACCTAGTTGTTTGATAACAAGCGGAACAAATTTAGACGCAAAAAACCGCTCAGCGAGAGGAATACTCAGCGCATAAGTGGTTTGTTCAAAAAATGCTCTTCGTTATATGGTTAACGTATGATTTAAGATCGAGAAAGCATTACTTCAAGACGAGCGCCTACACGCTGTGCTTGATCTGCAATACCACCAACCCATTCAAGAATTTTGTATAAGAACATGATATCAACTGGATTCAGATCGCCTTCAATTGCCATTAGTTGTTGGCGTAGTTCGATCTGCATCGCATCCGTGTCATCTTCAATTACATCTAATTGATGAATCATTTCGGCAACGAGTGTTACTTCACGGCCTTTAAAGCCAGTCTCAAGTAATTCGTCTAATTCATTGATTACGTTTTGTGCTTGGTTCGCTGCATCTAGACAACGTTTAACGTAAGCGATGAAGTTTTCTTGCATAGGAGCAGGAATGACAAGTTGACGACCATATACACGGCCAGCAATGTCTTTCGCTAGGTTTGCGAGTTTGTCTTGTTGAGTTAATAGCTCCAACATATCGGTGCGATCAACTGGCATAAACAAACCACGAGGAAGTTTAAGGCGAATTTCACGTTTTAGTACGTCAGCTTCTTTCTCAAGGTGAGAAATTTGAGCTCGAATTTCTGATGCTTTTTCCCAGTCACCTTTTGAAGAAACTTCAAAGAAATTAACTAGGTGAGAACAACATTCGTTCACGCATACTACGTGACGCTGCAAAGGTTTAATTGGGGACTTTGCAAATAACCCCATAATTGTATTTACTGGCATGGTCATCCAACCTAATAAATAATAACCTTAAAACAACATACACCATATTCATGGTGAAATGTTAAGCGATGGCTACAAAGTCGCGCATGTTAACCTAATCAATCTCTCATTAAAACTGTTTTAGATCATCATAAGGGCGATATTTCTGACTTGCCGACTTTTCAAATTGGCAATATCCTGTCCCTATCTTCACAGAAAGGTATAACTATGGAAACCGAGATAGAACTGAAGTTTTTTGTTTCTCCTGAATTTTCAGAGACTTTACGCAATAAAATTGCTGAAACTAAAGTACTTCAGCACAGTTGTCGTGAGCTAGGTAACATCTACTTTGACACCGCTGACAACTGGCTACGTAAGCACGATACAGGCTTACGCATTCGACGCTTTGATGACGTATTTGTACAAACCGTAAAGACTGCTGGTCGTGTGGTTGCTGGCCTGCATCAAAGGCCTGAATACAATGCAGAACACGACAGCAACGAACCTAAGTTAGCCCTGCACCCAGAGGATATCTGGCCAGCAGGTAAAGACATCGAAACGTTGCAAGCTGAGCTGACTCCTCTGTTCTCTACCAACTTCACGCGTGAGCAGTGGTTGATTGGTATGCCTGATGGTAGCCAAGTCGAGGTCGCATTCGATCAAGGCTTTGTTGAATCAGGCGACCTGCAAGAACCGATTTGCGAAGTCGAATTGGAACTTAAATCCGGTCAAACGGATGCGCTATTTACATTGTCTCGCCAATTCTGCGAACAAGGTGGCATGCGTTTGGGTAACCTAAGTAAAGCAGCTAAGGGTTACCGTCTTGCTCAAGGTTATCAAGGAGATGAAGTCACTCCTTTGACCTTAGTTGATACTGACAAAAGTGATACTGTTGAATCATGTTTCATTCAATCTTTAGAGCATGCTCTCGCTCATTGGCACTCTCACGAGCAGATTTTTACTGAGCGTCAATCGATTGAAGCGTTACATGAGATAAGCCATTCGTTAAGTTTTATTCGTCAAACCTTCACTATCTATGGTGACATTGTTCCAAGACGCGCGAGTGCTATTTTACGCCAAGAACTTAAGTGGCTTGAGCAAGAACTTGATTGGCTAAAAAGTTATGACCACTTCGAAGATTTGCTCGAAGATAAAGGCCACGTGCTGCGTAAGCTCGATGCACGTAAGTTCTTGGTCGCTGAGCTTAAAGAGATGCAAGAGCAACTGCCAGATCGTGAAGACCTGCTGACCTTGCTGAGTTCTGCTCGATACACCGGTTTATTATTAGATCTGAGCCGTTGGATCTTGTCTCGTGGCTGGCAACCTTTCTTAGATGAAAAAGCACGTGAGCAAATGGCTCGTGGTATCGAATGGTTTTCCGTGCAGCAACTCGATCGCACATGGGCCGATTTGATGGAAGCTTTCCCGCCAGAGCGAGTGATGACTAGCCAAGCGTATATTGATCAGCAATACCGTTTGATGCGTAATCTGTATTCTGGCGTTGGTTTCGCGAGTTTGTATGATGACGATGAACGAAACAGCTTCCGCTTGCCATGGGCCGATATGGTGCAAGGCATTGATGACTTGCTGGCACTTAAAACATTAGAGCCTTTGACTGAGAAGCTGGAAGGCGATGAGAAGCTTCAGCTAGAGCGTTGGTTAGCTCGTCAAGAAGTGTCCATTCTGCATGCGATGGAACAGACACGCCAAATCAGTGTTGAGGTTGAGCCATACTGGCAAGACTAAACTCGATACCTGTATCAATAGAAGTATGAATTTGAAAATAGGGCTCGGGCCCTATTTTTTTGTTTGTTGCTCAAGTTTTTCGAGTCGCTCTAAGATTTTCTGTTGCTGCTCGATGATCTTCTCAAGGTGTTTCTCTTTGTTTTCCGCTCGTTGATTCTCATGATGAGTTGGGGAGGTGATCAAAGAAGTAATCAAGCCTGAAATCATACCAAACACACCGACACCACAGATGATCACCATTGAAGCCACTAACTGACCGGAAGTTGTCACTGGGTAATGGTCGCCATAACCCACAGTACTGATGGTCACAAACGCCCACCATAAAGCATCATGACCTGTAGTGATGTTGGCGTTCGGATCTTTGTGTTCCAATAGCAGGATCGTGCCAGCACCGATAGTCAGTAAGATCACCAAAAGCAGAATGATGGAAGCGAAAGTGGTCTCTTTCCTATTACGAAATAACTCTCTGAAAATACGTTTACTTGAACGCAGAACTAAGATGACTCGCAGAATTTGAAAAATACGGGCGAAACGAAGAGGCTCGATCATTGGGATACTTGCTAAGAAATCGATCCAGTGTACTTTTAGAAATTCTTTTTTGTTTTGTGATCTAAATAGATCAATTGTGAGCTGAAAAAGAAAAACACTACAGATTATAAAATCGAGGCCGATAAGGACTTGTTTCGATTCTTTATCGATCGGTACGAACAATAAGCCTGAGATCACAAATAACGCTAAGAAAGAGAGAATCAGTGACAATAAGCTCATCGGCTTGGTGGCGTCTTTGGTATTATTCAACATTCATACGAGGCTCAAAATAAATCGCGAACTTTGACTGACATAGCCACCTCGCGGATATAGAAGCCATCAATATATAAGAATTAATGGAGAACTGACAATGACTAAACTGTCATTCAAGCCGTGGGAAAGGATAATCTCTGACGTTCGTCTCGTTCCAAAAATGGTCATGTTGATGATATTCAGCACTATCTTGATCATTTCGAAGCAGCTATGGGACGCAAGTACGTTTTACGATTCATTGCTTGCTGTAACGAACAATGCGCAAGTCGCACAACAGCATTACGAGACTTACCTAGTTCAAGTGGCTTGGCAAACAGCCTTGATGATCATTGTGTTTGTGGTTCTTCTGTTAGCAGCGGCGCGCGTTATGCTGCGCCAGACTCAATACCTTAATGACGCCATTAAAACCATGGCAGATAAGAACTTATCAGTGCCGATTCAAATGGATTGTAAAGATGAATACGGCGATGTGGCACGCGAACTTGAAAAAACTCGCGTCCAACTGAACGACATGATCAAAACTCAGGTGGCCTCTTCTGATGAGCTGTTTGCTCTGACGGAAGTGATGACCATCAGCATGTCTGAAACCAAAGAGTCAGCTCAAGAAGAGTTCAACGAGATCGATCAACTGGCAACAGCAATGAGTGAGATGACGTCGACGGTGCAAACTGTCGCTGAGCATGCACAAAGCGCTTCGTCATTGACTGAACAGGCATCAGGCCAAGCTCTTACTGGTCAGAAGTTCGTTCAAGGATCAGTGTCTAAGATGAGTGAGCTATCTTCAGATATCGCAGCATCTGCAGCAGCGGTAAACCAAGTAGAAGAACGCGTTGACTCAATTGGCAGTGTGGTTGGTACTATCCAAGGCATTTCAGAACAGACAAACCTACTAGCATTGAACGCTGCAATTGAAGCGGCACGTGCCGGTGAAGCGGGTCGTGGTTTTGCGGTTGTTGCTGATGAGGTTCGTAACCTTGCACAGCGCACTCAGCAAGCGACGGTAGAGATTCAAGACATGATCAGTCATCTACAAAGCAGCGCTAACTCTGCGGTAGAACTGATGGAGAAGAGTGTTGTTGAAGCGGCTGAAGGTGTTGATCTGGTGACTAACGCGGGAAGTGAGCTTGACGGCATTGTAAGCCAAGTCAATCAAATCAATGATATGAACTTCCAGATCGCGACCGCTGCAGGCCAACAGAGCAGTGTTGCTGAAGAGATGAGCGTCAACCTGACCAATGTACGCGAGCTTGTTGAAGCTTCAGTTGTGGTGGTTGGTGAACTGCTCGAGACCTCTCAGCTTATGGAAAGTAACGCGCAAGAACTCGACGGTAAGATTAAGCAATTTAAGGTTTAGTCCTCAGCACCCAATCTTCATCCGTCAAAGGCTAATTCCCAGAGACTGTTTCTCGGTTGTAAGCTCAACCAGATAAGTTAATCGATAAAACGCCCACATTGCTAATGTGGGCGTTTTTTATTGGCGTAACTTTGGTATAACTTATCTTTAGTTATGAAAACTCGTTATTGAAGAACTGAATCGATAAACCGATTGTTCGGCGCGCAGCTTATACAAGGAAGAAACATGCCATTGCCTTCTCAACTCATCACTCACTCCCAGTCTGCTTTTGAGCAATTATTAGAGCATCAAAGTGAAGCCATCAATACTTGGTCTGAGCCACTGACTGAAGATCTTAAACGTGTACTCGGTTTAAGCTGTTTTATTGGTGATTGCCTGCAGCGTGATACGGTTTTATGTGGTGACTTACCTAATATGTTGGCATGCGAAGAACGCGCTGAAGGATACCGAGAACGCTTGGCTGAATTACTTTCTAGTTGCACCGATGAAATGAGCGGTCAGCGCGTGCTGCGTCAATTCCGAAATCGAGAAATGACCTACATTGCTTGGCGTGATTTTATGGGTTCGTGGGAGCTAGAGCAGAGCCTAAATCATCTATCGATGTTGGCTGAGGCGATGATCTTCGAAACCTACCAATGGCAGTACGATATTTGTTGTAAAGAGTGGGGCACACCTTGTAATGAACAAGGCGAAGCACAGCCGATGTTGATCATTGGTATGGGCAAGCTAGGGGGCGGTGAGCTTAACTTCTCTTCCGATATCGATCTGATCTTCACCTACCCAGAGAATGGTGAAACCCAAGGTGCAAGACGCAGCATTGCCAATGCGCAGTTCTTTACACGTCTCGGGCAACGTATTATTAAGGCGCTTGATCAGCAAACCTTCGATGGATTCTGTTATCGAGTAGACATGCGCCTGCGTCCATTCGGTGAGAGTGGTCCACTGGTCATGAGTTACGCTGCGCTAGAAGATTACTATCAAGAACAAGGTCGCGATTGGGAACGCTACGCTATGGTCAAAGCGCGTGTGATGGGCAGTGAGATGTACCCTGAGTATCAAGAGCTTCGCCAAATGCTACGCCCGTTTGTGTTCCGCCGTTATATTGATTTTAGTGCGATTCAATCTCTGCGCCGAATGAAGTCTATGATCAGCAGCGAAGTGCGTCGTCGTGGTCTCTCGAACAACATCAAGCTTGGCTCTGGTGGTATTCGTGAAGTTGAGTTTATCGCACAAGTCTTCCAATTGATTCGTGGTGGACGCGAGCCTAGCTTACGCGGTCGAGGGTTACTCGAAACCTTAAGTGCGATTGAATCCCTTCATCTGCTAGAGTCTGAAGAGGTGGGGCACCTACGTGAAGCTTATCTGTTTTTGCGTCGCCTTGAGAACCTGTTACAAGCCATGGCTGATAAGCAAACTCAAACCTTACCTGACGGTGAATTCGAACAACTGCAGCTTGCGGTTGCCATGCAATTTTCCGATTGGGATAGCTTGATTGTGGCAACTCGCGCCCATATGGCGAATGTACATACCGTGTTCGAAGACCTAATTGGCGTTGATGAAGATGACGCTAATCCGATCGCGAGCCACTTTAGCGAGTTGTGGGATATGGCCCATAAACCCGATGTAATTGAGCACGTGTTGGAACACGACATTGCGGTCGCGAGCCCGCCTGATGCGGCGAAAACGATCATTCAGTTTAAAGCCGATTTGGCTAAAAAGACTCTTGGCCCTCGTGGGCGGGAAGTCCTCAATCGACTGATGCCGAAAGTGTTTCAAGCGCTGTACACCGCTAAGGATGCCGAGTTTGGTTTGTCGCGAGTACTGCATCTGCTGCATAAAATCGTTACGCGTACCACTTACCTTGAACTACTAGATGAACACCCTGCCGCGTTGACTCAGCTAGTTCGCCTGTGTACGGCAAGCCCGATGATTTCGGAGCAGTTGGGTCGTTATCCAATTCTGTTAGATGAACTTATCGACCCTCAGCAACTCTACAATCCCGTGCCTTTAGAGTCTTACAAGACCGAGTTGCGTGATTATCTAGCCCGTATCCCTGAAGATGATATGGAGCAACAGATGGAAGGTCTGCGTCAGTTTAAGCAGACCTGTATATTGAGAATTGCAGCCGCGGATATTGCGGGTGCTCTACCTGTCATGAAGGTCAGTGATCACCTGACCTACTTAGCAGAAGCCATTGTGGAGGCGGGGGTCAATCAAGCTTGGTTACAAGTATCCGCCAAGTTTGGTGAACCGACCCATGTTAAAGATCGCGAAGGTCGCGGTTTTGCTGTCGTTGGTTATGGCAAAGTCGGTGGTTGGGAGCTTGGTTATAACTCCGATCTTGATATCGTGTTCATGCACGACTGCCCGGTACACATCTATACTGATGGAAAGAAAGAGATCGATGGACGCCAATTCTACTTAAGATTAGCGCAGCGTATTATTCATATTTTCTCGACCAGAACTGCTTCTGGCATTTTGTACGAAGTCGATACTCGCCTACGCCCTTCTGGTGCATCTGGTCTATTGGTGAGTCCAACCGATGCCTTTGACGAGTATCAGCACAATGACGCGTGGACATGGGAGCACCAGGCCCTCACTCGTGCTCGTATGATTTACGGTGATGACTTATTGGTATCTGCGTTTAACAAAACTAGGCATGAGGTTTTGTGCTTGCCACGAGATGAGGCAACACTCAAAAAGTCAGTTGTGGATATGCGTGAAAAAATGCGTGGCCATTTAGGCGGTAAAAAAGCCGATCGATTCATGCTTAAACAAGATGCGGGCGGTATTACTGATATTGAGTTCTTGGCGCAATACTTAGTGCTGAGATACAGCAACGAGAAACCTAAGCTTACTCGTTGGTGTGACAATGTGAGAATCTTTGAAAGCTTGTTGTCGCAAGGGATAATGGACGAGCAACAAGGTATGGCATTGACCAATGCGTACACCACATTAAGGGATGAAATCCACCACCGTAATCTACTTAACCTTGATGCGGATGTGGCGATTGAAAAGTTCGAAATGGAAAGAGAACATGTTGTTCAGGCATGGAAGCAGTGGATGGAAGCATAATTCAGTCATAGCGTAGCGAGTGCTATGTTTATCTTGATAGGCTTTTACTCATTTATCTGTAGTTTAGCCACTGTAATCAGTGTGCTAGACTCTAGCCAGATTCGATTTTTGGAGCTCAACAATGAAACCAATTCTACCTGACTACAGCCAATCAGGTGTTCTTATTGTCGGTGACGTAATGCTTGACCGTTACTGGTATGGCCCAACTGGCCGTATTTCACCAGAAGCACCAGTCCCCGTTGTGAAAGTAGAAAATAACGAAGAGCGTCCTGGTGGTGCTGCCAACGTAGCAATGAACATTGCCTCTCTTGGTGGGCATGCTCATGTTGTTGGTTTGACTGGTAAAGATGAGCCTGCTGAGGTGTTGAAAAGCACTTTAGGTGCTCTGAAGGTTAAGTGTGATTTCGTTGAGTTAGAAGACTATCCAACCATCACCAAACTACGAGTGATGAGCCGTGGTCAGCAGTTGATTCGCTTGGATTTTGAAGACAAATTCGAAAACACCAACCCAGAGCTTATTCTGTCTCGCATGGAGCAAGCCCTACCAAATGTACGTTCGGTTATCTTGTCAGATTACGCGAAAGGTGCATTAGAGCATGTGCAAAGTTTTATTCAAAAAGCTCGTGCGGCAAAGGTTCCGGTATTTATCGACCCGAAAGGTGCGGATTTAGAGCGCTACCGTGGTGCGACATTACTTACACCAAACATGGCAGAGTTTGAGCTGGTTGCAGGTAAAGTGAAATCAGAAGAAGATCTTATCGAGAAGGGTATTGCCTTGATCGAGAAGTATGACTTTGAAGCTCTATTGGTGACTCGCAGTGAAAATGGTATGACTTTATTACGTAAAGGTCAGGCACCATTCCACTTGCCGACTCAAGCGAAAGAAGTGTATGACGTGACGGGTGCGGGTGATACAGTTATCTCGGTACTGGCAGCTTCCGTTGCTGCTGGTAAGCCACTGGATGAGGCGTGTGCACTGGCGAACGCTGCTGCGGGTGTGGTAGTGGGTAAGCTTGGTACATCTACTCTATCTACGATTGAGTTAGCGGAAGCAATTCACGGTAGTCAAGACACAGACTACGGCGTTATCTCTGAAGCGGCACTGGTTGAAGCGGTGAAGCGTGCTCGTGCGAAAGGCGAGAAGGTAGTTATGACCAATGGCTGCTTTGATATTCTACATGCTGGTCATGTTTCTTACATGAACCATGCGGCTGAGTTGGGCGATCGTTTGATCGTTGCGGTTAATACGGACGAATCAGTGAAGCGCTTGAAAGGCCCTGGTCGCCCTGTGAACCCAACTGATCGTCGTATGGCGGTATTGGCTGGCTTAGGTGCAGTTGATTGGGTTGTCCCATTCTCTGAAGATACACCTCAACGTTTAATCTCTGAGGTATTGCCAAGTATTCTTGTGAAAGGTGGTGATTACAAACCTGAAGATATCGCTGGTGGTGCGGAAGTGATTGCTGCTGGTGGTGAAGTTAAAGTACTTAACTTTGAAGATGGTTGCTCTACGACTGAAATCATTAAAGCGATTAAAGGTGGTCGAGGCTAACTCTTAGCCTTCCCGTTTTCTAGTCTCAAGGCTTAACTTTGAGCTAGGTTGAGAATTAGCTTTCAATAGATAATAAAAATGCCGCTCAATGAGCGGCATTTTTGTAGGGGTAACTTAAGTAATTAATAATTACTTACTTGCTACTTTTAGACCTGCGTTTACATCAACAATGTCTTGTTCGCTTAGCGTACCAACTGCTTGACGAAGCTGAAGTACACTTAGGATGTAGTTGTAACGAGCATCTGAAAGGTTTTTGTTCGCATCATATAGACGACGAGTCGAATCTAGTACGTCAACGATAGTACGAGTACCTACATCAAAACCAGCTTCTGTTGCTTCTAGAGCAGACTGAGCTGAAACAACAGACTGTTCGTAAGCGCGTAGAGCACCAATAGAAGCTGTGATGTTGTTGTTGAAGGCACGTACGTCTTTTACAACGCTACGGTAAGTTGCTTCTAGATCTTCACTTGCTGCAACGTAGTTGTATTCAGCCTGTTTAGTCAAAGAAGTTGTGCTACCACCCGTATATAGAGGTACCACTAAGTTCAAGCCTAGGTTTAGGTTATCTTGATCATAATCAGTTGAGCTGTTTGATTGATCTGTAAGAGCGTAACTACCATCAAGAGTTAGGCTAGGTAGATGACCAGAGCTTGCTAGAGAGATGTTATCTTTTGCTACGTCTTGAGAGATACGAGCAGCAAGTAGACTAAGGTTCTTTTGCTCTGCTTGTTCAACCAGTGCAATCGCAGACTCAGAAGATTTGCTTGCTGAGAAACGGTCAGTGTCTAGGATGCTTAGGTTAGAGTGTTCTTGACCTGTAATCTCACGTAGACCTTCGTAGTTATTAATCAGAGTGTTCTCTGCTAAAACTTCATCAGCTAAAACAGCATCGTATTGAGCTTGCGCATCATGTACATCGGTGATTGCTGAAAGACCTACTTCAAAGCGCTGTTTTGTTTGCTCTAGTTGGCGAGCAACCGCTGCTTTTTCTGCACGAACGAACTCTAGGTTATCTTGAGCACGCAGTACTTCGAAGTATGCTGTTGCTACACGCAGGATCAAAGCTTGTTGCTCTGCTGCATACGCTGAATCAGCCTGACGAGCGGTTTTCTCTGCTGTATCTAACGAGATCCATGAAGAGCGTTGATAAAGTTCTTGAGTGAAGCCGATCGCTGCTCCCCAAGTGTTATTATCAATACTTGAGCTACCTGAACCAGAAGTATCTCTGTCACCACGGTTAATGTCGTAGTTCGCTGTTAGGTTAATTTGTGGTAGCAAATCACTACGGCTTGACGTTACTGCTTCAAAAGCGGCATCGCGCTGCGCTGCTGAACGAAGAAGTTGTGGATCGTTCTGTTTTGCTTGGTCGTAAACTTCAGCTAGCGTATCAGCGAAAGCTGACGAACTCAGGCTGCCAATTGCTGCACTGATAAATAGTGGAAGCAGTTTTTTCATTTTCCTATTCCTGCCTTTTATGGAATTTTCTTTAGAAGAGTTTAACCCAGTTTGGTGGTAATTTACTCGAAACTTTGCACTTTTTTACAGTTAACTGTCCACTTGTGCAATATTTATTTTTTAAAGCTTAACTTTAATTATAAATTTTATATAAAAAGTTGAACCTTATCCTTGGTAGTTAACTCGGACAATGAGTAAACTATAAAGATCACTTAGTGAGGTACCAAATGCAACAGTATGACAATCAACGACATGAGTTTACTCCGCAAGATGTGGAAATAGTCTCAAAAGAGACGCTGTTTCGTGGTTTTTTCAAAATGGTCAAGTACACATTTAAACATAGACTATTTGAGGGAGGCTGGAGCCAACCAATAGAGCGTGAGATGTTTGAGCGTGGACATGCTGCCGCTTTGCTACCTTATGATCCTGTGCGTGATGAAGTGGTGATCGTCGAACAGATCCGTGTCGGAGCCCTAGAGCATGAGAACCCATGGCAATACGAAATTGTTGCTGGGATCATTGATACGGACGAATCGCCACAAGACGTCGCTCGTCGTGAAGCAATGGAAGAAGCCGGAGTCGAAGTCGGATCTGTATTGCCTATTACTTCGTATTATCCTTCATCTGGTGGTTGCTCTGAAAAGCTCGACGTCTTTGTTGGCTGTGTTGATGCAACGACAGCCAAAGGGGTACACGGATTGGACTACGAAGGTGAAGACATTCGTGTACAAGTGATGAGTCGCGAAGCTGCTTATCAGTTGGTAAAAGATGGTGTATTTGAAAATGGAGCCACGATCATTGCGCTACAGTGGCTACAATTGAACTACCAAGAATTACAGTCAGAGTGGATAGATTAACGTCATGCCAAATATCGCGGTCAAAAAACCGTATCATGTTGATCTTGCTGAATTGATGCGAGTTTACGAGACTAACTATGCCAAGCTTAACGCTCTGTTGCCGGTAGGGCATGAGGTTGGTGATGTTCGCTGTTACCAAGCCGTTAATATGGTGTATCAATTGACAGTGAATGAGGTCACAAAATACACCACATTAATAGACATATGTCAGAGTGACGAGACGCCAGTGTTTCCTTTGCCAAAAATGTCTGTCAGGCTATATCACGACGCTCGAGTTGCAGAAGTGTGCGCTAGCGGGGATTTTTCACGAGTCAAAGCGAAATATGACTATCCCAACACTAAGCTTCTGCAAAAGGATGAGAAATTTCAGTTGAACAAATTTCTTGGAGAATGGTTAACGTTTTGTTTAAAAACGGGTATCAGCCGTTCGCCAATTCCTTTTTAATTGAGCCCCATTGTAAAAACACTTTAAAGTTTAAACAGTAACGTATCTGGATTTGGTATTTTGGAATTATCACACACTTCAAAATTTGATGAGAGCACTATTAAGCTTGTACAGCTAACGGACACGCATTTGTTTGCGCCGAGCAATGGCAGCTTATTAAGCATCAATACTCAAGATAGCTTTCGTGCTGTAGTTGATGGCATTGTTAACCAAGGCTTCGATTATGAGGCGATCTTGGCGACGGGTGATATCTCTCAAGATCACAGTGCTGAGTCGTATCAAAAATTTGAATCAGGTATTCAACCTCTGGAAAAGCCATGTTATTGGTTGCCAGGAAATCATGATTTCAAGCCTAATATGGGCAGTGTCTTACCATCACCTCAAATACAGTGCGTTGACCATGTCTTACTGGGTGATAACTGGCAGATGGTGATGCTGGACTCGCAAGTGGTTGGTGTGCCTCATGGGCGTCTAAGCGATCAACAACTTGATCTGTTAGAACAAAAATTGATCGAACTCCCTGAGCGTAATACCTTGGTTTTACTGCACCACCACCCGTTATTAGTGGGCAGCGCATGGCTGGATCAACATAACCTAAAAGATGCGGATCAATTTTGGGATGTGGTTCAGCAGCATACCAATGTCAAAGCGGTACTGTGTGGCCACGTTCATCAAGACATGAATCGAGATCATCATGGTGTGCAAGTCATGGCAACCCCGTCGACTTGTGTGCAATTCAAACCTAATTCAGATGACTTTGCCGTTGATACATTGTCTCCGGGTTGGAGAGAGATTGAATTACATCAAGATGGCACAGTAAGCACTCAAGTGCGCCGCTTGCCTAATGGGCAGTTCTTACCTGATTTTGAAGCGGGTGGTTATTGATGTTAGTGATTATTGTTGTAGGAGGCTATTAATGTCCGGTTCTAATCAGCAAGTCGCTAAGCCATCATTGCTTCTCTATATTCATGGGTTTAACAGTTCATCTCGTTCTCATAAAGCGAATGTGATGGCTAATTACTGTGCGGAGCATCGGGCTGATATTAAAGTCGTCACTCCTCAACTGCCGAGTTTCCCTCAGCAAGCGGCACTTCATCTGCAACATCTGGTGGAGCAATACAAAGAGCAATATCAAATAGCGTTGGTCGGTAGCTCGCTGGGTGGCTATCTTTCAACATGGCTGAATAGCCACTATGGTTTTAAAGCGGTGGTTGTAAACCCAGCAGTGAAGCCGTATGAGCTTCTTGCTGACTATTTAGGTGAACAAGTAAACCCATACACAGATGAACGATATGTACTGGAAACAAAACATATTGATGAACTGAAGGCGTTAGAGGTTTCGGCTATCGCTAAGCCGAGCGACTTCTGGTTACTTCAGCAAACGGAAGACGAAGTTCTGGATTACCGACAAGCGGTAGAGAAGTACCAAGGTGCAACACAGACAGTAGAAGAGGGCGGGGATCATAGCTTTGTTGATTTTGAACGCTACCCACAACAAATCATCACCTTTCTAAATCTTTAATCTGTTCCACCAACCAAGTGATTTTCTCTTGTTTGCCTGTTATTTCATCTATCAATGGTGAAATATCATAGTTTGATGTCTTAGTTTTTGAACTAGCTTGACATCATTACTCAGCTTCCAGACTATATTCCCCAATACTTCGCTCGTTCGCTCTACTATGACGGTTCATAGTAATGATTCTGCTTTAGTGAAACTGGAGCCAGCGAACTGACGCAAACTTTTTGAGTAAACTCCGTATTATGACTGAACAATATAATGCAAAAGACCTCGAGGTACTTGAAGGTCTCGACCCTGTGCGACACCGCCCGGGAATGTATACCGAGACAGAAAGACCTAACCACCTTGCCCAAGAAGTCATTGATAACTCGGTCGATGAAGCACTAGCGGGACACGCTAAGAAGATCAAAGTGGTACTTCATGCAGACCAATCGTTAGAAGTTACCGATGACGGCCGTGGTATGCCTGTCGATATCCACCCTGAAAAAGGGATCTCAGGTGTTGAGCTGATTTTAACTAAGCTCCACTCTGGCGGTAAATTCTCGAATAACAACTATAAGTTCTCTGGTGGTCTGCACGGTGTAGGTATCTCGGTTGTAAACGCGCTGTCAAAACGTGTTGAAGTGACCGTACGCCGAGAAGGTCAGGTTCACGAGATCGCACTTGAAGGCGGTCATGCAGTAACAGAGCTTACTGTGACGGGCACTTGTGGTCATCGTAACAGTGGTACATCAGTACATTTCTGGCCTGATCCTAAGTACTTCGATAGCCCTAAATTCTCGACACTTCGTCTGATTAACAACCTACGTGCAAAAGCAGTGCTTTGCCCAGGTTTAGAAATTACCTTTATCGACAAAGTCGGTGGTGAAGAGCATAAATGGTTCTATGAAGATGGTCTAAAAGACTACCTTGCCGAAGGCGTGAAAGGTTACACCTTGCTGCCTGAAGAACCGTATGTTGGCGAATTCGTTGCTGAAACAGAAATGGCAAACTGGGCGATCATCTGGCAGCCAGAAGGCGGCGACATGATCACCGAAAGTTACGTGAACTTAGTACCGACTAAACAAGGTGGTACACACGTAAACGGTCTTCGCCAAGGTCTTCTTGATGCAATGCGTGAGTTCTGTGAATTCCGTAATTTGCTGCCGCGTGGCGTTAAGCTAACGGGCGACGATATCTTCGATCGCTGTTCGTACGTACTGTCGGTGAAGATGCAAGATCCGCAGTTTGCTGGTCAAACAAAAGAGCGCTTGTCTTCACGTCAAACTGCTGCGTTTGTGTCTGGTGTGGTAAAAGATGCGTTTAGCCTGTGGTTGAACGAAAAGCCACAACTGGCAGAACAGCTAGCAGAAGCTTGTATTGCGAATGCCCACCGCCGTATGCGCGCAAGCAAAAAGGTTGTGCGTAAGAAAATCGCTTCAGGCCCAGCACTGCCGGGTAAGCTAACTGACTGTTCAGTTCAAGACTTAAGCCGTACCGAAATCTTCTTCGTGGAAGGGGACTCGGCGGGTGGTTCTGCTAAACAAGCACGTGATCGTGAGTTCCAAGCAGTTATGCCACTTCGCGGTAAGATCCTAAATACATGGGAAGTGTCAGCAGACCAAGTATTGGCTTCGCAAGAAGTGCACGACATCTCGGTGGCTCTAGGCATCGACCCGGACAACGATGATTTATCCGGCCTGCGTTACGGTAAGATCTGTATCCTTGCCGATGCGGACTCGGATGGTCTTCATATCGCGACACTGCTGTGTGCTTTGTTTACTCGCCATTTCCATGCATTAGTTGAAGCGGGTCATATCTATGTGGCAATGCCTCCTCTGTATCGTATCGATTGCGGTAAAGAAGTGTTCTACGCACTCGATGACGCAGAGAAAGACGGTGTGCTTGAGCGACTATCGCAGAAGAAAGCCAAGATCAACGTGCAACGATTCAAAGGTCTGGGTGAAATGAACCCACTTCAGTTGCGTGAAACCACCATGGATCCAAACACTCGTCGCCTTGTGCAGTTAACGATTGATGACAGCGAAGCAACCAACGAGATGATGGACATGCTGCTTGGTAAGAAACGTGCAGATGATCGCCGTACATGGCTACAGACTAACGGTGATATGGCCGAGGTATAATGGATGTCTAACGAAATTACATATGATGGCGTTGAACAGCTGCCAATGCGCAAGTTCACCGAAGATGCCTACTTAAATTACTCAATGTACGTGATCATGGATCGTGCATTGCCGTATATCGGTGATGGCTTGAAGCCAGTACAGCGTCGTATTATCTACGCGATGTCTGAGCTAGGCTTATCGGCTGCATCGAAATACAAAAAATCAGCACGTACCGTTGGTGACGTATTAGGTAAGTATCACCCACATGGTGACTCTGCTTGTTACGAAGCGATGGTATTGATGGCGCAGCCTTTCTCTTACCGCTACCCATTGGTAGATGGTCAAGGTAACTGGGGTGCACCTGATGATCCGAAATCGTTCGCTGCGATGCGTTATACCGAAGCGAAATTATCTAAGTTTGCTGAGGTTCTTCTAGGTGAACTAGGTCAAGGCACTGTTGATTGGCAACCAAACTTTGATGGCACGATGAAAGAGCCTCAAATGTTGCCTGCTCGCCTACCTCACATCCTACTTAACGGTATTACAGGTATCGCGGTAGGTATGGCGACCGATATTCCACCACACAACGTGCGTGAAGTCGCTAATGCAGCCATTCACCTAATTGATACGCCTAAGTCTGAGCTTTCAGACGTGATGGGTTTCATTCAAGGTCCAGATTACCCGACTGAAGCTGAGATTATCTCCCCGAAATCGGACATCGAAAAGATCTACCGTACTGGACGTGGCAGCATCAAGATGCGCGCGGTTTGGCACAAGGAAGGCTCTGATATTGTTATCACGGCTTTACCTCATCAAGTGTCAGGTGCGAAGTTACTTGAGCAAATCGCTAACCAGATGCGCGCTAAGAAGCTGCCAATGGTTGACGACTTGCGAGATGAATCGGATCACGAGAACCCAACGCGTATCGTTGTCGTTCCTCGTTCGAATCGTATCGACTGTGACCAATTGATGAGTCACCTGTTCGCGTCGACGGATCTAGAGAAAAACTTCCGCGTTAACTTGAACATGATTGGTTTAGATAATCGTCCTCAAGTTAAAGGCTTAGTTCAAATCCTGAAAGAGTGGATCGAGTTCCGTCGCACAACGGTTCGCCGTCGTTTGCAGTACCGTTTAGATAAAGTACTGGCACGCTTGCACATCTTAGAAGGTTTGCTTGCTGCTTATCTTAATATCGATGAAGTGATTGAGATCATTCGTACAGAAGACGAACCATGTCCTGTCCTAATGAGCCGTTTCAACATTTCTGAAATTCAAGCCAATGCGATTCTTGATATTAAACTTCGTAACTTAGCTAAGTTAGAAGAGTTTAAAATCCGAGCGGAACAAGAAGAGCTTGAAGCTGAACGTGAGAAGCTTGAAAAGCTACTCGGTTCAGAGCGTCGCTTGAATACGCTGATCAAGAAAGAAATCCAAGCAGATGCGGATAAATACGGCGATGATCGTCGTTCACCTCTGATTGAGCGCGCTGAAGCGAAAGCGCTAACAGAGCGCGACTTAGTACCAAGCGAACCAATCACGGTTGTGTTGTCTGAGAAAGGTTGGATTCGTCATGCCAAGGGGCATGAAGTTGACGCTGAAGGTTTGAACTACAAATCGGGTGATAAATTCTTAGCGAGTGCTAAGGGTAAGAGTAACCAGCAAGCGGTGTTCCTCGGCAGTGATGGTCGAAGCTACTCCCTTGAGTCACATTCATTACCGTCGGCGCGAAGCCAAGGTGAGCCAATTACAGGCCGCTTGAACGTCAGCCCAGGTACTTCTATTCGCCAAGTGGTGATGGGAGAGAATGAACAATTATGGTTAGTCGGTTCTGATGCAGGTTATGGTTTTGTTTGTAAGGGTAGCGATCTGCTGTCCAAGAACAAGAGCGGTAAAGCCTTGGTTAACTTGCCACAAGCTTCTGAAGTGATGATGCCAAGCCCTATTGCTGACTTGGACAGTAATCAGATTCTGGCGATTACTAACCAAGGTCGTATGTTGTTGTTCCCGATTAAAGATCTCCCTCAGCTGAGCAAAGGTAAAGGCAACAAGATCATCAACATCCCTTCTGCGAAAGCAAAAGAGCGTGAAGAGTTTGTCTCACATCTTATGGCTATCCCAGAGAATGCGACGCTGACTATCTACGCCGGTAAACGTAAGCTTGGTTTGAAACCTGCGGATCTTGAAAACTTCCGTGGTGAACGTGGTCGTCGTGGTGGTCTACTGCCTAGAGGACTACAGCGAGTGACTCGCATCGATATCGAAGAGCAAAGTGAATCGTAGAGATACTTGAAACAATCTTTAGATAAAAGAAAACCCAGCCTATGAGCTGGGTTTTTTGTACTTGTGTATTAGCAGCTTGAATCATTGCTTACAGAGTTTGCTCTACAGGCGAGTATCTTCGGCGATGGTCACCTTTAAGGTTTTGCTTTCACCTTGGCGCAATATACCCACATCGATAACTGTACCAGGTCGCAGGTCGGTAACGATGTCCATTACACTCTGGCGACCATTTACTTGGTTATCGTTGATACTGACAATAATGTCTTGAGCTTCAAAACCCGCATCGGCAGCCGGACCATTAGGGTCTATCCCCAACACAACGATCCCGCCGATATTCTTAGTACCCAACATGCGTGAGGTGACTGAGTTGATGTCTTGTCCATCGATACCAATATAGCCACGAATCACACGACCATCGGCGATGATCTTTTCCATGATTTTATTAGCAAGCGGATAGGGGATAGCGAATGAGATCCCATAGGTTTCCATGTCGGTAGCTTGCTGGAAAGAGGCGGTATTGATACCGACTAGCTCACCTTGTGAGTTCACCAGTGCGCCACCTGAGTTACCTTCATTGATTGCCGCATCGGTCTGGATAAAGGCTTGATGGCCATCGGCACTGATCGAAGAACGGCCGGTTGCAGAGATGATACCAAAGGTTGTTGTTTGACCTAGGTTGTATGGGTTACCGATAGCCAGTACAACATCACCGACATTGGCTTTGTAATTAGGATTGAGTGGGATCACCGGTAGATTATCACCGCTGACTCTAAGTATCGCGATATCGGTGCGTTTGTCTGAACCGACAAGTTGCGCAGCTGCTACTCGGCCATCTTGAAGTGCCACAACTATTTGGTCTGCTTGAGCCACCACATGGAAGTTGGTAATGATGTAGCCTTTCTCGCTAACAATCACCCCTGAGCCCAAACCTTGTGTGAGCAGTTTGTTTCGATCGCTTTCAGCGTATTTACGGCTATAAATGTTAACCACTGCAGGCGCCGCGCGGCGAACTGCTTGGTTAAATGAAATCTGAAGAGAGCCAATATTATCGACTTTAGGGCTAGTGACGTCAGCGACAATCGCTGGTCTTAAGCTCGGGAAGGCGAGAAGAATAAGCGCCGCTGAAACGAGTCCAAGGGAAATAGAACGAAATAGAAAGGACAGCATGTTTCCCTCTTCAACAAGTAAGGTGTGAAGCCTCCATCAATGGATGACTGATTTGATTACAAGTGAAGCATAGCATTTTGATTGATCTAAAGAAAAGGGAGACTGAGTAAGTTTAAAGCAAACTTACTGAGCCTCCCTGTAATTGCGCTGACGTAAGACTATCGAATCACAAGATAGATAGTTCGGTCGCCTCGCTGGATATTAAGCGCCAGTACACCAGGTTGTTTTTCAAGAATCTCTCTAAACTCAGCAAGGTTCTTAACGGGCTGGCGGTTTACTCCGATGATGATGTCATCTTTCAGGAGTTGATAGGCTTCGGCTGGTGAACCTTGAGCAACATTCGATACCTTGACGCCCGTTGCAGAGTCACTCTCTGTTGTGTTGGTTAACTCAGCACCAGCTAGTCCTTCATGGAGCTTCTCAGCTTGTGTTTTATTATTGGTGGATTCACCAAGCGTCACATCAAAGGTTTTGCTCTTACCGTCACGAACCACACCCAGTTCAATCTGCTTACCAGCGCCGAGTGTTGCGACCTTAGCTCTTAACTCGCTGAAGGTATCAATGCGTTTGCCATTAATAGAGACAATAATATCGCCCGCTTTCAGTCCTGCTTTATCGGCTGCGCTGTCAGGGACGATTTGGCTAACAAAGGCGCCCTTGCTTGATTCATAACCGAGTGCTTCTGCCAATTCAGAGGTCACTTCTCCGCCTTGAACGCCAAGCATGCCGCGTTTTACTTCACCGAAGTCGAGAATTTGTTCTGTCAGGTTTGTCATCATATTAGAAGGGATTGCAAAGCCGATACCGACATTACCTCCGTTAGGGCCAAGAATGGCGGTGTTGATACCAATTAGCTCACCGTTAAGGTTCACTAGCGCACCACCAGAGTTGCCGCTGTTGATTGCTGCATCGGTTTGAATGAAGTTTTCAAAGTTTTCTAGATTCAGGCCGCTACGGCCGAGTGCAGAAACAATACCGGATGTCACGGTTTGCCCAAGTCCGAATGGGTTACCGATCGCGACACTAAAATCACCAACTCTTAGTTTGTCTGAGTCTGCGACTTTTATCTGGGTCAGGTTTTTGGCTTCTTCTAATTTTAGCAGTGCGATATCAGACATCTGGTCGCCGCCGATTAGCTCAGCATCGTACTCTCGACCATCATGCAGTTTTACTTTGATATCGTCCGCACCATTAATGACATGGTAATTGGTCACGATATGACCTTTCTCGGCGTCAATGATGACACCAGAGCCTAATCCGCGGAAGGGACGCTCTCGTGTTTGTTCTGGACCAAAAAAGAATTGAAATTGTTCAGGGATTTGCTGACGTTGTACCTGTTTGCCTTCTACGGCAATACTAACCACAGCGGGGGTCACTTGTTCAAGCATAGGAGCAAGGCTCGGTAATTGTTCATTACCCACACTTAATGGCAGTGCGGCTGTTGCTTTAATGGGGGTGATGATTGAACTTAAGCTTAAAGTTAGCACTGATAAAGCAAGCAAAGGTTTTTTCATCATAAACTCCTCTCTAGTTAAGGTCTTAACCCTCTTATACGTTTAATAAGTATGATAAGTTTCAAATGACCTGAGTGAAAGTTATGACTCAAAAACCTTTGTAAAGTTCACAGAAGTGTTAAATGTTTACGATGCTTTTGCTGTAACAACATCGGGAGCATTCATGATTTCTTTCTTCTGCTCTGTAAATAAACCGGTTGCGCCATTAGCGTAATCTTTCGGTTGTTCCTCAAGTGTCGCCTCTTTTACTGAAGGCTTCTCTTGTGGCTTGTCCGAATGGGCAGCGGCTGTTTTCACAAACGGGTTATCTTGCTCTGGCAGGTTAGGAATCAGCTCTGAGCTTGTTTTTTCCATGTGTTGGTACAGTTTTGTGTAGTCTTTACCTAATGTGTCCAACATTTCTGCTGATTTCGCAAAGTGATCAGCCAGCTCTTGTCGCTGCTGCTCAAGGGCAAACTTTGCGCTATCCAATTCTTTCTGTACGTTCTTTTGTTTTTTGTATTCAGGTGTCATGAGACGAGAAATAGCGACCCCTAAAATAACTCCGACTAGTAAACCGGCAACGGCATACATCCAAGGCATAACAGCTCCTTATTATTGTTTTTTAACATGTTTGTTACTGCTTAGTTACACGTGATACGGCTCCATGGTACTATGAGAAAGCCGCAGTATAAAGAGAAATGCGTGTGCGCTAGTTAGCAGTTTGATGCTGAATTATTCACCACATCACGTTATTCCTCGTACTGTTTGGGCTCATTTTTAGTTGTTGTCTGATATTGCTTTCATTGTGGAAATGTCGTCATGAATCCCATTAAAAAATACGAACAAGATATAAAAGAACATGGATTTCAAAGAGATCCAGCACAAGAGCAAGCCGTAAAATCTTTAGATGAACTCTTTCATCAATTTCAAGATTACATGAATACGCCCATTCCTCAACTGACTCGCTTCCAGAAATTACTAGGCAAAAAGCCAGAACTGCCACAACCACCGAAAGGTCTCTATTTTTGGGGTGGCGTAGGGCGAGGAAAAACGTACCTAATGGATACGTTCTATGATGCCTTACCGACCACTAAAAAAATGCGTGTTCACTTTCACCGCTTTATGTATCGAGTTCATGATGAGCTAAAGGCGCTAGGTAATGTGAGTGATCCATTGCCTTTAGTCGCAGACAAGTTGAAGGAAGAAGCGGACATTATCTGTTTCGACGAATTCTTTGTTTCAGACATCACCGATGCGATGATCCTAGGAACCTTGTTCCAAGAGTTATTCGCTCGAAACGCTATCTTGGTTGCGACCTCTAATATTCCACCTGCGGATCTGTATCGCAACGGGTTACAGCGAGCGCGTTTCTTACCTGCCATCAAGCTCATTCAAGACAACTGTCATATCCTTAATGTCGATAGTGGTATTGACTATCGTCTACGTACCTTAGAACAGGCTGAGATTTACCATTACCCGCTAGATAGCCAAGCGAATATTAATCTCGAAAAGTATTACGCTCAGCTCGTTGGTGAAGATAAAGAGAAGCTTAAGCAGATAGAGGTTAACCACCGTCAATTAGATGTAGTCGAAGCGAGTGATGGCGTACTGCATGGTACCTTTGCTCAGCTTTGTCAGTCGGCTCGTAGCCAGAACGACTATATTGAGTTGTCTCGGGTTTATCACACAGTTCTATTGGCGGATGTATTGCAAATGGGCGCGACTTCAGATGACGCTGCGAGGCGCTTCATTGCATTAGTTGATGAGTTCTACGAGCGCAATGTGAAGCTGATTATTTCAGCGGAAGTGGAGCTAGAAAAGCTATACACCCATGGTCAGCTAGAGTTTGAATTTAAACGTTGTCAGTCGCGTTTAATTGAAATGCAGAGCCATGAATATTTGGCAAAAGAACACTTAAGTTAGCTTTGATTATCTCGAATAAGAAATAGAATTAAAAAAATCGTGATTTTGTTCAAAAAGAGGTGATTTTTTCTTCGCTCTTCTCTATAATCCTGCGACCTACCGTTACTGCGGGCCTCTAGCGATGAGTAAAATCACGTTATGCCAAGAGTTTTCCAACACTCGAAGGGGTGATGAATGGTAACTCTTAGACAGTGGGAATACGCGAGTATTCCTTAAGTGTAAATTTTTTAAATAGGTAATTATTAGCATGAAAACTTTCGTTGCTAAACCAGAAACTGTAAAACGCGACTGGTATGTTGTAGACGCTGAAGGCAAAACTCTTGGCCGTCTAGCAAGTGAAATCGCTTCTCGCCTACGCGGCAAGCACAAAGCAGAATACACTCCTCACGTAGACACTGGTGATTACATCATCGTTGTTAACGCTGAGAAAGTTGCTGTAACTGGTAACAAAGCTAAGGGTAAGGTTTACTACCGTCACTCAGAGTTCCCAGGTGGTCTTAAAACTATCACTTTTGAAAAGCTAATTGCTAAGAAACCAGAAATGGTTCTAGAACTAGCAGTTAAAGGTATGCTTCCACGTGGTCCTCTAGGCCGCGCGATGTACCGTAAGCTTAAAGTGTACGCTGGTACTGAGCACAACCATGTTGCTCAACAGCCACAAGTACTAGACATCTAAGGGGATTATGAAAATGGCAGAGAATCAATACTACGGCACTGGTCGTCGCAAAAGCTCAGCAGCTCGTGTTTTCATCAAACCAGGCTCTGGTGAGATCGTAATCAACAAGCGTAGCCTTGATGTTTACTTCGGTCGTCCAACTTCTCGTATGGTTGTTAAGCAACCTCTTGAGCTAGTTGAACTAACTGAGAAACTTGACCTTTACATCACTGTTTCTGGTGGTGGTATTTCTGGTCAAGCTGGCGCAATCCGCCACGGTATCACTCGCGCTCTTATGGAGTACGATGAAACTCTACGTCCTGCTCTACGTGCAGCTGGCTACGTTACTCGTGACGCTCGTTGCGTTGAACGTAAGAAAGTTGGTCTACGTAAAGCACGTCGTAAACCTCAATTCTCTAAGCGTTAATTTTTCTTTACGAAAAAGTACACGCCCCCAGTTTTACGACTGGAATTGTGGTTCAAAGCTCGGCTATATGCCGGGCTTTTTGTTTTTATACCCCCTCTAAACGCTTTCCCTTCCTCGTTTTATTTCCAAATTCTTATATTTTGAAAGCTTTTGTAACCCAATGTGCGCTTTGCCTCATGATTGTTACAAAAAGGTAGCTTTATCTTGTCAAAAAGTAGGGTTTTATTTATCATTTGCCGTCAATAAATAGAACTAAATACATATTTTGTTAGCCATGCTCTTTAATCGGAATTATTTCAATCCACAAGGAGCAAATGGGAGAATGTTTGGATGAGCAACGCGCCTTTAAATAACGGTCGCAGGCGTTTCTTAACCGCAACAACAGCCGTTGTTGGTGGTTTAGGAGCAGCTGCTGTAGCCGTGCCTTTTATTAAATCATGGAATCCGAGTGCCAAGGCGAAAGCTGCGGGCGCGCCGGTGGAAGTGGAAGTCAGTAAGTTAGAACCGGGACAAATGGTTCGTGTCGAGTGGCAAGGTAAACCTGTATGGGTTGTACGCCGTGCTGAGTCGGTACTAGAAAACCTAAAATCGATCGGTGGTCAACTTCGTGACCCTCAATCTGAAGCTGAACAACAACCAGAATACGCACAGAACGAGTTCCGTTCAATTAAGCCGGAATTCTTCGTTGCTGTTGGTTTCTGTACGCACTTAGGTTGTTCTCCAACTTACCTGCCGGATTCTTTTGCAGAACAAGTTCAGGGTGTTAAGTCTGGTTTCTTCTGTCCTTGTCATGGTTCAAAGTTTGATATGGCAGGTCGAGTATTCCAAGGCGTACCAGCTCCATTGAATCTTGTTGTACCAAAGCATATGTATTTGAGTGACACTAAGATCATGATCGGTGTGGACGAGGGAGACGCGTAATGCAAGGATTGCTTGATTGGGTAGAGAAACGTCTACCCGCGATGAATGCGTATAAAAAGCATTTATCTGAATACCCAATGCCTAAGAACTTTAACTTTTGGTACCTTTTCGGTTCTTTGGCAATGTTGGTATTGGTTAACCAAATCCTTACGGGTATTTGGCTAACAATGAACTACGTACCGTCAGGTGAGGGTGCATTTGCTTCTGTTGAATACATCATGCGTGATGTGGAATACGGTTGGCTACTACGTTACATGCACTCAACAGGTGCTTCGGCATTCTTCGTTGTTATCTACCTGCACATGTTCCGTGGCCTAATCTATGGTTCTTACCAAAAGCCTCGTGAGCTACTTTGGATCTTCGGTATGTTGATCTTCTTAGTGCTTATGGCTGAGGCTTTCATGGGTTACCTACTACCATGGGGTCAAATGTCTTACTGGGGTGCTCAGGTAATCATTTCTCTGTTTGGTGCGATCCCTGTTATCGGTGATGACCTAACGCTTTGGATCCGTGGTGACTACATCATCTCTGGTGCAACGCTGAACCGTTTCTTCGCACTGCACGTTATCGCTCTACCAATTGTACTTCTGCTGCTTATCGTACTTCACGTACTAGCACTGCACGAAGTGGGTTCGAACAACCCAGACGGTATTGAGACGAAACTTCCTAAAGGCACAATGGGCGACGACTACAAAACGCAGTTCCCATTCCACAAGGATTACACTAAGAAATACGACATCATTGACTCTATTCCTTTCCACCCATACGGGACCGTGAAAG
This sequence comes from Vibrio sp. 10N.247.310.23, assembly GCF_041467155.1. Taxonomy (NCBI): domain Bacteria; kingdom Pseudomonadati; phylum Pseudomonadota; class Gammaproteobacteria; order Vibrionales; family Vibrionaceae; genus Vibrio; species Vibrio sp. 10N.247.310.23. Next base: position 84,879 of record NZ_JBFSTZ010000015.1, on the reverse strand, counting down.
ATATGGTTGGTGTGGCCGGTTTCCTATTCTTCTTCTGTTATGTGCTGTTCTTTAACCCAGAGATGGGTGGATTCTTCCTTGAGCCGCCAAACTTTGAAGCTGCTAACCCACTGAAAACACCAGAGCACATCGCTCCGGTATGGTACTTCACGCCGTTTTACGCAATTCTGCGTGCTGTTCCTGATAAGTTGCTAGGTGTTGTAGCAATGGGCGCATCTATTGTTGTGCTATTCCTACTACCATGGTTCGACCGTTGTAAAGTGCGTTCTTACCGTTACCGTAGCAAACTGCATTTGATTAACATCATCCAATTCACAATAAGCTTTATTGCGCTTGGTGTACTTGGTGCGCTTCCAGCAACGCCAACATACACGCTACTGGCTCAAATCTTTAGCTTAGGTTACTTCATGTTCTTCGTTCTACTGTGGTTCTACAGTAAAAATGAAGCGACGAAACCATTACCAGAAAGGGTGACATTCAAATGAAAAAGTGGATTGTAATTTTATTTGCTATGTTGCCGTCACTGGTGATGGCAGCGGGTGCAAACGTACCATTAGACAAAGCGAACAATGATTTAACAGACAAAGCTTCATTGCAAAATGGCGCTAAGATGTTCATGAACTACTGTTTCGCTTGTCACTCAACGCAGTACCAGCGCTATGAACGTGTTGCGAATGATTTAGAGATCCCCGTTGATCTTATGAAGGAAAATCTGATTTTCGACCCTGAAGCGAAAATCGGTGACTTGATGGTTAATGCTATGCCTTCTGATCAAGCGGCAAGTTGGTTTGGTGCTCCGCCACCAGACCTAACATTGGTTGCTCGTGTTCGTGGCGCAGACTGGCTGTACACTTACCTTCGTACTTTCTATGAAGATCCGTCTCGTCCATTTGGCGTGAACAACATTGTTTTCCCAAGCGTTGGTATGCCGCACGTTCTTGAAGAACTGCAAGGTATCCCAACACCAATCTACGATACTCATATGGTAGATGGCGAGGAAGTGACGGTTGTTGTTGGCACTGAGACTGACGGCTCTGGCGAATTAAGTGCTGGTGAATACGACGAAGCAGTTCGTGACCTTGTTAACTTTTTGGTTTACTCGGGCGACCCAGTTCAACTTGAGCGTCACGCTATGGGTTGGTGGGTAATGGCCTTCTTAGTAATCTTCACTATCATCGTGATTTTGCTGAAGAAAGAGTATTGGCGTGATGTGCACTAATTGTGCTATAATACCGTGCTAATTCCCAAATTATGTTAATGTTCAATGGAGGCTTTAGGCCTCCATTGTTTTTATTTAAAGTGTACTGGAGGGCTCCATGGCTGTAGCTGCCAATAAACGTTCTGTAATGACTCTTTTCTCAAGTGCTTCTGATATGTATAGCCATCAGGTGCGCATCGTTCTTGCTGAAAAAGGCGTAAGTGTTGAAGTTGAGTTGGTTGATGAAAAAAATCTACCAGCAGAGCTTGTTGAACTGAACCCGTACAAATCAGTACCTACTCTTGTTGATCGTGAGCTTGCTCTATATGACTCGAAGATCATCATGGAATACCTAGATGAGCGTTTCCCTCACCCACCGTTGATGCCTGTATACCCGGTTGCTCGTGGTAACAGCCGTCTAATGATGTACCGCATTGAGCGTAACTGGTATTCAGTTGCAGAGAAGATCGTTAAAGGCAACGCTGAAGAATCTGAAGCAGCTCGCGTTAAACTGCGCAACGACCTACTGACTCTTGCTCCTATCTTCGCTGAGTATGAATACTTCATGAGCGAAGAGTTTAGCCTAATTGATTGTTACCTAGCTCCGCTATTATGGCGTTTACCTGAGCTTGGTATCGAACTAATTGGTCCTGGTTCTAAAGAGCTTAAGATTTACATGAACCGCGTATTCGAACGTGATTCATTCCTAGCTTCTCTAACTGAAGCTGAGCGTGAGATGAGACTCGTTCGCTAAGCGTTTATGGATATTTCTAATATGACTCCACGCCGACCATACATGCTTCGCGCATTTTATGAGTGGCTGGTTGATAACGAACTAACTCCACACCTTGTTGTTGAAGCAACATTACCGGGTGTGCGAGTTCCAGAAGAGTTTGTTCAAGATGGTCAGATCATTCTGAACATCGCGCCTCGTGCGGTTGGACAACTTGAACTGGGTAACGAAGCTGTGACGTTTAGTGCTCGCTTTAGTGGTCGTCCACACTCTGTGATCGTTCCGCTTTACGCAGTACAAGCGATTTATGCTCGTGAAAATGGTGCTGGTACCATGTTTGAACCTGAAGAGGCTTACATGGAAGCGTTTGAAGAAGGGATTGAAGAAAGTCCTTTTGAAGAACCAGAAAAAGGCCCATCTTTGAGCGTAGCAACGGCAGACGTAGATGCTGAAGAGCCAGACTCAGATCTTGAGCCACCTCGTCCAGCGAAAGGTCGCCCAAGCCTTCGTGTTATCAAATAACGTTAGTTATACCAATCACAGTAAGTAAGTGATCAGAAATAGCGCAGGAAAAAAGCTTGAGAGCAAGGCGGAATTTTTTGATAAGTAGTTATTCTACAATCAAAAATTCTAACGCAGTTATCGAGATTTTTAACAAGCTAGAATGATAGATTATTTACTACGATTGGTATTAGATAACGAACCAAATAAAAAAGCAGCGACTCGTCGCTGCTTTTTCTTTTCTGCTATATAGCATTCAATTGACTGGCTTAAGGCTAGTTAACAGCCGTCTCTTCTTCACCATATTCAAACGCTCGAATGACCTGTTTTACGCCAGAGATGTTACGAGCAACTTCTGTTGCGATATCGGCATGCTCTCGAGTCACGAGTCCAAGCAGGAATACTTCTGAATCCTCAGTAATCACTTTTACTTTGATGCCGTTAAGCTCAGCATTCGCAAGCAGAGCTGATTTCACTTTAGTGGTAATCCAGCTGTCTTTACTAATAGCACTTACAGACAAAGGTTCTTTCACTCGAACCTGATTGTGGATGCTCTCAACGCCAGCCACTTCTTTGGCTTGGTTTTCAAAAGCGCGACGTTCTGAATCTGTGGTTGCTTGTCCCATCAATACCACCGAACCTCGGTACGAGCTTGCGGTGACACGTACGTTGCCACGGAATGGTTGTTTATTGGTAATCGCTGCGACTTCAAATTCGATGTTGTTGTCGTTCCAAATCTCTTTGGTTGTTCGCGTATCCGTGACTAGGTTTGCAGTGGTTGCAGCACCAGCAATGAAAATGCCAGCACAACCAGACAGAGACAGTGTAAGTAGCGAAACACTAATCAGCTTAAACAGCCTCATAGAGGTTAATGATTTCATTGTGATGCTCCGTATATCACTCTTCGTGAGCAGGGAAGAGTACTTGATCGATTAGGTCACATAGGCAGTGTAGTGTCACCATGTGTACTTCATGAATGCGCGCTGTACGGTGTGAAGGGATACGAATCTCTACATCGTGTTCACCAAGCAAACCTGCCATCTCACCACCATCTTTACCGGTAAAGGCGATAATTGTCATGTCGCGAGTTACCGCCGCTTCCATTGCCTTGATGATGTTCTTGCTGTTACCACTAGTCGAGATAGCCAACAGAATATCGCCAGTTTGACCAAACGCACGTACCTGCTTAGAGAAGATCTCTTCATAGTGGTAGTCGTTAGCCACAGCCGTTAGCGTGGTGTTATCTGCTGTGAGTGCCATCGCTGGAAGGCTAGGGCGCTCTGTTTCAAATCGGTTGAGTAGGCACGATACAAATTGCTGAGCATTCGACGCCGAACCACCATTACCACAACAAAGAATTTTGTTTCCGTTAAGCAAGGTCGCAACCATTGCTTGAGCGGCATGCGTGATTGCGTCAGGCAGAGCTTCTGCAGCCGCAATTTGGATTTGAATACTTTCTGTGAAACTTTCTTTAATGCTGTCTAGCATGTTTATCCTTGGGTAATCGCGTTTTGAATCCAGTCGATAGTGTCATTCGGCCCTTCAATGGCAACAATATCAAACCTGAAATCTGTAGAGTGCACCGACAAGCCTTGCTGCATAAGCCAAACATTGGCTGTTTTGAGCAGTTTCTGTGACTTCTTGGCAGTCACCATTTCAGCGGCATGTCCGTAGCGGGTTTGCTTGCGGTATTTTACCTCAGCAAACACAACCGTATTGTTATGGCGCATTATAAGATCAATCTCGCCACATTTTGCTATGAAGTTTTCTTCTATTAACGATAAACCGTGGTTAATCAGATAAGATTTTGCCACGGCCTCGTATTTATCACCCACTTGTTTGTGGGTGATGGTTGGTTTGGATAGGAACTTTCGGCTAAAAAGCCCCATGCTCTGCCCAGCTGATTTCACGTTGAACCACACAGTTGTTATCGATGGTTAGCACACCCGTTTCACCTGGAATGCTGTAACCTTGCACGGCTTTCATCTGTGGCAGTGCATCCATTAGATAGTATGCATCCATTCCTAGTGCTTGCAGACGCTTTTGGCCGTTTGAGTGCGCAGGCCATAGGTCGTTGAGCTCTTTATTAAGCTCGTTTTTATTCTCAACTAATAGTGGGATATCGCTGTAGAACACACCGGTTAGGTCTTCATACTGCTTATCACCGCTGTTGCTGCGTGAGTTTGAGAACAGAGCGGGTTGGCTCGCATCTGGGTTAATTGCAACTTCAATGAAGGGTTTGATTAGTGTTAGCTCTGAGTTCTTAGCCACAATGTAGACAGAATCGATATCACGACGGCTGCGTGGCTCGGTTTCTAGGTCTAGGTTCAGTAATCCGTCCATTTGAGCGATACGCTGTTGGCTCTCTTGCAAGCCGAATACCTGATTCACATTACGTTGCAGTTGGCGTTTGTCAGAGAACAAGCTGATAGCAACATCGTTGCTGCTGTATTTTTTCCACTCTTCTTTAAACGCTTGCTCAACTCGCTCACCTAAACGTCCTCTTGGCGCAAGGATAAGCGGGTACTTGTAGCCTTGAGCAAATAGGTGCTTCGCTGCCTGAGCGACTTCTTGCTCTGGCGATAGAGCGAGATAACAAATGTTAGTATCTGGTTCTAGTTGCGTTGGAATGTTCAGAGCTAAAGCTGGAATCGAGTTCTCGTGGTTTTTCTGCGCTTGCTGAAGTTTAGTTATGTTGCTCTTAATCAGCGGGCCAACGATGAAATCAACGTTGTTCTCTTCCAGTGTCGCTTTAATCTCAGCGGCACTTTGCACGTTGGTATCCATTACCGTCAGCGTTGCATCTTCTTCGCGCTCTTTGTCATTCATCATCGCAAAGATGAAACCGTCACGCACAAGTTGTGCTTGCTTGCCGTACTTACCGGTTAGAGGCAGTAATAGTGCAGTGCTGGTTGGCTTGCTGATCTCTAGTGCCAAGACGTCAGTGATCGCCTGAGGTGTGTATGTCGCTGCTGGGTGCTGAGGATTCTCTGCTAGCCAATCCGACAAGGTTTCCTGCAGGTTTGGAAGGTTTGAGTTCAGCGTCTTCATGTAAATCGCCAGCTGTAACCAACCTGCGAGAACGTCTTCTGTAGGCGACGTCTTAAGCTCCAGAATCTCATATTGAGAGTAGCTATTTAGGTTCTGCCAAATACGGTCAGCAGCTTGCTGTTGGAGCTCGTCGTCAGCGTCTAGATATTCTGAATAAAGAACTAACTCACGGCTTGCTTCAAAATACTCGCTTTGCATTTCAGAAATGTTCGCGCGTAGCTCGTGATAATCTTTCCACTGCTCGTTCGGAAGTTTCCACCAAGGCTGGAAGTTCAGTTGGCTATAAGCTTGTTCAGGCTGCGAGTTATTCACCAACAGTTGAGCGCGAGCTAATTGCCATTCCGCTTGTTGCGTTTCGCTCAGCTCTTGTTTTGCTAAGCGTTTAATAAGCAGAGTTGCTTGATCGGTTTTTCCAGCTTGCACAGAAGCCTTAAGCGCCATGATTAACCAGTCGTTTTGTAGACTTCCTTTGCTACTATCCGCTTGCATCATGTAACTTTCAGTTGATTGCGCTGGATCTAGTGTAATATCAACGCTCGTTGGTGCTTGAGGACCTGAAGAACAAGCCGCCAATGTAATTGCTAATGCAATTGGAGTTAGTAAGCGTGGTACACTGAGTCTCTTATGGTTCATCGTTGCCATGAGTTCTTTAAATTCCGTATAAATTTGTATCTATATTAATCGTTGAAGTGATGGTAAACAAATGACAGATAACAAAACCTTGCTCACAGAGAGCCCAACTCTCTACATTGTGCCAACCCCAATCGGAAATTTGGGAGATATCACTCAAAGAGCAATTGAAATTTTATCAAGTGTCGATGTTATTGCAGCCGAAGACACACGCCACACGGGTAAGCTGCTTGCTCACTTCAATATATCAACCAGAACGTTCGCTTTACATGATCATAATGAACAAACTAAAGCGCAAGTTCTAGTCGAAAGGTTATTAGAAGGTCAGTCTATCGCATTAGTCTCTGATGCGGGTACTCCTTTAATTAGTGACCCAGGTTACCATCTTGTCTCACAATGTCGTCAAGCGGGTGTGAGAGTTGTGCCACTTCCTGGTGCTTGTGCTGTGATTACCGCGTTAAGTGCTTCTGGTTTACCGTCAGATCGTTTCAGCTTTGAAGGCTTCTTACCGCCCAAAAGCAAAGGTCGTAAAGACAAGTTCTTAGAGATCGCAAAGGCAGAGCGCACCTGCATCTTCTATGAATCACCACACCGTATTTCAGACTCTTTGCAAGACATGCTTGAGATTCTTGGCCCTGACCGTGAGGTTGTATTGGCGCGTGAGCTAACTAAAACCTTCGAAACCATCCAAGGGCTGCCACTGGGTGAACTTATTGAGTGGATTGAAGAAGACGCGAACCGTAAACGCGGTGAGATGGTGTTACTGATTCACGGCCACCGTGAAGAAGCGAGCACAGAATTGCCAGACGAAGCGACTCGCACACTAGGCATTCTAACCAAAGAGCTGCCTCTTAAAAAAGCGGCGGCAATGACGGCAGAAATCTACAATCTGAAAAAGAACGCTTTATACAAATGGGGCCTAGAGCATCTAGACAACTAGAAACCTCTTTATAGAGTAGCTAACCTGTATTGAAAAGCTTGTGAGGAATGATGGTATTGCCGTCATTCCTCTTTTTTTGTTTGAATTGTGTGAAATTCACGCAGTTGCTTAGAGGTTTGCACCATATTTGTGATCTCGCTAGACACTGCACCCTAATCTCTATACAATCCGCCCTCGGAGTTGAACGGGTAATCGCTGCTTTGCTGATGTCCTTCGGGAGACTGACGTTGAGGTCCTTCGGGAAACTGACGTTGAAGTCCTTCGGGAGACTGGCAGAGGGGAGGAACGTCCGGGCTCCATAGAGCAGGGTGCCAGATAACGTCTGGGGGGCGCGAGCCCACGACAAGTGCAGCAGAGAGAAGACCGCCGATGGCCTCATTTCTTCGGAAGGGGCACAGGTAAGGCTGAAAGGGTGCGGTAAGAGCGCACCGTGCGACTGGCAACAGTTCGTAGCAAGGTAAACTCCACCCGGAGCAAGATCAAATAGGCCCTCACATTGCGTTGCTCGCGTATGGGGGCGGGTAGATTGCTTGAGCCTGTGAGCGATTGCAGGCCTAGACGAATGGTTACCGCCGCGCAAGCGGAACAGAACCCGGCGTATGTGTCAACTCCACCTATATAAAGAACCCATCATTACTTAACGGTAGTGATGGGTTTTTTGCTTTATATTGACGTAAATTATTTAGATTTCCTTAGAATCCTTCACCCTGATATGAGCTTGGGTCAAAAATTCCCAAAGCCTATACACAATATGGTGGAGATACGGCGTGAAATCAGTACACTAAAACGTTAATAGAACAAATTATTGCCGAACTAATGGCTCAATCCACTCACTGAGAAGACTATGACAGAAGCATTCAAACATATTTCAGTATTGCTTAACGAATCTATTGACGGACTTGCGATCAAACCTGACGGTACCTACATCGATGGTACTTTTGGCCGTGGTGGTCACAGCCGTACAATCCTGTCTAAACTGGGCGAGAATGGACGACTCTTTAGTATTGACCGCGATCCACAAGCGATTGCAGAAGCGCAAAAGATTGATGACCCTCGTTTTACGATTATTCACGGCCCGTTCTCAGGTATGGCTGAATATGCGGAGCGTTATGACTTAGTCGGTCAAGTGGATGGTGTGTTACTGGATCTAGGTGTTTCTTCACCACAGCTAGATGACGCTGAGCGTGGCTTTAGCTTCATGAAAGACGGTCCGCTTGATATGCGTATGGACCCAACAACCGGTATTCCTGTCTCTCAGTGGTTAGTTGAAGCCGATCTTGATGACATCACATGGGTTATCCGTGAGTTCGGTGAAGACAAACACGCTCGTCGTATCGCGAAAGGCATCATCGCTTATCAAGAGAATGAAGAGAACGAACCTCTAACGCGCACTGGTCAGTTGGCTAAGCTTATCTCGGATGTAGCTCCAAAAAGCTTCAAAGAGAAAAAGCACCCAGCAACACGTGCTTTCCAAGCCTTCCGTATCTACATCAACAGTGAACTTGAAGAGATCGATACAGCCCTGAAAGGCGCAGCAAGCATTCTTGCTCCTGAAGGCCGTTTGTCTGTTATTAGCTTTCACTCTCTTGAAGACCGCATGGTGAAGCGCTTTATCCGTAAAGAGAGCCAAGGTCCGCAAGTACCACATGGCCTGCCACTAACAGAAGAGCAGATCAAAGCGCTAGGCAGTGCTGATCTTAAGCCTGTTGGTAAAGCGATCAAGCCTTCTAAAGATGAAGTGGATGAGAATACTCGTTCGCGTAGCTCAGTATTACGAATCGCAGAAAAGCTATAGTCAATGAAGACCTCCAAACCTAACTTAGCCAAGATAATATTTTTTGATTTGATCTCCGTGGGTAAAGTCCCATTGGTGCTGCTTATCTGTATCTTCGCGAGCGCGATGGGGGTCGTTCTTACGACACATATGTCACGTCAGGCGATTACGCAAAAAGACATGGCATTAGTCGAACGAGAGCAGCTAGATGATGAGTGGCGAAATTTAATGCTTGAAGAGACAGCTTTGGCTGAACACAGTCGCGTTCAAGCATCGGCAAAACGAGAGTTAGACATGAAACGTCCAGACTCTGATAAAGAAGTTGTGATCACACTGAAATGACCGGTAAAAAGGAAAAATCACCCGCGAAAACCGTTAATAAATCAACGAAAAAGCGTGTGAAGAGCGAAAAGGATTCGGATCCAGTTCTGATAAAATGGCGTTTTAACGTCGTTATTGCTTTCGTGTTTCTTGCCTTTGCTGCACTTGTTGGTCGTGTGGCTTATATACAAATCATTGAACCAGATAACTTAATTCGTCAGGGCGACCTTCGTTCGGTGCGTGTTAAGGCTATTCCTTCTGCTCGTGGCATTATTTCTGATCGCAATGGTGAGCCACTTGCTGTCAGTGTTCCTGTTGAAGCGGTATGGGCTGACCCGAAAACCATCTTCGATAAAAATGGCATGGCCCAAATTGATCGTTGGTATGCGCTAGCTGATGTACTTGGCTTAGATCGACAATCGATGATCAACAAGATCTCCAGCGACAAATCTCGTCGTTTTATCTACCTACAAAGACAAGTTAGCCCAGCAATGGCGAAATACATCCGCGACTTAAAGCTGGTGGGTATTGGTCTTAAAGCAGAATCACGTCGTTATTACCCAGCCGGTGAAGTCAGCGCGCATCTTATTGGTGTGACCGGAATTGATGGACGCGGCCTAGAAGGTGTCGAGCGCAGCTACGATAAGTGGCTCACGGGTGAAGCAGGTAAACGTACGATTCGTAAAGACCGCTACGGACGTGTTGTTGAAAACATTGCTTTAGAAGAGCGTGAAGAAGGCAAACCACTCGAGCTAACGATCGATCAACGATTACAAGCGATCGCCTACCGAGCGATTAAACAGGCGGTGGCCGATCATAAGGCGACTTCTGGCTCAGCGATTTTGTTGGATGTAAAAACCGGCGCTGTGTTGGCGATGGTTAATGCGCCTTCTTATAACCCAAACAATCGTGCTGACTTACAAAGCTTTAAGATGCGTAACCGCGTACTTACCGATGCGATGGAGCCCGGTTCTACCGTGAAACCTTTTGTGGTTTTAGCAGCGCTAGAGAACGGTACAGCTGATCCAGATATCGTTATTGATACTGGCAACGGCATCATGCAGATCGGTGGCAGTCGTGTGCGAGACTCGTCTAAAGTCGGTAAGGCTGATTTAGCGCTGATCCTCAAGAAGTCGAGTAACATCGGTGTGGCGAAGTTGGCACTTAACATGCCTTTAGAAGCTCTGCTAGGGATGTACAGTTCTGTTGGTCTGGGCGAAATGTCTGGGCTGAACTTAATCGGTGAAACGAGCGGTATTTTCCCGAATCGTCGTCGCTGGTCTAAGTTTGAAATTGCAACACTATCATTCGGTTACGGTTTGTCTGTTACACCGATGCAGTTGGCCCATGCGTATGCGACGCTAGCCAACAAAGGCATGTATGAACCGATTCATATTATTAAGAGTAACGACCAAGACTTTTCTAAGCAGATCATCAAGCGCGAGAACGCTGAACTGGTTTTGAATATGCTCGAAGGGGTGACTCAAAAAGGCGGCACAGCAACAAGAGCGGCCGTTCCTGGTTACCGAGTTGCAGCAAAAACGGGTACTTCTCGTAAGGCTGAAGCTGGCGGATACAGCGACGAATACATTGCGATTACTGCAGGTTTTGCCCCGGTTAGTGACCCAAGAGTCGCGCTGGTTGTTGTGGTCAATGAGCCTCAAGGTGACCTTTACTATGGCGGTTCAGTTGCTGCCCCCGTTTTTTCTGAAATCATGAAGGGTGCATTGCAAATACTGAATGTCCCTGCTGATGAAAACAAGTTTCAAGAATAGAGCCAATCAGGATTCAATATGAGTAATAGCCTCACGCTGTCATCTTTACTTTCTCCTTGGAGTGACTTTAGTTCACCTGAGCTGGATGCGATTGCCGTTGAACAGTTGGAGTTGGATAGTCGTGCCATCAAAGACGGCGATATTTTTGTTGCTGTAGTTGGGCATGCTGTTGATGGCCGTCGTTTCATTGACAAAGCGGTCTCACAGGGAGCCAATGCCGTTATCGCACAAGCTGATGCTGAAAAGGCCCATGGTCTGATTGAGTGGTTGGATGCTGTTCCGGTTGTTTACATTAAAGACCTTAACTTGGTGTTATCTGAGTTGGCCGGTCGTGTTTACTCGTCTCAGGCGACTAAGCTGATTGGTGTTACCGGCACCAATGGCAAAACCACTATCACCCAATTGATTGCTCAGTGGCTAGATTTAGTCGGCCAACGCTCTGCGGTAATGGGCACCACGGGTAACGGTTTTCTAGACAACCTTAAAACGGCGGCGAATACGACCGGTAGTGCGATTGAAATACAACGTACGCTGAGTGAGTTGGCTGAAGAAAACGCTGTTTATACCGCGATGGAAATCTCGTCTCATGGTTTGGTTCAAGGCCGAGTTAAGGCATTGGATTTTGAGGCTGGTGTATTTACTAACTTGAGCCGTGACCACTTGGATTACCACGGCACGATGCAAGAGTACGCTCTGGCTAAGAAGAGCTTGTTTACTCAGCATAAGTGTAAGCACGCTGTGATTAATGTTGATGATGAAGTCGGTAAAGCTTGGATGGCTGATCTGTCCAATGCAGTAGCTGTGTCATTGCTTCCGTTATCGGGCTACCAGCAGTCAGTATGGGCATCGGATGTTGCTTATGCAGAGACGGGTATCAAACTCGCTTTTGATGGTAGCTGGGGGCAGGGACAACTGTCTGTTCCTTTAATTGGCCAGTTCAACGCATCAAATGTATTGGTTGCTTTCGCGACCCTACTTGTACTAGGCATCGACAAGCAAACCTTGATCGACACAGCACCTCAATTGCAACCTGTGATTGGCCGTATGGAATTGTTCCAAGTGCCGAACAAAGCGAAAGTGGTTGTCGACTACGCGCATACACCTGACGCATTAGAGAAAGCATTGGCAGCACTACGTGTACATTGCTCTGGAAAGCTATGGGCAATCTTTGGCTGCGGTGGTGATCGAGATACAGGCAAGCGCCCTATGATGGCGGTTACCGCAGAGCAGTTCGCCGATAACATTATTATTTCAGATGACAACCCTCGCAGTGAAGACCCGGCATTGATTGTTAAAGACATGCTGGCAGGTTTAAGTGAGCCTGAAGTCGCCTTTGTTGAACACGATCGCTTTCAGGCGGTTAAGTTTGCTCTAGAGCAGGCGGGTAATAACGACATTATTCTTCTGGCAGGTAAAGGCCATGAGGATTACCAAGTATTGAAAGACAAAACGATCCACTATTCGGATCGAGAGTCAGCACTACAACTTTTAGGTATTTCATAATGATTGATGTATCACTCGAGCAGATCTGCTCAGCGGTGTACGGTCAGCTGATAGAGGCTGGCAAATCGAGCAATAGTTTGATCAATGCGGTTTCTACCGATACTCGCACCGTTGAAGAAGGTGCACTGTTTGTTGCTCTTGTAGGTGAACGTTTTGATGCGCATGATTTTTGTGGTCAGGCTGTTGAGGCCAATGCGAGTGCGTTATTAGTTCAACGAAAACTTGACCTAAATATTACTCAAGTTGTTGTTGAAGACACTAAACTTGCTTTAGGTCAGCTAAGTGCTTGGATCCACAAACAATGTAACGTGCCAATCATGGCGATAACAGGAAGCTGTGGCAAAACGACCGTCAAAGAGATGGTCGCGAGTATTCTACAACAACGTGGCAAAGTGCTGTTTACAGCGGGTAACTTCAATAATGATATTGGAGTACCACTAACCTTGCTGCGCAGTGAACCCAATGACGACTATGCCGTGATAGAACTGGGCGCGAACCACATTGGTGAAATTGCCTATACCACGCAGCTTGTGAAACCACAGGTGGCCTTAGTGAATAACGTTGCTGCCGCGCATCTAGAGGGCTTTGGCTCAATTGATGGTGTTAAACAAGCGAAAGGCGAAATTTTTCAGGGGCTTGCTGCTGGTGATACTGCTATTGTTAACCTAGAGAGCAATGGTGGTGACTTCTGGAAAGATGTGCTTGCAGACAAAAACGTACTGACCTTTTCTGAAAGTGATGACACGGCGGATTACTTTTCGACGAATATTCGCATCAACGAGCAGGGTGAAGCTTGCTTTGATATGCAGACCCCGCAAGGCGCTATCGATGTCGAACTTGGCATTATTGGTCAGCACAATGTAGCCAACGCATTAGCCGCAGCAGCACTGAGCATTCAATTCGGTGCCACGCTTGCAGAAATTAAAAGCGGTTTAGCGAATCTTATCTCAGTTAAAGGCCGAGTTGAGGTTCAACAATTAAGTCAGAATATCAAGCTGATAGATGACAGTTACAACGCCAGTGTACCGGCAATGAAGGCTGCAGCTAAATTGTTGTCGAGCTTCAAAGGTCAGCGTTGGTTGATTTTAGGCAATATGGCTGAGTTAGGCGATGAAAGCCTTGCACTTCACCGTCAAGTCGGTGAATATGCTGCCCCATTCGCTTTTGAGCATGTACTCACTTACGGTGATGATACCAAGGTGATTAGTGAAGTGTGTAACGGCACTCACTTTGCAACGCATGAAGCGATGATCGCGCACATAGAGCAGCACTTGAGCTTGCCAGAAAACGCGCCACATACCTTGTTGGTAAAAGGCGCCAATAGTGCAGGAATGAGTAAAATAGCCGCTGCTTTAAAGGAGAACTTTTCATGATAATTTGGCTTGCAGAGCTACTACAGCCACACTTTTCTTTTTTCCGTTTGTTCGAATACTTATCGTTTCGTGCAATCGCGAGCATTTTGACGGCTTTATGTCTGTCGCTGTGGATGGGACCTCGTTTAATTGAGCGTCTGCAAATGCTGCAAATTGGCCAAGTTGTTCGTAATGACGGCCCAGAATCTCACTTCAGTAAGCGTGGTACACCAACCATGGGTGGTGTGATGATCCTTGCTGCGATCATCATTACGGTCTTACTTTGGGCTGACTTATCAAACCCTTACGTTTGGGCCGTACTTGTCGTGCTAGGCGGTTACGGTGCAGTTGGTTTTGTTGATGATTATCGTAAAGTCGTTCGTAAGAACACTGATGGCTTGATTGCGCGTTGGAAGTACTTCTGGCAATCGGCTATTGCATTGGTTGTGGCGTTTGCTCTGTATGCTCATGGGCAAGACACTGCTGCGACACAATTAGTGGTGCCTTTCTTTAAAGATGTGATGCCACAACTTGGTTTACTGTACATTGTTCTAACTTACTTTGTTATTGTGGGTACCAGTAACGCGGTAAACCTAACTGATGGCCTAGATGGCTTGGCGATTATGCCAACGGTTATGGTTGCTGCGGGTTTTGCTGTTATCGCTTGGGCGACAGGTAACGTTAACTTTGCAGCATACCTACACATTCCATACATCCCATACACCTCTGAACTGGTGGTGGTATGTACTGCTATCGTTGGTGCAGGCCTTGGCTTCCTATGGTTTAACACTTACCCAGCACAAGTATTCATGGGCGATGTTGGCTCTCTAGCACTGGGTGGTGCGTTAGGTGTGATTGCGGTACTCGTTCGTCAAGAGTTGGTACTAGTGATCATGGGTGGTGTGTTTGTAATGGAGACTCTGTCAGTGATTCTGCAGGTGGGCTCTTACAAATTGCGTGGTCAGCGTATTTTCCGCATGGCACCGATTCACCACCACTATGAACTTAAAGGTTGGCCAGAGCCGCGTGTTATCGTGCGTTTTTGGATAATCTCAATGGTATTAGTACTGGTTGGCCTAGCGACACTGAAAGTTCGTTAATCCTGTATGAGCCTCTGAATAGGGGCTCTTTAAAACTATTAAGAGCATCTTGTTTAAATGGAACGTTGGCAAAATATTCAAAATGTAGTGGTTGTGGGGCTCGGTATTACCGGGCTCTCTGTCGTTAAACATCTCGTAAAATATCAGCCCCATACTTGCGTAAAGGTAATTGATACGCGAGAGCTACCACCAGGAAAGGAATCTTTGCCTGAGTCGGTTGAGCTGCATTCTGGAAGCTGGAATAGCCAATGGCTAGCTGAGGCTGATCTGGTGGTTGCTAACCCAGGCATTGCTTTAGCGACACCTGAAATTCAAGATGTGCTTCAAGCGGGTACGCCTGTCGTTGGCGACATCGAGCTGTTTGGTTGGGCTGTAGATAAGCCTGTTGTGGCGATTACTGGTTCAAACGGTAAGAGTACCGTGACTGATCTGACTGGTGTGCTTGCTAAGGCTGCTGGGCTTAATGTTGGCGTTGGCGGCAATATTGGCATTCCTGCCCTAGACCTTCTAGAACTTGATGCGGATTTATATGTCCTTGAACTTTCAAGTTTTCAGTTAGAAACTACATCGAATTTAAAACTTGCCGCTGCGGCATTCTTAAATCTGTCTGAAGATCATATGGATCGCTATCAAGGCATGGCTGATTACCGTGAGGCCAAGTTAAGAATCTTTAATAACGCGCAGTGTGCGACTGTTAACCGCGACGACAAAGAGACGTATCCAGACCACAACATGTCATTAGTAACATTCGGACTCGACGATCAAGAGTTTGGTGTCGCGACAGTTGATGGTACCGAATGGCTAATGGACAACGGTAAACCTGTCCTTGCTACCCAAGATTTAACATTGGTTGGACGTCACAATGTGGCGAATGCGTTAGTCTCACTTGCACTATTGAAGCAAGTTGGTATCGACTACAGCAAAAGTCTTGATGCTTTGAAGGCCTATAACGGTTTGACGCATCGTTGCCAAGTCGTGGCTGACAAGCGCGAAATCAAATGGATTAATGACTCCAAAGCAACGAATGTAGCCAGCACATTGGCAGCCCTGTCTGGGTTGGAGTATCAAGGTACGTTATATCTTTTGGTTGGCGGCGTTGGTAAAGGTGCTGACTTTAGTGAGCTTGAACCAGTATTGGCGCAACTTGAGCGTGTTCAGCTGTGTTGTTTCGGTGAAGATGCAGATCAATTCATGCCTCTGCACCCATCGGCACAAAAGTTCGATACCATGCAGCAGATAATCGAATCTATCTCGCCACAGCTGGTGGCTGGAGATATGGTGATGCTGTCTCCGGCGTGCGCAAGCTTCGATCAATTTAATAATTTCATGGCAAGAGGTGATGCGTTCACTGAGCTTGCTCATGAGTATGCTTAACGTGTTGAAGGACTAACATTCAGTGCAAAGAGTCAAAGAGATTAATCAATCCATCTGGCAGTGGCTAAACCGTGCTACTCCCGAGGCGCTTTACGATCGTCAATTGGTGTGGATTGCTCTTGGGCTAATGCTGACAGGTTTGGTGATGGTGACGTCTGCTTCGTTCCCCATCAGTGCTCGTTTAACCGATCAGCCGTTTCACTTTATGTTCCGTCATGCCATCTTCCTTGTATTGGCGTTAGGTGTCTCTAGCGTCATATTGCAAATCCCGATGCAACGCTGGTTTCAATACAGTATGTATCTACTGGGCTTGTCCTTCTTCTTGCTGATTGTGGTATTAGCCGTCGGTAAGTCGGTTAACGGCGCATCGCGTTGGATCCCATTAGGGCTATTTAACTTACAACCCGCTGAAGTCGCCAAGTTATCGCTGTTTATCTTTATGGCGGGCTACTTGGTTCGGAAGCAAGATGAAGTGAGAAAAACCTTCTTCGGTGGTTTTGGTAAACCGATCATGGTATTCGGCGCTTTTGCCGTGCTGCTGCTAGGCCAGCCCGATTTAGGTACTGTGGTCGTAATGCTAGTGACCCTGTTCGGCATGCTATTCATTGCTGGTGCCAAGCTTTCACAGTTTATCGCCTTGATGGTGGCAGGTATTGCCGCGGTCGTCGGTTTGATTGTTATAGAACCTTATCGTGTTCGACGTGTTACCTCATTCTGGGAACCTTGGAACGACCCGTTCGGCAGTGGTTACCAGTTAACTCAGTCATTGATGGCGTTTGGCCGTGGTGATTGGATGGGGCAAGGGCTTGGTAACTCGATTCAAAAACTCGAATACTTACCAGAAGCGCATACCGATTTTGTATTTGCTGTGTTGGCTGAAGAGCTTGGCTTTGTCGGTGTTACCTTAGTATTAATGTTGATCTTCAGCTTGGTGTTAAAAGCCATTCTGATAGGTAAAAAAGCCTTTGAACACGATCAAGTGTTCAGCGGCTATCTGGCTTTTGGTATTGGTATTTGGTTTGCGTTTCAGACGCTTGTTAACGTAGGTGCTGCATCTGGCATCGTTCCGACCAAAGGTCTAACCCTACCGCTAATCAGTTATGGTGGTTCGAGTTTAATTGTTATGTCTGTGGCGGTATCAATGCTGCTGCGCATTGACCACGAATGCCGAATGCAACAAAAAGAACAAGCTGATAGTCAAAACGAATTAGTAGAATAAGAATCTAACGTGATGAAACAAAACAAAAAACTTTTAGTGATGGCTGGTGGTACTGGCGGTCACGTTTTCCCAGGGTTAGCAGTAGCGAAAAAGCTTCAGCAACAAGGTTGGGAAATTCGCTGGTTAGGCACAGCAGACAGAATGGAAGCGGATTTAGTGCCAAAGCATGGCATTGAAATCGACTTCATCAAAGTGAAAGGCCTGCGTGGTCAAGGCATTAGCAAGTTAATTAAAGCGCCGTTCCAGATTATTAATGCCATACTTCAAGCAAGGCAACACATCAAAGCATGGCAGCCTGATGTGGTACTTGGTATGGGTGGCTACGTGAGTGGCCCGGGTGGTATCGCGGCATGGTTGTCTGGCATTCCAGTGGTTCTCCATGAACAAAATGCAGTGGCAGGTTTAACCAACCAATGGCTGTCTAAGATTGCTAAAAAGGTTTTCCAAGCTTTCCCTGGTGCGTTTCCTACTGCAGAAGTGGTGGGTAACCCAGTACGCGAAGATGTGGTTGCCTTAGCTGAACCCGAGCAACGCATGGCTGAGCGTGATGGTGACATCCGCATCTTGGTTATGGGCGGCAGTCAGGGCGCAAAAATCCTAAACGATACCTTGCCAGTAACGATGGCGCAGCTTGGTGAAGGCTTCACTGTGATGCACCAAGCGGGTAAGAACAATCAACAACAAGTTATTGAGCAATACAAATCACATTCTGTTGGTAATGTTCAAGTGACTGAATTTATTGATGATGTGGCGCAAGCTTATGAGTGGGCAGATCTATTAGTGTGTCGCTCAGGTGCATTAACCGTATCAGAAGTGTCTGCGGCAGGTGTCGGTTCTATCTTCGTTCCGTTTATGCACAAAGACAGACAACAAGCGTTGAATGCCGACCATTTAGTTGAATGTGGCGCAGCGTTAATGATTGAACAGCCTCAACTAACGGCTGATAAGCTAGCGAACACTATCGCGCAGCTTGATAGAAATGAATTAAAAATGATGGCAACAAAAGCTCGTCAAGCCGCCAAGCTTGATGCTGATGTGACCGTCGCTGAAGCGATTAAAGCTTTAGCAAAATAATGAGATTGAATTGATGACGATTGAACATACCCAAGACTTAGCGCAAATCCGTGCAATGGTGCCAGAGATGCGCCGTGTTAAATCTATCCACTTCATTGGTATTGGTGGTGCCGGAATGAGCGGGATTGCTGAAGTCTTGCTAAATGAAGGCTACCAGATCACGGGTTCTGATATTGCTCAAAACCCAGTGACTGATCGTTTAGTTAGCAAGGGTGCGACCGTTTATATCGGTCACCAAGCGAGTAACGTTGCCGACGCAAGTGTGGTGGTTGTTTCAACCGCTATCAACGAAGAAAACCCAGAAATTATTGCAGCTCGTGAAGCGCGCACACCGATCGTTCGTCGTGCAGAAATGCTGGCTGAGCTGATGCGTTTTCGTCACGGTATTGCTGTGGCAGGTACGCACGGTAAAACAACCACGACTGCGCTAGTGACACAGATTTACTCGGAAGCCGGCCTAGATCCAACCTTCGTAAACGGTGGTTTGGTTAAAAGTGCTGGCACTAACGCACGTTTAGGTTCAAGCCGTATTCTTATCGCTGAAGCCGATGAGAGTGATGCTTCATTTTTACATCTGCAACCTATGGTTAGTATCGTAACTAACATTGAAGCGGATCATATGGATACCTACGGCGGCGATTTCGAAACGCTAAAGCAGACATTTATCGATTTCCTACACAACCTGCCGTTCTACGGCCAGGCTGTGATGTGTGTAGATGATCCTGTTGTACGTGAACTTATCCCTCAGGTGAGCCGCCAAGTGATTACTTACGGCTTCTCTGAAGACGCTGATATCCGCATTGAAAACTATGTACAACAAGGTCAGCAAGGCAAGTTTACGGTTGTTCGTAAAGGTAAAGCCAATCTCGATATTACGTTGAACATTCCTGGTCGCCATAACGCACTGAACGCATCAGCGGCGATTGCGGTTGCGACGGAAGATGACATCAGCGATGAAGCGATTCTAAAAGCGATGGCTGGAACGGAAGGCACTGGCCGTCGTTTCGATCACCTTGGTGAATATGAAACGGGTAAGGGTGTTGCAATGCTGGTCGATGATTACGGCCATCACCCAACCGAAGTTGATGTCACCATTCAAGCTGCACGAAGTGGTTGGACTGATAAACGTCTTGTGATGATCTTCCAACCGCACCGTTATAGCCGCACTCGCGATCTGTATGATGACTTCGCGAACGTTCTTGAGCAGGTTGATGTGCTTATTCTGTTAGATGTTTATTCTGCAGGTGAGAAACCTATTGCAGGGGCTGACGGACGCTCGTTAAGTCGAACTATTCGTGGGCGTGGTAAGATTGATCCCATCTTTGTTGCTGATATCAACACGCTGCCGTCGGTTTTAGCCAACGTTATTCAAGGCGGAGACCTTGTTTTAACACAGGGTGCTGGTGATGTTGGTCGTGTAGCGAAGCAACTTGAATCGCTACAATTAGAAATTAATAAGATGCAAAACGCGTAGCAGAATACTGTATACAGACTGTGGTTGATCGCTCACTTCTTGCGATTGACCTAAAATTGACCAAAAATCTTATTATCAACGTTTGATAGTTTGATTTTGCTCAGTATAATTCATAGGTTAAAGTAAGTGCTTTTACCTCTATTACGAAGATAGGGAATAGAATTGCGAACCAACGACAGGGAATGCGGGCTTTGGTAGAAAGTACTTTTAGCGAAAACCGCCACCTATTCAGTTTACCATCGCTAAAGAAACACGCTGTAGGCGGGTCTTTTTTTGTCATGGTACTGCTATTCATTGGATTTCTTTTCTATACCACACTGACTTGGATGTGGGACGATCAGCGATTGCCTCTCTCCAAAATAGTACTTCAAGGCGACTTAACTTACGTAACTGCTGGTGATGTTCAACATGCCTTTGGCGAGCTAGAGCATATTGGAACGTTCATGTCGCAAGACATCGGTGTGTTGCAAGACAGTTTAGAAGCGTTACCTTGGGTTTCAGTGGTGTCCATTCGTAAGCAGTGGCCAGACACAATAAAAGTATTTTTGACTGAGTACCATGCGGCAGCAATCTGGAACGGTAACATGCTGCTGAATGACGATGGTCAGGTGTTTAATGGTGATATCGGTCTTTTGAAGGGCGATAGAGTCAAGCTTTACGGCCCAGACGGCACCAGCCAAAAAGTGATAGAAAAGTGGCGACAAATAACTCCTTTGATTAACAATCTAGGGTTAACCGTTACCTCGCTCGTTCTCAATGAGCGTCGCGCTTGGCAAATAATCCTAGATAACGGTATCCGTTTAGAACTAGGTAAAGATTCTTTAGATGAGCGTGTTGAACGCTTCATTTCGCTTTACAACGAACTTGGTAGTAAAGCGAATCAAGTGAGCTACATCGACCTCAGGTATGATACGGGAGCCGCTGTAGGTTGGTTTCCAGAGCAAGAGTTAGAAGAGAGCACAGATGACTAAGACCGCAGATGACAACATAATCGTTGGTCTTGATATAGGCACTGCGACCATATCAGCTCTAGTTGGTGAAATATTGCCTGATGGTCAAATCAATATCATTGGTTCAGGGCAAAGCCCATCCAGAGGTATGGATAAAGGTGGTGTAAACGACCTAGAGTCGGTAGTGAAGTCAGTTCAGCGAGCCATTGATCAAGCAGAGTTGATGGCGGAATGCCAAATCAGCAATGTGTTTATCTCGCTATCGGGCAAACATATCGCGAGCCGAATTGAAAAAGGCATGGGCACTATTTCTGATGAAGAGGTGTCTCAAGACGATATGGATCGAGCGATCCATACCGCGAAATCAATTAAAATAGGTGATGAGCAGAGAATTCTGCACGTGATTCCACAAGAATTTACCATCGATTATCAAGAGGGGATCAAGAATCCACTTGGTTTATCTGGTGTTCGAATGGAAGTCAGTGTTCATCTAATTTCTTGCCACAGCGACATGGCGAGAAACATTATTAAAGCTGTTGAACGATGTGGTCTCACAGTAGAACAAATCGTGTTTTCAGGACTTGCCTCAAGCAATGCGGTAATTACTGAAGACGAGAGAGAGCTTGGAGTATGTGTTGTCGATATCGGTGCGGGTACAATGGATATTTCCATTTGGACTGGCGGCGCACTTCGACACACAGAAGTCTTTTCCTACGCAGGAAATGCAGTAACCAGTGATATTGCCTTCGCTTTCGGCACGCCAGTGAGCGATGCTGAAGAGATAAAAGTAAACCATGGTTGCGCTCTGAGTGAACTCGTAAGCAAGGATGATTCTGTTAACGTCCCAAGTGTTGGTGGTCGCCCATCGAGAAGTTTGCAACGACAAACTTTGTCGGAAGTGATTGAACCACGTTACACTGAACTTATGGGTCTCGTTAACCAAACTATTGATACGGTTCAATTACAGCTACGAGATGAAGGTATTAAACACCACCTTGCAGCTGGCGTCGTTCTCACTGGTGGAGCGGCACAAATTGACGGATTGGTAGAGTGTGCGGAACGTGTTTTCCGCAATCAAGTTCGAGTTGGTAAGCCGTTAGAAGTTAGTGGCTTAACTGACTATGTTAAAGAGCCGTATCATTCTACGGCGGTTGGTTTACTTCATTACGCAAGAGATTGTCAGATCAGTGATGAAGGTGATTACAGCGAACCTAAGCGTTCAGCACCTTCTATGTCTGGTTTATTTGGCAAATTGCGTAATTGGATACAAAAAGAGTTTTAACCTGAGTTGCAGGAAAAAACGGAGATAACACATGTTTGAACCGATGATGGAAATGTCTGACGATGCAGTAATTAAAGTCGTTGGAGTTGGTGGCGGTGGCGGTAACGCTGTTGAGCACATGGTACGTGAATCAATCGAAGGCGTAGAATTCATCAGTGTTAACACTGATGCACAAGCACTTCGTAAAACAAGCGTGAGCAGCGTGATCCAAATTGGTGGTGATATCACTAAAGGTTTGGGCGCTGGTGCAAACCCACAAGTAGGCCGTGATGCAGCTCTCGAAGATCGAGAAAGAATTAAAGAAGTTCTAACTGGCGCCGATATGGTATTTATCGCAGCTGGTATGGGCGGTGGTACTGGTACAGGTGCTGCTCCAGTTATTGCTGAAGTTGCGAAAGAGTTGGGTGTGCTAACGGTTGCTGTTGTAACTAAGCCATTTAGCTTTGAAGGCAAAAAACGTTTAGCGTTTGCTGAGCAAGGTATTGAAGAGCTTTCTAAACATGTGGATTCTTTAATTACGATTCCAAATGAGAAGCTACTTAAAGTACTTGGCCGCGGCGTAACTCTGCTAGAAGCTTTCGCAAGTGCCAATGATGTACTTAAAAACGCTGTACAAGGTATCGCTGAGCTAATTACTCGCCCTGGTATGATTAACGTCGATTTCGCGGATGTTCGCACCGTAATGTCTGAGATGGGTCATGCAATGATGGGTAGCGGTATCGCAAAAGGTGAAGACCGTGCTGAAGAAGCTGCTGAAACGGCAATTTCTAGCCCACTACTAGAAGACATCGACCTAGCTGGCGCACGTGGCGTTCTTGTGAACATCACAGCAGGCCTAGATATGCGTCTAGATGAATTCGAAACAGTAGGTAATACAGTTAAGGCATTCGCATCTGATAACGCAACAGTTGTGATTGGTACTTCTCTAGACCCTGATATGACGGATGAAATCCGTGTAACTGTTGTAGCAACAGGTATCGGCACAGAGAAAAAACCAGACATTACATTAGTTGCTGGTGGTAAAGCTAAGGTTGCACCAACTCCTCAACCACAGGTAGCGGCTCAAACTGCACCAAAAGTGGAAGAGAAAGTGGCACAACCATTGCAAGAAAAAACTGAGGTTAAACCTCAAGTTAAGCCGCAGCCAACAACGTCACCTGTTTCTTCAGGTACAGGCGCTAGCCAAAGTGCAGCACCTAAGGCTGAGAAAGAGAGTGGATACTTAGATATTCCAGCATTCTTACGACGTCAGGCTGATTAACAAATACCCAAAATTTGACTATCGTCGAATTAATGGTAAAATTCGCGGTCGGTAAATACTGACCGTGATTTGTAGCACTGATAACGAGGCAAGCAGATGATCAGACAACGTACTCTGAAAGAAATTGTGAAAACAACTGGTGTGGGTCTCCACTCTGGTCGTAAAGTCACACTTACTCTTCGCCCGGCAGCTGCAAATACAGGTATTGTTTATCGTCGTACAGATGTAAATCCACCTGTAGATTTCCCAGCTGATCCAGCGTCAGTTCGTGACACTATGCTATGTACAGCTCTTGTTAATGACGAAGGCGTACGTATCTCTACAGTGGAACACCTTAACGCAGCTTTAGCGGGTATGGGCATCGACAACATTATTGTTGAAGTAGATGCACCTGAGATCCCAATTATGGATGGTAGCGCAAGCCCATTCGTATACTTGCTACAGCAAGCGGGTGTAGAAACACTGAATGCAGCGAAGCGTTTTATTCGTATCAAAAAGCCTATCCGTTTTGAAGATGGCGATAAGTGGGCAGAATTTGTTCCATTTAACGGCTTCCGTATGGACTTTGAGATCGACTTTAACCACCCAGCTATTGAATCTGATGAGCAACGTTTGTTGTTTGATTTCTCTTCACAAGGTTTTGTGAAAGAAATTTCTCGCGCTCGTACTTTCGGCTTCATGCGCGACATTGAGTATCTACAATCTCAAAACCTAGTACTTGGCGGTAGCTTTGATAATGCTATCGTACTGGACGAATACCGAATTCTTAATGAAGAAGGTCTACGTTTTGACAATGAGTTCGTAACTCATAAAGTACTAGACGCGATTGGTGACTTGTACATGTGTGGACACGCTATTATTGGTGAGTTCCGTGCATACAAATCAGGTCACGGCCTAAACAACCAACTACTACGTGCAGTACTTGCTGACGCAGAAGCTTGGGAATGGGCAACATTCGAAGAAGAAGTAGGCTCTCCTGTTGCATTTGCTGAGCCAGGAATGGTTCTAGCGTAATTGTTGTTTACAGCAATATAAGATTTCGAAAACCAGGTCATTGACCTGGTTTTTTTGTATCTATTTTCCAGATACAGTGTCGTCAACATCCGAAAGTTGTCTCCCAATGAGCTGCAGTCTGGCTAATCCATCAGCAATTAGAAAGAAAAGTTCCAAGCACATCAAACAAATGGGGTTATAAATGGTTGTTGATGTGAAAATTACTTACACTAAAGGGCATTAATTTTAACTCAAGCCTTGAAAACTCTACTCTCAAGTACAATATCAAAGATACTAGATTTATCTCAGTATCCTTGGTTAGTAACTGAAGACTAGTTCATAGCTAGTAGAGACACTGACGGCATTTAAAATAGATCGCGGACGATCTGAGAACGAAGAGATTCCAAGCACATGATTACTAAGCTGCTGACAAAGGTAATTGGCAGTCGCAATGACAGAACACTGCGCCGCCTTAGAAAAATTGTAAAAGAAATTAATAACTACGAACCAACGTTTGAAGCTCTTTCAGACGAAGAGCTAAAAGCAAAAACGGTTGAGTTTCGTGAGCGCTTAGATAAAGGTGAATCGCTAGACCAACTTCTACCTGAAGCATTTGCTACGGTACGTGAAGCGTCTAAGCGTGTTTACGGCATGCGTCACTTTGACGTGCAAATGATTGGTGGCATGGTTCTAAATGCTGGCCAAATTGCAGAAATGCGTACTGGTGAAGGTAAGACTCTTACAGCAACCCTACCAGCTTATCTTAACGCCCTACCTAGCAAAGGTGTTCACGTAGTAACGGTGAACGACTACCTAGCGAAGCGTGATGCGGAAACAAACCGCCCATTATTTGAATTCCTTGGTATGACTGTTGGCGTAAACGTGCCAAACATGGCTCCACCAGAGAAGAAAGAAGCGTACCAAGCGGATATCCTATACGGAACAAACAACGAGTTTGGCTTCGATTACCTACGTGACAACATGGCTTTCCGTGCTGAAGATCGTGTTCAACGTGAGCGCTTCTTTGCTGTTGTCGATGAGGTTGACTCAATCTTAATCGATGAAGCTCGTACTCCACTTATTATCTCTGGCCCAGCTGAAGATAGTTCAGATCTTTACACGCGTATTAACACGTTGATCCCTAACCTTGAGCGCCAAGATAAAGAAGATTCTGAAGAGTACCGTGGTGAAGGTCACTACACCATGGACGAGAAATCGAAACAGGTTCACCTGACTGAAAACGGTCAAGAATTTGTAGAAGAGCTAATGGTCAAAAACGGCCTGATGGAAGAGGGTGACACGCTTTACTCTCCAACTAATATCAGCCTATTGCACCATGTTAATGCAGCGCTGCGTGCACACGTACTGTTTGAGAAAGACGTCGACTACATCGTTACTGAAGAAGGCGAAGTGGTTATCGTTGATGAACATACTGGTCGTACTATGCCAGGTCGTCGTTGGTCTGAAGGTTTACACCAAGCTGTTGAAGCTAAAGAAGGTGTGAAGATTCAGAATGAAAACCAGACGCTAGCATCGATTACATTCCAGAACTTCTTCCGTCTATACGAAAAACTGTCAGGTATGACAGGTACAGCCGATACAGAAGCTTTCGAATTTCAGTCTATCTACGGCCTAGAAACAGTGGTTATCCCAACCAACAAGCCTATGGTTCGTAACGATATGCCAGATGTGGTTTATCGTACCGAAGAAGACAAGTTCAATGCGATCATTGAAGACATCAAAGACCGTGTAGCTGCTGGTCAGCCATCATTGGTTGGTACGGTTTCTATCGAGAAGTCTGAACTACTGTCTAACGCACTGAAAAAAGCAAAAATTAAGCACAGCGTTCTAAATGCTAAATTCCACGAAATGGAAGCAGAGATCGTTGCACAAGCTGGTATGCCGAGTGCGGTAACTATCGCAACTAACATGGCTGGTCGTGGTACCGATATCGTATTAGGTGGTAGCTGGCAGGCACAAGTTGAGAAGCTAGAGAATCCAACCAAAGAGCAGATCGAGAAGATCAAAGCTGACTGGAGAGTAATCCACGATAAAGTGCTTGAGTCAGGTGGTCTGCACATCATTGGTACTGAGCGTCATGAATCTCGCCGTATCGACAACCAGCTACGTGGTCGTTCTGGTCGTCAAGGTGATGCGGGTTCTTCTCGTTTCTACCTATCAATGGAAGATTCTCTGCTACGTATCTTCACATCGGATCGTATGGCTGGTCTTATCCAAAGTGGTATGGACGAAGGCGAAGCGATCGAATCTAAGATGCTTTCTCGCTCAATTGAAAAAGCACAACGTAAAGTTGAAGGTCGTAACTTCGATATTCGTAAGCAGCTTCTTGAGTACGATGATGTAGCCAATGACCAACGTAAAGTGGTTTATGAGCTTCGTGATGAACTGATGAGCTCTGACGATATCAGCGAGATGATCGAACACAACCGTGAAGATGTATTGGCATCAGTGATTGATGAATACATCGCACCTCAGTCTCTTGAAGATATGTGGGATATCGCGGGTCTGCAAGATCGTCTGAAGAATGACTTCGATCTAGACTTTGATATTCAAGGTTGGTTAGACGAAGACGACAAGCTTTATGAAGAAGCATTGCGTGAGCGTATTCTTGCTATGGCGGTTGATTCGTACAAACAGAAAGAAGAAGTGGTTGGTGCTCAAGTACTGCGTAACTTCGAGAAATCTGTGATGCTACAAACGCTAGACGGCCTTTGGAAAGAGCACTTGGCTGCGATGGATCACCTTCGTCAAGGTATCCACTTACGTGGTTATGCTCAGAAGAACCCGAAACAAGAGTACAAGCGCGAGTCGTTTGAACTGTTTGAAGGCCTACTAGATGTACTGAAAACAGACGTTGTTACCATCCTTTCTAAAGTGCGCGTTCAGCAACAAGAAGAAGTTGAAAAGATGGAAGCTCAACGTCAAGCTCAAGCTGAAGAAGCGGCGCGTCGTGCACAAGCGCAACATGCAACAGCTGAAAACCAGCTAGCTGACGATGAAGCTGAAGCGGCATCTCCACAAACGGTAGTGCGTGACGAGCGTAAAGTTGGCCGTAACGAGCCATGCCCATGTGGTAGCGGTAAGAAGTACAAGCAGTGTCACGGTAAAATCGCGTAAGTTTAATGAATCGTTGCTGTAGCGCATGATAGCTGCGTTGGTGGTACTCACTTACAGTCGTAAGCTCCGTGCCACCGCCTTGCTCTCATACACTACAACTTAGCTTCATAAAACTGACAAATAGAATATAAAGAGTCGCTTAGGCGGCTCTTTTTGTATGTAAATTTCATGGCTTACTTTGTTACGCAAGGAAGTTGTCATTCCCTATAGCGAGGAGTGAGCGTAGTAGGGAATCTTGTTTAGTTAGGCTCGCGTAGTTTTAGATCCCCAACTCAGTCGTTCCTCTTTCTTGAGGATGACGTATTTAGGGACTATGTGAGTTCAGCGTTTTATTAAGGAACACCATCAATGAAAAGAATCCATATCGTAGCGGGTATTATCTTCAATCAAGATAAGTCACAGGTCTTTATCACTAAGCGTCCAGATGACAAGCACAAAGGTGGCTTCTGGGAATTTCCAGGTGGCAAGGTTGAAGAGGGCGAAACTATTGAGCAAGCGATGACTCGCGAGCTTGATGAAGAGGTCGGTATCAAGGTGACCGAGCAGTCTCTGTTTGAGCATCTTGAATTTGATTACACGGATAAGTCACTTAAGTTCGATTTCATTCTCGTGACTGATTTTGAAGAGCAGCCTTATGGTAAAGAAGGTCAGCAAGGTGAATGGGTAAGCCTAGAATCATTGAATCAATACGCCTTCCCAGAGGCAAATGTGCCAATTTTAGAGCGAGTAATAAAAGAGTTTTCGTAATTGCTAGCCTGAGTTTGAGATTGTTGTTAGTTTAAAGAGATTAATCGATTGAACGTTGCTGCAAGAGATAAGTGGCAACGGTAACCAAAACAATGGAGATATTCGCAGTGGTAAGAATTGCAATTGCAGGAGCAGCGGGCCGCATGGGCCGCAACTTGGTGAAAGCCGCTCATCATAATTCAGAAGCAAGTGTTGGAGCTGGTTCAGAGCGTCCAGAGTCATCTTTGGTCGGCGTAGATGTCGGCGAGTTATGCGGTGAAGGTCGTTTTGATGTTGCTTTAGTCGATGATTTGTCTAAAGCCATCGAAGAGTTTGATGTGATTGTCGATTTTACTGCCCCTGTTAGCACATTAGCGAATATTGAACTTTGTAAACGTCACGGTAAAAAACTGATCATCGGTACAACGGGCTTCTCTGAAGAAGAGAAGCAGGTGATTGATGCTGCTTCAAAAGAGATGGCTATCGTAATGGCACCTAACTACAGCGTTGGTGTGAACCTGGTCTTTAAGCTGCTAGAGAAGGCCGCTAAAGTGATGGGCGATTACTGTGATGTCGAGATCGTTGAGGCTCATCACCGTCATAAAGTCGATGCACCGTCAGGTACTGCGATTGGTATGGGCGAAGCTATTGCGGGTGCTATGGGCAACGAGCTGAACGATGTAGCTGTATGGTCACGCGAGGGTATTACTGGCGAGCGCACTAAAGATGAGATTGGTTTCGCGACGATTCGTGCCGGTGACATTATTGGTGAACACACCGCTATGTTTGCTGATATCGGTGAACGAGTGGAAATTACCCATAAAGCCACTGATCGAATGACCTTTGCTAATGGCGCAATCAAGGCCGCGGTTTGGTTAAATGATAAACCAGCAGGCTTTTATACCATGACGGATGTGCTTGGTTTGAATGACCTATAAATAGATATTTATGCGCTGGCAATTGCCGGCGCTTTCTTTATTTGGTGCCTTTTCCTTAGTAATCTCACTTCTCCGATCTTCCTTCTACTTTCTTCTTATCGCCTTTTTGACTCCATTTCTATGCTGTTTATGTGGTCTTTAGTATGTTTTTTGTTTTAGATCTTTAAATTGTCATGTTTTCTCTTGGTATTTATCGATTGCGTTTTGTTGCTGATATTTTTATCACTCTATGGTTGGCTAAAATGAGGGGTGAAAATTAGAAAATCGTAATATTCGAGCTAAATGCGTATGAAAGTTGAACTTTTGGAGCTTTGAGGGGGTAAATTGAATTAGTCCTTACAAATGTTTAATTTCTTTTGAGTTAAATGTTGACACGTATCACGCAGATCACTAAAATACCGCCAATTTGTCTAATTTCCATAAACACGCAGTTTTTGGTGTTGCAGGAAGGTAGATTTGCAAATTAAATCAATTTTAATGCATTTTTATTTCTGGAGGTTGTCTTGAAGAAGTCAGCACTACTCGTCCTAGAAGATGGGACAGTATTTCACGGTGAAGCCATTGGCGCTGTAGGTTCTGCAGTTGGTGAAGTCGTTTTTAATACCTCGATGACGGGGTACCAAGAAATCCTCACTGATCCTTCCTATTCTCAACAAATCGTTACCCTTACTTACCCTCACATTGGCAATACCGGAACCAATTCCGAAGACGAAGAATCTTCTTCAATCCACGCTCAAGGCCTTGTGATTCGCGATCTCCCTCTAATCGCTTCTAACTTCCGTAATGAACAATCCCTTTCTGATTACCTTAAGTCGCAAAACGTTGTTGGTATCGCTGATATTGATACTCGTAAGTTGACGCGTATTCTTCGTGAAAAAGGCGCACAGAACGGTTGTATTGTAGCTGGCTCTTCAGTAAACGACGGAAACCTAGACGAAGCTTTGGCTCTAGCTAAAGCAAAAGAATTCCCTGGCCTGAAAGGTATGGACCTTGCGAAAGAAGTTACAACAAAAGAAGCGTATCAATGGAAACAAGGTTCGTGGACGCTTACGGGTGGACTTCCTGAAGCGAAAGCAGACTCAGAATTGCCATACCACGTTGTTGCTTATGACTTCGGTGCAAAACGAAACATCCTACGAATGCTTGTTGACCGCGGCTGCCGCCTAACGGTTGTTCCTGCTGAGACTTCAGCTGAAGAAGTACTTGCTCTGAACCCAGACGGTGTTTTCCTTTCAAATGGCCCTGGTGACCCAGAACCATGTACTTACGCAATTGAAGCGACAAAAGTGTTCCTAGAAAAAGGCTTACCAATCTTCGGTATCTGTCTAGGTCACCAGATTCTTGCTCTTGCGTCAGGCGCTAAGACAGTGAAGATGAAGTTTGGTCACCACGGCGCAAACCACCCGGTTAAAGATTTAGATCGTGATGTTGTGATGATTACTTCGCAAAACCACGGCTTTGCTGCTGACGAAGAAACCCTTCCAGAGACACTACGTGCAACGCACAAATCACTATTTGATGGTTCTCTACAAGGTATTCACCGTACAGACAAACCAGCATTCAGCTTCCAAGGTCACCCTGAAGCAAGCCCAGGTCCAGAAGACGCAGCGCCGTTATTCGACCACTTTATTGAACTAATCAAACAGCACACAGCGTAATTCGGAGTAGTAGACAATGCCAAAACGTACTGACATTAAAAGTATTCTTATTCTAGGTGCTGGCCCGATCGTTATCGGCCAAGCATGTGAGTTCGATTACTCTGGTGCTCAAGCTTGTAAAGCGCTTCGCGAAGAAGGTTACCGAGTTATTCTTGTAAACTCGAACCCAGCGACAATCATGACTGACCCAGACATGGCAGATGCAACTTACATCGAGCCTATCCAATGGGAAGTTGTGCGTAACATCATCGCTAAAGAGAAGCCTGATGCAGTTCTACCTACTATGGGTGGCCAAACTGCATTGAACTGTGCTCTAGACCTAGAAAAGCACGGCGTTCTTGATGAGTTCGGTGTTGAAATGATTGGTGCAACGGCTGACGCTATCGATAAAGCAGAAGACCGTTCACGCTTCGATAAAGCAATGAAAGCAATTGGCCTTGAGTGTCCAACTGCTGATACAGCGAAAACGATGGAAGAAGCTTACAAAGTTTTAGACATGGTTGGCTTCCCTTGTATCATTCGTCCATCGTTCACGATGGGTGGTACTGGTGGCGGTATCGCTTACAACAAAGAAGAATTTGAAGAAATCTGTCGTCGTGGTTTGGATCTATCTCCAACTAATGAACTTCTTATCGATGAATCACTTATCGGTTGGAAAGAGTACGAGATGGAAGTGGTTCGTGACAAAAACGACAACTGCATCATCGTATGTGCGATTGAAAACTTCGACCCAATGGGTATTCACACAGGTGACTCAATCACTGTGGCTCCAGCTCAAACGCTGACAGATAAAGAATACCAACTAATGCGTAACGCATCTCTAGCAGTACTGCGTGAGATTGGTGTTGAAACAGGTGGTTCAAACGTACAGTTTGGTATCAACCCGAAAGATGGTCGTATGGTTATCATCGAAATGAACCCACGTGTATCTCGCTCTTCTGCACTAGCATCTAAAGCAACAGGTTTCCCAATCGCTAAGATTGCAGCGAAACTGGCTGTTGGTTTCACGCTAGACGAGCTAATGAATGACATCACTGGCGGCGCAACTCCAGCATCATTCGAACCAACAATCGACTACGTAGTAACTAAGATTCCTCGTTTTAACTTCGAGAAGTTTGCAGGTGCTAACGACCGCCTAACGACGCAAATGAAGTCGGTTGGTGAAGTTATGGCTATCGGCCGTAACCAACAAGAATCTCTACAAAAAGCACTTCGCGGCCTAGAAGTTGGCGCGACTGGTTTTGACGAAATGGTAGACCTAGACGCACCAGATGCTCTAACGACTATCCGTCACGAACTTAAAGAAGCTGGCGCAGAGCGTATTTGGTACATCGCTGACGCATTCCGTGCTGGTATGTCGGTAGATGGTGTATTCAACCTAACGCAAATCGACCGTTGGTTCCTAGTTCAAATCGAAGACATCGTTAAGCTAGAGCAAGAACTTAAAGCGAAAGGCTTTGCTGGTCTAAATAAAGACGAGCTAAACAAGCTTAAGCGTAAAGGTTTTGCTGATGCGCGCCTATCTAAGATTCTAGGTGTAGCGGAAAGCGAAATCCGTCGTCTACGTGACCAATACGATATCCACCCGGTATACAAGCGTGTAGATACGTGTGCAGCTGAGTTCTCTTCAGATACGGCTTACATGTACTCATCTTACGATGACGAGTGTGAAGCAAACCCAACAGACAAAGAAAAAATCATGATTCTAGGCGGCGGTCCAAACCGTATCGGCCAAGGCATTGAATTTGACTACTGTTGTGTACACGCATCACTAGCGCTACGTGAAGATGGCTACGAAACTATCATGGTTAACTGTAACCCTGAGACAGTTTCTACAGACTACGATACGTCTGACCGTCTGTACTTCGAACCAGTAACTCTGGAAGACGTACTAGCAATCGCTCGTGTTGAGAAGCCAAAAGGCGTTATCGTTCAGTACGGTGGTCAAACGCCACTTAAACTGGCACGTGCTCTTGAAGCTGCTGGCGTACCAATCATCGGTACTAGCCCAGACGCAATCGACCGTGCAGAAGACCGTGAGCGTTTCCAAGTTGCTGTAGACCGTCTAGGCCTACTTCAACCAGAAAACGCGACAGTAACAACAATGGAGCAAGCGGTAGAGAAATCTCGTGAAATCGGCTTCCCACTTGTTGTACGTCCTTCTTACGTACTTGGTGGTCGTGCGATGGAAATCGTATACGACGAGCAAGACCTACGTCGCTACTTCAACGAAGCAGTTAGCGTATCAAACGAATCTCCAGTACTACTTGATAGCTTCCTAGATGACGCTGTTGAAGTAGACGTAGATGCGATTTGTGACGGTGAGCGCGTTGTAATCGGCGGTATTATGGAGCACATCGAGCAAGCGGGTGTTCACTCTGGTGACTCAGCATGTTCTCTTCCTGCATACACGCTAAGCCAAGAAATCCAAGACGTAATGCGCGAGCAAGTTGAAAAGCTAGCGTTCGAGTTGGGTGTTCGTGGTCTGATGAACACGCAGTTTGCTGTTAAGAACAATGAAGTGTACCTAATCGAGGTTAACCCTCGTGCAGCACGTACGGTTCCATTCGTATCTAAAGCAACTGGTGCGCCAATCGCTAAGATTGCCGCTCGTGTAATGGCGGGTCAATCTCTAGAGTCTCAAGGCTTTACGAAAGAAATCATCCCACCTTACTACTCAGTGAAAGAAGTTGTACTTCCATTCAACAAGTTCCCTGGTGTTGACCCACTGTTAGGCCCAGAAATGCGCTCTACTGGTGAAGTTATGGGTGTTGGTGCGACGTTCGCAGAAGCATACTCTAAAGCTGAATTGGGTTGTGGTAACATCTACCCAGAAGGCGGTCGTGCACTTCTTTCTGTTCGCGAAGGCGACAAAGAGCGTGTTGTTGACCTAGCATCTAAACTATCTAAGCTTGGTTACCAGCTAGACGCAACTCACGGTACTGCGGTTATCCTTGGCGAAGCGGGCATCAACCCACGTCTAGTAAACAAGGTACACGAAGGTCGTCCTCACATTCTTGACCGTATCAAGAACAACGAGTATACGTACATCGTGAACACTGCAGCTGGCCGTCAAGCGATTGAAGATTCTAAAGTTCTTCGTCGTGGTGCACTTGCTGAGAAAGTTAACTACACGACTACGCTAAATGCTGCATTCGCGACTTGTATGGCGCACACTGCAGACGCGAAAACGTCAGTAACTTCAGTTCAAGAGCTACACGCTCAGGTTAAAGCTTCTCAAGCTTAATCGCCTAAAGTGTATCGCTGATAAGCGGATATAAATGCTCAAAGCCCACTCTTCGGAGTGGGCTTTTTTATGTCTGTTATTCCGCGGTAACTTAATGATGAATATTTGGAATAGGTTAGAATCTTGTGTTTCGTTATTGCTCGTCTGCCGTGAGTGGTAACTTGTCGCTACACAGGACTTTAAGGCGTTGGGTATATGGAAATCACTCTAGAAATATTGGCTATCTTGTTTGTTGTTGCAACGGCAGCAGGCTTTATTGATGCAATGGCTGGCGGCGGTGGGTTACTGACTCTACCTGCATTGCTAGCGGCTGGAGTTCCACCGACGCAGGCATTGGCAACTAACAAACTCCAAAGCTCATTTGGCAGCTTCTCTGCGAGTTGGTATTTCGTGCGCAACGGTATCGTCAGCATCAAAGAGATGCGCCTTGCTATCTTTTGTACCTTTATTGGCTCTGCAATTGGCGCTGAGTTAGTCCAGCACATTGATGCGAGCCTACTGACCAGTGTTATCCCACTGCTGCTTATCGCTATCTCTCTCTATTTCCTGTTGGCACCCCAAACTAGAGCGTCTGAAGGAAAACAGAAGATCTCTGAGGCGATGTTTGCTCTGTGTATTGGTGGCGGCGTGGGTTTCTATGATGGCTTTTTTGGCCCAGGAACAGGTTCTATCTTCACCGTCTGCTTTGTTGCTATTGGTCACTTCTCGTTAGTCGATGCTACGGCGCGTACTAAAGTACTTAACTTTACCTCGAATATCGCTGCCTTGATTTTCTTTATTTTGGCTGGCTTGCCTATTTGGGAGTTGGGATTAGTTATGGCGGTCGGTGGATTTATGGGCGCTCAGCTTGGCGCTAAAGTGGTGGTGACAAAAGGGCAAAAATGGATTCGCCCTCTTGTGATCGTGATGTCGATGCTAATGGCGTCTAAACTGCTTTGGGAACAGCATCAACAATCGATTCTATCAGTGTTTTAACTCGTGGAGACTGATAGCTATTCGGTCTGACACAGATATGAATCGGCCGAATTAAGCCTGCTAATTCGGTGAAGCTATACAGATATTGAGACTCAATATTGAGTGTTTTTACGATAGAGAGCGGGATCAACGCTGGCCCAGTCCCGCCCAATGCAAGTTGCGCCGCTGCGGTGTAGGCATCCATCTCCATCAAGGGTTTGATACCAAATTTTTCTAATACAGAAAGTTGATAAGAATTGGCTGGATTGGTCATGTCGTTAGTGATGACCATTGGAGGGAGATCCGTTAGCGGCGACTTACTCACTATGTAAAACGGTTCATCAAAAAGATGGAAGGTCATCAACCCATGATGTGGTGGCAGTAAGCCAGCACACAACCCCAAGGTCGCCTTGCCGGACTGCACCCGTTCGATAATTCTCGGCGTGTGGTTGGTGGTAATGGTGATGTACTTATCTTGCTGGATAAATTGGCCCATCATCTCACCTAAATAACCGGCTATCAGAGACTTAGAGCTGTCTAGGGTGATGAGAGTGGTATCTTCCAACTCTTGCTGTTCATAAATAAGCCCACGAAGTTCATTGAATGTCGGGCCAATACTCTCGATTAATGCTATCGCATCTGGCGTGAGTTTTATCTGTCGGCCACTCGGTTCAATGAGCTTTTTACCTAGCTTTTTTTCTAAATTCGCAATCCGTTTGCTGACCGCTGATTGGCTGATATAAAGCAAACTGCCTGTGCGGCTCATGGTCTTTGCTTTACTCAATACCAGTAGAGTTTCGATTCCTTCGAGTAGCATTGGGTTATATTCATGAAAGTTGGGAATGATTGTTTCAACTTACCTCAAACAACATTCATTCTCTAGTCTTGAAACTAAAGCTTTGAACCAAGTTAGGTATTTTTAGCTATGCTCGCACGTGTAGCGCGAGAGCATAATAATTGTGTTGGGGAGCTCAAATTAAGAAAGGCTCCTTTACGGAGCCTTTCACTTTGTAACGATAGCTTATTTGATGGCGAAGGTCGGCAATGATAAATGCCAACGAATAGCGCCAAGCCTGATCAATAGTGTTGAGAACACGCCGGCCAGAAATGCAGTTTCTGAGTCGTGCCCCATGCTGATCGCCACGGTATGGAAAGCGCCACCAATGATACAAGCGGTCGCGTAGACTTCACTTCTTAGAATCATTGGCACTTCACGGGCAAGCACGTCGCGGATAATACCGCCACCGCAGCCGGTGATGACACCCATGATGATCGCCACTAGTGCTGAATCTTGATAGATAAGTGCTTTTTCTACACCAATGCCAACAAACACCGCTAGGCCAATCGCATCACATACCGGCAATATCCACCAAGCCAGACGTTTCGGGCGTCTTACAATAATCATGGTCAGCAAACAGGTGATGATGATGACCCAAAGGTAGGTGGTATCGGTGATCCAAAACACGGGAGTTGCACCCAATGCCATGTCACGAATTGTGCCGCCGCCAATCGCGGTTACACTGCCTAGAACGGCGACGCCAAAGGGATCCATCTTAAGACGGCCAGCGACAAATACGCCTGAGACGGCAAAGATGGCAGTGCCAAATAAATCGATAATATAAAGCAGCATGGAGTCCATGATACTGGTGCTCTTATAGTTAAAATTGTAGGGACAGGTCGGTGGCGAATTGTACGAAAAAACGCAGCAAATAGTTAGTGATTTTGCCTAGCTCTATCGAAGAAATCGCACACTTGTTGGATCGCTTTCAAAGTTCTCGTTGTCGGGCGATTAATCCAGTCAGAATTGAGGGACCAAATCTGATTTTGAGCGACTGCTGGGATTTCATCTTCCCATGTTTGCCACATGGTTCCATTCTCAATCGCGTGCTGAGAAGTGAAAATCACTTGCGGTTTTCTTAATACAACTTGTTCAATACCAACTTGCGGATATGGCGAGGCGCTGTCTTCAAAAATATTGTGTCCACCACAAAACTCAAACACCTCACTTGGCCAGTGTCCTTGAGCAACAGTGATGATCGGCTTTTCACTGAGCTGGTAGAAGTAGTTTACTGGCTCGGCATCTTTGTATTCTAGTCTCAACGCGTTGAGCTGCTCTCTGTATTGCTGAGCGTTATTTTCGCCAATGCTTGGATCGCTAGCGTATTCGCTCAGTTGTTCAATATTGGTTGCGATACTGTCTAGGCTTTTGGTCTTGGAGTAGTAAATATTAAAACCAAATTGCTCTAGTTTCGCGAGCTCTCTGGGCGGGTTTCCCGCTGGCCACGCAAGAATCAAATCAGGCTGAAGTGCGATGATCTTCTCAACCTTGATACCTTGATAGTTTGCCACTTTTTCAAGCTTATCGGCTTGTGGTGGGTAATCACTTCGTTCACTTACGGCAACAAGGTTGTTGCCTAAACCAGCGCTGTACGCGAGTTCAGTGGCATGAGGAGCAAGGCTGACTACGCGTTGAGCCGGCTGTACTTGTTCTTGAGTCCGTGGTGCTTCTTCTGCAAATGATAAAGGCAGCCATAAGCTGGAAGACAAAATAGTAAGGCTTGTAACAAGTGCTGAAGGTTTCACTCTAAATCCCTTGGTGAATAAATAGTAAGGCTAGGCTTTGTAAAAATATCCAGATAGCGATGCGACCAAAGAGTAGTTTCTGAACCTGAGATAGATGCAGAGCTGACGGTGCGATTCTTCCGCCTAATTTCGCGCGAATGGCTTTAGTGTTGTCGTAAATCGCAGGGCCACCTAATGATAACTCCAGCTTGTTGCCAACAGCCGTGATTAACCAGGCTGGGCCGGGTAGTGGCCAAGAGCGACTTTGGACTAGCATCATCTTAAATGTGTGCGTTGCTTTATCACCAAAGACGATCATCAAGGCAAATAAGCGCATTGGTATAAGTTCTAGGATAGCGACGATCTTGATTGCCGTTGAGCCGAAAGGAGAAAACTGCTTGCGACTTGGCGACCAAGCTCGAGCTAACTCGACCACAAGGCGATACATTAACGCAGCGATTCCACCACCAATGGCGTACCAGAACAACACACAAACTACGTTACGAGCGTAACCCATGATTATGGTTTCTGTGGCGGCTTTGCCGAGGCCAAGTGACGAAAGTGATTCGGTTTGACGGTTGACAATCGGAGCCAGTAACTGACGAGCGGCCGCTTTATCTTCTCGGCCAAGTACTTTGATCAGTTGGTTAGCCAGCTTTTCATTATTGCGCCAATCAATCGCGAGTAATAACAGTGCCAATTCAAACAGTTGAGATTGCCAAACCAATGGTTGCAGTGCCAATAGAATAACCAGAGTTGGCAGTACCATTAACCCCCAGGCTAATGTGCCTGAGATTAAACTTTGGGAATAGTTGTGGTTGTTATTAACCTTGCTTGCTAAAAGCTCAGCAAACTTGTGCCATAAGGTCGTGGGGTGTGCGGCATGGGGGATAGGTAAAATTAAATGAAAAAGCAGTGCTCCCCACATCACAAGGAGCACGCCATTTGCAAATACCTGATCAAACAGTGTTTGCATGTCTAGTCGCTTACTTTAGTAGGGCAACCATCTTGATAACCATTTCAGAAGAGCTTTGCGCTGCTAGTGGCAGGAACTCTTCGAAGCTCATTGGTGATTCTTTGTCTGCAACATCAGAGATTGCACGAACAACCACGAATGGTACTTGGAATTGGTGACAAGCTTGAGCGATAGCCGATGCTTCCATCTCTACAGCAACAACAGATGGGAAGTGCTTGCGGATGAACTCTTGGCGTTCTGCTGTGCAAACAAATGCGTCGCCAGTACAGATAAGACCGCGAACGGCATGCTTGTCTTCCATTTGTGCTAGTGCTTGTTCAGCAACAGCCATCAGTTTGTCGTCAGCTTTGAACGCTGCAGGTTGACCTGCCATTTGGCCGATTTCGTAACCGAAAGCTGTAACGTCTGCATCGTGGTGTCGAACTTCAGTTGAGATAACCACATCGCCAAGGTACAGTGTTGAATCAAAACCGCCAGCAGAGCCCGTGTTAAGAACGACATCTGGTTGGTATTCGCTTAGTAGGATTGAAGTACCAACAGCCGCTGCTACTTTACCAATGCCAGATTGAAGCAAAACAACGTCAACACCATTTAGCTGACCAGAGAAAAAGGTACAACCGCCTTTATTAACTTCAGTAATGTCTGAAATTGCTGCTTTTAGGATCGCAACTTCTTGCTCCATTGCGCCAATGATGCCGATTTTCATGTGTAGTCTCTTAATAAATAATATTTAAACAGTAGAGCGAAATTGTAGCATGGATAAGAAGTGTCGAGCGACTGCCCAGAGGCACTTCTCATCCGAATAGTAGCGATTTATCTGCGTATTCTTTTATCTATTTGATTAGGCCTTCGCTTTTCAAGCTAGCACGAAGTTGTTCAGCTCGTTTTCGGTTTACGCCAAAATCAGAATGGCCAGTACGAGACTCTGAACGCACGATCAGTTTGCCATCCGTGATTTTAAGTTCTAAGTCATCGACAAAACGCATGATGCGCGAAGTACATTCAACACGCAGATAATCTTCTGTTTTACTCGCGGTTTTTGATCCCGGTAAGGTTAGCGCAACCTGCTCAATCGCATCTAAGCTCGCTGAATCTGACAACTCTAACGCGGCCAATGCATGTTGCTCACGATCATCTTGAGTTGATACGCAGTTTGGTTTGTCTCCACAAGGTGATGAAGTTCTGTCTTTCATGTCCGTGATTCCTTGGCTGCAAGCGGTTAACGTTAAAAGTGATAACGAGAGGAGAGCTGCTTTTTTCATAATGTTTCCTATGGCGTTGTTTTAATTTTAGTTATAGGTATTGGCTTGTTTGCGATTGTTTTACGTATTTTTCGATATGCTTGTGATAAACGTATCTAATTCAAAAAAGGATCCATCATTGGATCCCTTTTTTATAGTAACGGCCTGAGTAATAAAGGAAACCTTATACTAGGGCGTGTTGACCTTTCGTGGTTAAATTTTGTTCGAGATAAAAGCGTTTTAATCGCGGCGAGGGGGAAGTAGCCTAGTCACTCTAA
This sequence comes from Vibrio sp. 10N.247.310.23, assembly GCF_041467155.1. NCBI lineage: Bacteria > Pseudomonadati > Pseudomonadota > Gammaproteobacteria > Vibrionales > Vibrionaceae > Vibrio > Vibrio sp. 10N.247.310.23. The sequence continues at coordinate 44,656 of NZ_JBFSTZ010000015.1, read as the reverse complement.
GCAAATCTCCCTCAACAAAGAGTAAAACGCTTTTAGCCGAACCCTTCGGGCAGCGTTTGCTGGTCATTTCTACTACGTTATCGGCTTCTCATGTAGGCTAGCTACACATCGACGCCTCTGCCTTGTATAAATGCCCAGCAACTCGCTGCAAAAATCAGCTCGAAAGATCAACACGCCCTGGTCACACTTCTAGGTAGTCCAAGATCCCTTCTGCGGCTTTACGGCCTTCATCGATAGCGGTCACCACTAAGTCAGATCCTCGAACCGCATCGCCACCTGCAAATATCTTGCTGTTGGTGGTTTGGTATTGAAACTCTTGTTTGTTAGGAGCCTTGATGCGACCCCACTGATCGAGCTCCACACCGAAAGGTTCTAGCCATTCCATCGTATGAGGTTGGAAACCAAATGCCATAATTACGGCATCAGCCTCAAGAACATGCTCACTGCCTTCGACAGGTTCTGGACGACGACGGCCTGCTTCATCAGGCTCACCCAAAGCGGTTTTCACGAATTTCACACCAACCACATGACCAGCGCTGTTAAGCTCTAAGCCGATAGGTTGTAGGTTGAACTTGAACTTCACCCCCTCTTCACGTGCATTTTTTACCTCACGGCGAGAACCTGGCATGTTGGCTTCATCTCGGCGGTAAGCACACACCACATCTGCCACATTCTGACGAATAGAGGTTCGAACGCAGTCCATCGCCGTATCACCACCACCAAGCACGACGACTTTCTTACCTTGCATATCGATAAATGGGGTTGGGTTTTCCAGTTCCATGACCTTATAGGTATTAGAAATCAAGAATGGCAGAGCATCATAAACGCCCGGTGCATCTTCGTTGTCTAAACCCGCACGCATGTTTTTATAGGTGCCGACACCAAGGAAAACAGCGTCGTAGTCATCGACGAGTTGCTGAAGTTGTACATCTTTGCCGACTTCGGTATTCATTTGGAACTCGACGCCCATCTCGCTAAAGATACGGCGACGATTTTCCATGATGCCTTTCTCAAGCTTGAACGATGGAATACCAAACGTCAGTAGGCCACCGATCTCCGGATAGCGGTCAAACACAACGGCTTTTACGCCATTACGAACTAGGATGTCAGCCGCCGCTAGACCAGCTGGTCCCGCACCGATGATCGCGACCTTTTTATCAGTCCACTCAACGTGAGACATGTCAGGCTTCCAACCCATCTCAAAGGCTTTGTCGGTAATGTACTTTTCAATATTGCCAATGGTTACGGCACCGAAATCGTCATTGAGGGTACAAGAGCCCTCACACAAGCGGTCTTGAGGGCAAACTCGACCGCAAACCTCAGGCAGGCTGTTGGTTTGGTGAGACAGTTCAGCGGCTTCGATAATGCGCCCTTCATTGGCAAGCTTAAGCCACTGAGGGATGTAGTTGTGAACAGGACATTTCCATTCACAGTATGGGTTACCACAGTCTAAACAACGGTCTGCTTGCGCTTTCGCTTGCTGTTTAGTGAAAGGTTCGTAGATCTCTACAAACTCAATCTTACGTATCTTGATTGGTTTCTTCGCTGGGTCTACGCGATTCACATCAATAAATTGGTATACATTCTGGCTCATTATTGACTCCTTCCAATTATTGCGCTTGAACACGAAGTTCAGCTGAGCTGCGGCTTTGGTGGCCGAGCAAGGTGTTCAGATCCGCCGTCTTTGGCTTCACTAGGTAGAACTTTGGAATCCATTCATCAAAGTTCGCCAGAATAGCTTCAGCGTGTACTGAGCCAGTCTCTTCTAAGTGCTCTGCAATTAAGCCACGCAGATGTTCTTGGTGGATAAATAAGTCAGACAGAGAAAGTGCCTCGACCGACTCGTTATTTACTCGACCTTGGAAGTCTTCGTTCTTATCCATGACATAAGCGAAGCCACCTGTCATACCCGCACCGAAGTTGACGCCAGTTGCGCCAAGAATGGCAACAATACCGCCGGTCATGTATTCACAGGCGTTGTCACCAGCGCCTTCAATCACAGCAACCGTACCTGAGTTACGTACGCCAAATCGTTCGCCAGCCGTACCAGCTGCAAACAGCTTGCCTCCAGTTGCGCCATACAGACAGGTGTTGCCTATGATGGTCGCTTCGTTACAAGTAAATGCGGTGCCTTGGTGAGGCTTGATAACCACTTTGCCGCCAGCCATGCCTTTGCCAACATAGTCATTGGCATCGCCTGTTAGGTAAAGCTCAACGCCGCCTGCGTTCCAAACCGCAAAAGATTGGCCTGCTGTACCGTCGAGATATAACTTGATTGGTGAACCTGCCATCCCTTGGTTGCCGTATCGCTTAGCAATTTCACCAGAGATACGAGCACCAATCGAGCGGTCTGTGTTGATCACGTTGTAGTAAAGGCTGGTGGATTGACGTTTCTCAATTGCATCGAATGCATCATCCAGAATCTGCTGGTTGAGCTGAGCTTTATCAAATGGTGCGTTTGGCTCGGTCCAAAACAGTGGGTGACCTTCTGGAGATACCGGAGCTTCGATTATTGAAGAGAGATCGAGCTTGTTCTGTTTCGCGGTGAGGCCTTGAACGGCTTCAAGTAAGTCAGTACGACCAATCAGGTCCGTTAGTTTTTCTACGCCGAGTTCTGCAAGGTATTGGCGAACTTCATCGGCTAGGCCTGTAAAGTAGTTCACCACCATGTCTGGCAGGCCTTTGAAGTATTCGCGGCGTAGTGTTTCATCTTGAGTCGCAACACCCGTCGCACAGTTGTTTAGGTGACAAATTCGTAAGAACTTACAACCCATTGCGACCATTGGCGCGGTACCAAAACCAAAGCTTTCTGCACCGAGAATCGCACCTTTAATCACATCAAGGCCAGTTTTTAAACCACCATCGACTTGCAGGCGGATCTTATGACGAAGCCCGTTAGCAACCAGTGCTTGTTGAGTTTCTGCTAAGCCAAGCTCCCAAGGGCAACCTGCGTATTTTACCGAGGTTAGAGGGCTTGCCGCGGTACCGCCATCGTAGCCAGAAATGGTGATCAGATCGGCATAGGCTTTCGCTACACCAGTTGCAATCGTGCCTACACCCGGTTCCGATACTAACTTTACTGAAACCAAGGCTTTAGGGTTCACTTGTTTAAGGTCGAAAATCAGCTGCGCTAGATCCTCGATAGAATAAATATCGTGATGTGGAGGAGGGGAGATCAGTGTCACCCCTTGAACTGAATATCTCAGCTTAGCGATTTCTGCGGTAACTTTATGGCCGGGCAGTTGACCACCTTCTCCAGGCTTCGCACCTTGCGCGACCTTGATCTGCAAAACATCCGCATTGGTTAAGTAATGTGGCGTCACACCAAAACGACCGGAAGCTATCTGCTTGATACGAGAGTTACGGTCAGTACCAAAGCGTCGAGGGTCTTCACCACCTTCACCAGAGTTTGAGTAACCACCCAAGCGGTTCATCGCCATTGCTAATGCTTCATGCGCTTCTGGGCTCAAAGCACCGATCGACATTGCCGCAGAGTCGAAGCGTTTAAACAGATCGCTGTTAGGCTCGACTTGCTCTAGTGGTAGAGGCTGATCGGCTTTTTTGAGGCTCATTAAGTCGCGTAACATCGCAGCTGGACGAGCATTTACTTGCTTAGCAAAAGAGAGATAATCCGATGTCTCACCTGTTTTTACTGCAGTTTGCAGAGTGCCAACCACATCAGGGTTATAGGCGTGATATTCGCCGCCGTGTACGTATTTGAGTAAACCACCGTGCTCGATTGGCTTACGCTTAGTCCAGGCTTTACGAGATAAGTTATAGATATCTTGCTGGAAATCGCTAAAGCTTGCGCCTTGGATTCGAGTGGTAACTCCGCGGAAACAGAGCTCAACAACATCGGAATGAAGGCCAACGGCTTCGAAAAGCTGTGAACAGCGATAAGAGGCAATGGTTGAAATTCCCATCTTCGACATGATCTTGTACAGACCTTTGTTGATGCCGTTTTGGTAATTTTGCATTGCGGCACGATAATCTTTATCTAAAGAGCCATCATCCAACATTTTACCTAACGCTTCATAAGCGAGGTATGGGTAAACCGCGGTTGCACCGAAGCCAAGCAGCACAGCAAATTGGTGTGGGTCGCGCGCAGTTGCTGTCTCAACAACGATGTTGGCATCACAACGCAGGTTGGTATCAGCAAGCCTTGTTTGCACCGCACCAACCAACATGGCTGCAGGGATCGGTAGTTTTCCTTTCTCTAAACCTTTGTCCGACAGCACAACTAAAACCGCACCTTCGCTGACTTCTTGTTCGGCGCTATCACATACTGCTTTGATTGCTTGTTCTAGATCTTGGTTATTCGGGTCGTAGTGCATGCTGAGAATGACATGACGATAATGTTTTTGACTCAACTGCAGAAGCTGCTGCATGTCTGAGTAAAGCAGTACTGGTGAATCAAACGTGACACGATAGGCGTGACCGTCTGTTTCACAGAACACGTTCATCTCTTTACCAATACTGGTCGCCAAAGACATCACGTGTTTTTCACGCAATGGATCAATCGGTGGGTTGGTGACTTGTGCAAACTTTTGACGGAAGTAATCAGTGACCAAGCGTTCTTTTGAAGAGAGCACAGCCATTGGCGTGTCGTCGCCCATTGAGCCTACTGCTTCTTGCCCCATATCACCAAGCACACGCAGCACTTGGTCGGACTCTTCGTTGCTCATCGCAAACTGTTTTTGGTAGGTCTTGAGCGTATCATCGTCAAAGCTACGCTTACCCACTTGGTCATCTTGCAGCGCAGAAAATGGCGTTAACTTGTGAACGTTCTTTTCCATCCACTCTTTATAAGGATGGCGACCTTTAAGGTCATTGTCGATCTCGTTAGATTGCCACAATTTACCGCGGCGCGTATCTATGACGAGCAATTCACCTGGGCCGACACGCCCTTTCTCTGCCACTTCATCTGGCGCGTAGTTCCAGATACCGACCTCAGATGCCAAGGTGATCAGGTTGTCTTTGGTGATGACATAACGCGCAGGACGCAGGCCATTTCTATCGAGGTTACACGCAGCGTAACGACCATCAGAAAGTACGATACCTGCAGGGCCATCCCACGGTTCCATGTGCTTGGAGTTGAAGTCGTAGAATGCACGTAGATCTGGGTCCATATCTGGGTGGTTTTGCCAAGCGGGCGGCACAAGCATGCGCATCGCTCGGAACACATCCATACCACCGGCAAGGAACAGGTCGAGCATGTTATCTAGGCTTGATGAATCTGAGCCTGTCTCATTCACAAAGGGTGCGGCGGTTTGTAAATCTGGCAGCAACGGCGAAGAGAATTTATAGGCACGAGCCTTAGCCCATTGTCGGTTACCTTCAATGGTATTGATCTCACCATTGTGCGCTAAATAGCGGAATGGTTGAGCCAGTGGCCAACGTGGCTGAGTATTGGTTGAGAAACGCTGGTGGAACAGACATATCGCCGATTCCATGCGTAAGTCTGCAAGATCGAGGTAAAATCGCGGAAGATCGGCCGGCATACACAGACCTTTGTAAACCATGACTTGTGTCGAAAGGCTACAAATATAGAAATCTTTGTCTTCGGTGATCTGTTTTTCAATTCTGCGACGAGCAATATAAAGGCGTCGTTCAATATCGCGTTCACGCCAACCCGCGGGGGCCGAGATAAACACTTGCTGAATATTGGGAACTGAATCTTTGGCAATCGGACCTAATACGTCGGTGTTGGTCGGTACTACGCGCCAACCTGCAACCGTTAAGGTCTCTTGAGCGAGCTCTTTATTGACGATGTCTTGCGCGGATTGCGCTTTGATTGGATCTTGGCTGAAGAAAATCATGCCGACAGCGTATTGCTTGCCGAGCTTGAAGTTATTCTCTTCAGCAATAATTCTGAGATAAGAGTCAGGCTTCTGTAGTAATAAGCCACAGCCATCCCCGGTTTTACCATCCGCAGCGATACCACCACGGTGTGTCATGCGATCGAGGGCTGAAATAGCAGTTCTTACCAACTTATGACTAGGTTGGCCTTCCATTTGCGCTATTAAACCAAATCCACAGTTGTCTTTTTCAAGACTAGGATCATATAGAGCCATTGCAATTCTCCCTTTTGCTTCTCTGTCATCCAGACAGTAAATGACTAACTATTCATATACTTGTTGTTTTTTATAAACTGATAGTTTGCTTTAGCCAGTTAAAACGTTATTGGTTGTGTTAACAAAACCGATTGATTTTATTTTCATCAGCTTTACAACGTATAGCTAATTGTGTTTAAGGTCAAGTTCATGGTTAATTATCATGCATAAACGCGATTAGCCACTTAATAATCTAAAATAGTCGATGGATATCAATGAGATATATAAGGTGAATGTTAACGAGATTTAACATATACAACAGGGTGATTTTGAAAACGACAAATGCCAGATAGAAAAAAGGCTAGCATCGAGTGCTAGCCAAATATAAAAGTTAGGAAGGGTATTGCTTTTCCTCTAGGCTAACGTAATTGACGTTAGCCCGAGAAATATTATGCGGAAAGCATGAGTGAATCAGCTTTCGCTTCTAAGTTTGAGTTACCCATTAAGAAGTCATCAATGGCAATTGCACATTCACGACCTTCATTAATACAACGTACAACTAGAGATTGACCAGTACGCATATCACCAGCAGCGAAAACGCCTTTCTGGTTCGTTGCAAAACCTTCAGAAGCGACGTTACCGCGCTCGTCCAGTTTAATGTCTAGTTGAGCAAGCACGCCGGTTGGCTCCGGGTGTAAGAAGCCCATTGCTAGGAATGCCATGTCACAAGGAATAACACGTTCAGAGTTCGCGACTTCATCAAAGCCTGGACGCTCACCTGGTTTCGCATCTTGCCAAACGATGTCAGCAATACGTAGACCCGTCACTTGACCTTGCTCGTTACCGATGAACTCTTTGGTTAAGATGTTCCAGTGACGTTCACAACCTTCTTCGTGAGAAGTGGTGGTTTTCATGATCATTGGGTATTGAGGCCAAGGCATGTTTGCAGGGCGCTTCTCTGGTGGGATCGGCATGATCTCAACCTGAGTAATGCTCGCTGCCTTATGACGGTTTGATGTGCCCACACAGTCAGAACCAGTATCACCACCACCGATAACCACAACGTGCTTATCTTTAGCGTGAATCTCTTCTGTTTTAAGATCTAGGTTGTTAGCACGGCGGTTGTTTTGACCAAGGAATTCCATGGCAAAGTGAACGCCTTTCAACTCACGACCAGGGATTGGCAAGTCACGTGGAACCGTAGAACCACCCGTTAGCAATACCACATCAAACTCTTGGCGTAGCTGCTGAGCGTTAACATCAACACCGATGTGTTGGTTAACTTTAAACTCAACGCCCGCTTCAGCCATTAGGTTGATCTTACGATCAATCACGTCCATACCCAGTTTGAAATCTGGGATACCGAAGCGAAGTAGACCACCGACTTTCTCGTCACGTTCAAATACCGTTACCGAGTGACCAGCGCTGTTTAGCTGCTCCGCTGCGGCTAAGCCAGCAGGACCTGAACCGATAACTGCGACAGTTTTACCTGTGCGAGAGCGTGGTGTTTTAGGTTTTGCGTACCCTTCACGGTACGCAGTTTCAACAATCGTTTTCTCGATATTACAGATAGTGATTGGGTCTTGGTTGATACCAAGAACACAGGCACTTTCACAAGGAGCAGGACAAACACGACCGGTAAACTCAGGGAAGTTGTTGGTAGAGCTTAGGATGTTCCAAGCCTCTTCCCAGCTGTCACGGTAAACCGCATCATTGAATTCTGGGATGATGTTACCAATCGGACAGCCGTTGTGACAGAAAGGTACGCCACAGTCCATACAACGAGAGGCTTGAGTATTGATCTTTTCACCAAACTCTTCGTTAAGTACGAACTCTTTGTTGTTTTCAATTCGAACTGACGGGTCGAGCTTCTTTGGAAGCTCACGACCGTGTTCTAAAAATCCAGTAGGCTTACCCATTATACTGCCTCCACTTCTTCCGTTTGTGCCTGTTGTGCTTCAGCTTTACGCTTTTCAAGAACAGCTTTGTAGTCGCGTGGCATTACTTTAACTAGCGATGCAACACTTGCTTCAAAGTTGTCTAGGAAAGATTGAGCAACTTCACTTCCTGTGAATTCAACATGCTTAGTTAGCATATCCAGTAGAAGATCTTTATCTTCTTGTTCAATTGGATCTAGGTCTACAAGTTCAGGGTTGAGCTTGGTTTCGAAGTCACCCGCTTTGTCCCAAACATAAGCAACACCGCCACTCATGCCCGCAGCAAAGTTACGACCTGTTGAACCAAGGATAATGGCAACACCACCAGTCATGTATTCACAACCGTGGTCACCAACGCCCTCAACAACAACCTTCGCACCTGAGTTACGAACACAGAAACGTTCGCCTGCCATACCGCGAATGAAAGATTCACCTGAGGTCGCACCGTAGAAACATACGTTACCAACCACGATGTTATCTTCAGCAACGATAGAAGATTTCGCATCTGGGTACAGTACCAAAGTACCGCCAGACAGACCTTTACCCCAGTAATCGTTCGCGTCGCCTTCTACTTCGAACTTAACGCCTTTCGCAAGGAACGCACCGAAAGATTGGCCAGCACTACCGTGGAACTTAACGTTCATTGGTTGTGGTAAACCTTGGTCTTTGTAAACCTTCGAGATTTCGTTCGACAGCATGGTACCAGCAGAGCGGTCCGTGTTGATGATAGGGAAGCTCGCATTCACGGCTTCGCCTTTCTCAAGAGCTGGAATCGCAGCTTGAATCAACTTGCGGTCTAGAACGTCTTCTAGGTTGTGGTTTTGTTGCGTCTGGTTGTAGATACCATCTTCTTCACGTGCCTGCTCAATGTGCAGTACAGGTGTTAGATCTAGGTTCTTGTACTTCCAGTGGCCGATGTCATCACGAACTTTAAGTTTGTGCGATTGACCAACCATCTCATCGATAGAGCGGAAGCCAAGTTCAGCCATTACTTCACGCAGACCTTCAGCCATGTATTGGAAGAAAGTGACTACGTCTTCTACGCGGCCGTCGAAACGTTCACGCAGAGTCTTGTTCTGTGTAGCGATACCAACAGGACATGTATTCTTGTGACACTTACGCATCATGATACAGCCTTCAACCACTAGAGCTGCTGTTGCTACGCCCCATTCTTCAGCGCCAAGTAACGTTGCTACTGCAAGATCACGTGGTGTTTTCATCTGACCATCAGATTGAACAACGATACGGTTACGTAGGCCGTTTTTCAGTAGTGTTTGGTGCGTTTCCGCTAGACCCAGCTCCCAAGGCAGACCGGTATGACGGATAGAAGACATCGGAGATGCACCCGTACCACCATCAAAACCTGCGATAAGTACCACGTCAGCTTTCGCTTTCGCTACACCCGATGCAATCGTACCTACGCCAGCTTCTGATACTAGCTTCACGTTGACACGACCGTTACGGTTCGCGTTTTTCAGATCGTAGATCAGCTGAGCCAAATCTTCGATTGAGTAGATATCGTGGTGTGGCGGTGGCGAGATAAGACCTACGCCCGGAGTCGAGTGACGCGTTGCGCCGATCCAGTCATCAACCTTATCACCAGGTAGTTGACCACCTTCGCCCGGTTTCGCACCTTGAGCCATCTTGATTTGTAGCTCATCAGCGTTAGATAGGTAGTAAGACGTTACACCAAAGCGACCAGAAGCCACCTGTTTGATTGCTGAACGTTCCCAGTCGCCGTTTTCTTTACGTTCGAAACGTGCTGGATCTTCACCACCTTCACCTGAGTTTGATTTCGCGCCAATGCGGTTCATCGCAACAGCCAGTGTTGAGTGAGCCTCATGCGAGATTGAACCAAAGCTCATTGCGCCGGTTGCGAAACGCTTAAGAATGTTCTCGATTGGTTCTACTTCTGCTAGAGGAATAGAGCCTGCAGGGTTCTTGATGAAGTCCAGTTGGCTACGTAGCGTTGCTGCGTTGTCGCCTTGGTCATCAACTGCTTTTGCGTACTTCTTGAACTGACCGTAATCTTTGTTACGCGTCGATTCTTGAAGTAGAGAAATCGTTTCTGGGTTGAATAAGTGTTTCTCACCACGTTGTTTCCACTGGTAAACACCACCAACATCAAGGATCTGAGCTGGAATTTCACGAGCTGGGTAACCAACACGGTGACGAACCAATACTTCTCGCGCGATATCGTCGATCGTTAGACCTTGGATACGAGAAACAGTACCTGTGAAGTATTTTTCAACCACTGATTTGCTAACACCAAGTGCTTCAAAGATTTGTGCACCGTGGTAAGACTGCAGCGTAGAGATCCCCATCTTAGAGAAGATCTTAAGTAGACCGCCGTTAACACCTTTACGGTAGTTATCGAATAACTCACGTGGGTGTACGTTTGGATCTAGCTTCTTAGTACGTTGCAGTTCAACAATCGTTTCAATAACTAGGTATGGGTTAACTGCGTTTGCACCATAACCGATAAGCGTTGCAAAGTGGTGTGTCTCACGAGCGTCGCCCGTTTCAACAACGATGTCACACTTAGCACGTAGACCTTTACGGATTAGGTGGTGGTGAACCGCGCCAACCGCCAGCATTGCTGGAATAGCGGCATGGTTAGAGTTAACCGCACGGTCTGTCAGTAGGATGATAGAGTAGCCATCAATCACTGCGTCTTCTGCGTATTGGCAGATACGCTTAAGTGCGCGCTCTAACTTACCTTGGTCGCCATTTGCTTGGAATACGATATCCAGCGTCTTCGCCTGAAGGTGCTCGTTATCGATTGCACGCAGTTTTTCTAACTCAGAGTTAGACAGTACTGGAGACTCAAGTTCTACTTTTTGACAGTGCTCAGGTGTTTCAGCAAGTAAGTTCTGGTCTTTACCTAGGTAAGTGTTCAGAGACATAACCATGCGCTCACGAATCGGGTCGATCGGCGGGTTAGTTACTTGTGCAAACAACTGTTTGAAGTAGTTTGAAAGGTGCTGCGATTGGTGAGAAAGAATCGCTAGCGGCCAGTCAGCACCCATTGCAGAAAGTGGCTCGTAGCCTGTTTTCGCAAGAGGTAGAATGATTTCGTTTACTTCTTCAGAACTCACGCCAAACGATTGTTGTTTGTGTAGTAGTTTCTCTGGAGAAGGTTGGCTAAATTCGTTGCTCGCATCCGGTAGCTTTTTCAGGCTCAGAAGGTTCTCTTCAACCCACTTTTCGTAAGGTTGTGCTTTAGCAATGCTGTCTTTCACTTCTTCATCAGAAATGATGCGGCCTTGCTCAAGGTCAGCAACGAAGATACGACCTGGTTGTAGACGACCACGGTACTCAACGTTTTCAGGTGCAATCTCAACAACACCAGACTCAGACGCCATTACTAGGAAGTCGTCTTTAGTTACTGTGTAGCGAGAAGGACGCAGACCGTTACGGTCAAGTGTTGCACCTACTTGAACACCATCGGTGAAACATACTGATGCTGGGCCATCCCATGGTTCCATTACGTTCGCGTGGTACTGGTAGAACGCACGACGAGTTGGATCCATGTTTTTGTTTTCTTGCCATGCTTCCGGGATCATCATCATCAACGCGTGTGGCAGAGTACGACCTGAAAGAACAAGTAGCTCAAGTGCCATATCGAAGTTTGATGAATCCGAACTACCTTCCTGACAGATAGGAAGCAGCATGTCGATTTCAGCTTGTGTAAACAGATCCGATTCTAGGATTGCTTCACGTGCTTTCATCCAGTTCAGGTTGCCGCGAACCGTATTGATTTCGCCATTGTGCGCGATGTAACGGAAAGGCTGAGCTAGACGCCAACGTGGGAATGTATTGGTAGAGAAGCGAGAGTGTACTAGTGCTAGAGCTGTCACCATGGTTGGGTTTTGCAGATCTAGGAAGTACTGAGGAACTTGTTCAGTTGTTAGCTGACCTTTGTACACCAATGTCTTGTAAGACATAGAGTTGATGTAGAAGTCATCACCGATATTTGAAACGCTTTCTAGGCATACACGAACCGTGTAGTTACGTAGAACATACAGTTTACGCTCAAGCTCTTCTGGTGTGATACCAGGGCCGCCAGAAATAAATACGTGTTCAAATTGAGGTTCAGTGCTTAGTGGGTCAGCACCAATCATTGAATTGTCCGTTGGAAGTTCACGGTAACCGATAACTTCTAACTCAAGGCGTTGTGCATTGCGTTCTAGAATGTCACGACACTGTGCACGTTTGTGTTCATCTTTAGGGAAAAGTACAACACCAACACCATATTTTTCAAAAGATGGCAGCTTAATTCCAAGCTTTACGGCTTCTTCTAGTAAGAATTCGTGCGGCTTCTGTAGCAGGATACCTGCACCATCACCAGAACACGGATCGCAGCCTTGGCCGCCACGGTGTTCCATACGTGCAAGCATATCGAGTGCTTGAGTTACTACATCATGAGATTTGCGATTCTTTAGATGCGCAACAAAACCGATACCACAAGCGTCATGCTCCAATTCAGGAGTATACAGACCCTGTGAGTTCTGCTCTTGATCTACCATAGATACATCCTTCCAGTTAAATCTAGGCGCAACTTATTTGTATAAAGTCAGCCTTGTCCTTTTATATTTATGGGTCTAAACCTGCCTATGCTGGCGGTTTGAATCCTTTCCGTATCTCGCAGGAAAAGTATTGCGAGAAAAACAATCCTTGGTGATACCTGTTTATTTTTAACCACAAACTAGTGGTTTATATAGGTGGGAGTTAGATATCACCGACTTATTAGCAAGTTTTCGTTGTAAGTAAATACTCAAAAATAGCCAATATGTGTAAGTATCCTACAATTTTGTCTAGGCGAATTGCAATGAAAGTTGACCCATGTAGACCATTTTTTTCGTTTTATTTTGAATTTAATGCCTAACAAATGTGCAACATTAGGCAAATAGAGCCGATTTTTTGCATGTTTATTGATATTTGTTAGGTTGCTCGCAAAAAGCCTTGAGTAAACTAATTGGTCGAATTTTGCAGGGATGTAATTTTTTTTCAAAAAAAGACTGATATTCATTCTTATTTACTTGAGTGCTTTGAAAATATGCAATTACACGAGTTGGTCAATACTATCGGCCAAGACCTTCAACGCCGTTATGGCGAGAAGGTTCACAAGCTGACGCTTCATGGTGGTTTCAGCTGCCCAAACCGAGACGGGACAATTGGCCGTGGAGGTTGCACGTTTTGTAACGTGGCTTCCTTTGCCGATGAACAAACTCAAATTCAAAGTATTGCTGACCAGCTAAAAGATCGTGCGGGTGAGATTGCTCGTGCCAAGAAGTACCTGGCTTACTTTCAGGCGTACACCAGCACTTATGCTGAGGTGCAAGTGCTCAAGAATATGTATGAAGAGGCGCTAAAAGCACCCGGTGCAGAGATCGTCGGCCTTTGTGTTGGTACGCGACCAGACTGTGTGCCTGATGCGGTGTTGGATCTGTTAGCGGGCTACGTTAAACAAGGCTATGAGATTTGGCTCGAGCTTGGCCTGCAAACCGCCAATGATAAAACCCTCAAGCGAATTAACCGCGGCCACGATTTTGCAGTGTATGAAACGATCACCCAACGCGCACGCGCTTTAGGTATCAAGGTGTGTACTCATCTGATTGTTGGCCTACCAAAAGAAACCAAAGCGGATAACCTTGAAACCTTAGACAAGGTATTAGCCGTTGGCACCGATGGTATTAAGCTGCACGGCCTTCATATAGTAGAGGGCAGTACCATGGCTAAGGCGTGGAAGGCCGGAAAGCTAGAAGCCCCAAGCCTTGAAGAGTACATCGATATCGCGAGTGAGATCATTCAACGCACGCCTGCGGACGTGGTTTATCACCGTGTTTCTTCAGCGGCGAGACGCCCAACCTTACTTTCTCCTTTATGGTGTGAGAACCGCTGGTTAGCGATGACTGAAATAGGTCGTTCGTTGGATAAAACCGGTGCTCAAGGCATCAAAACGGGCTCTGCATTCGAGTACACGTTGCCTGTTTTAAACGCGGCCAATTAATAGAAATGGGTGACTGTAGGTAACAGCAGATAAAACCAATAAATAGTGGTAACATTTCCCTAGCAGATTTTATGGTATAGATTGAGAGTAAATGGAACTGGTAATGACTTGGTTGTGGGACAGGGCGTATGGCTACGGTATTTATATCGTTGTTGTATTGCTGATTGCTCTCATCTGCTGGCATCTCTATTCTCGTTATCAGTCGCATATCGAAACGCTTCTACTTGCTACCCCGTCGCCACTCTACTTTGTTGATGTTCGAAGTGGCGAAATACTCTATGCCAATCGCCAAGCCATGCAGTTGCTTGGTATCCGCCAAATCGGTGTTAATTTTCGCTTTCCTACTGTGGAAAGCGAGAACAGCTTTCGTCACTACTTAACCAACCACATCAACTCTCGAGCCTTCGAGCAGGTCTCCCTGTGGGCGCTTTCTGAATTTGAGTCGTTCAAGATCAACTTGATCGGTCGTAAGATCCATTTTAGAAATAAGCAGGCTTGGATGATTCACGCCTCACCTTATAAAAACACTAACGAAGAACTGTCCCAAGAAGTTCGAGAACTGAATGTTGCTCGTACCGCTTTGGATTCTTTGTCTGAGCTGATCTACGTGAAAGATCAGAAAGGTCAGTTAGTGACGAGTAATCGCTCGTTTAAAAAGTTTTGGCATGGTCGTGCTGAAGAGGGCACCCTGAGTGTTTCTGGTGGAGTATTAAAAGGTCGTGTAAGTGAACGCTCTTGGACTACAGATCAAGATGGAAAAAGCTGCTTGCTTGAAACCTACCAAAGTGTGCTGCTTTCCCAAGATGGAGAAACCATCGGCACGCTCTCTATTAGTCATGATGTGACCGATTGGCATGACATGCAGCAGAAACTGCGTGGCGAGATGGAGAAGCGAAAAGATACCGAAGTGGCACTTGCGCAGCGTGACACCATCTTGCAAAACCTCCTGGAGGCCAGCCCAGACTCGATTGGTATCTTTAATGAAAACATGGTTTATCAAGCGTGTAATAAACCATTTGTGGCTGCGCTGGGTATCTCTGAAGTCAGTGACTTGATCGGTAAACGTTTACAAGATGTGGTGCCACATAGCATCTATACGCGAATATCAGAAACCGATCATCAAGTGCTTCATCAAAGTAAATCACTGCGTTATATCGACAAAGTGGTCTCAAGTGATGGAACATTTACTTGGTATGATGTAGTCAAATCACCGTTTAGAGATCCAGCATCGAGCACTAATGGTGTGTTGATCATGGCGCGTGATATTACAGAGCGTTATCTAGCAGAACAAAAGCTTGAAGAAGCCAACCTTGAACTTGAACGCCTCAGCTTTATGGATAGCCTGACTAAAGTGTCTAACCGACGTCGTTTCGATGAACAGCTCTCTACACTGTGGCATTATCATGTGCGTGAGAAGCTGCCACTGACGATCATGCTATGTGATATCGACTTCTTTAAAGGCTACAACGACTTTTACGGACACCAACAAGGCGATGATGCTTTGATTCAGGTTTCTCAGGCATTTAAGCAGGTGTTGAATCGTTCATCTGATTGTGTGGCTCGTTATGGTGGTGAAGAGTTCGGCTTTATTCTGCCAAATACAACGACCGAAGGTGCTCAGCTGGTGGCGCAGCGTATTCATGATGAAGTCCTAAAATTGGAACTTGCGCATGAGAAGTCGACAGTCTCTGAATTCATCACGGTGAGTATTGGTATTATCTCTTACATTCCTACACCTGATGATGAAATGGAATCGGCTGTTGCCTTGGCTGATAGTGCGTTGTATCAAGCGAAATCAGACGGTCGCAACCGTTCAATGGTGCATCCATACTCAATTCGCTAACGCTATAAAATTGGCAATTTGATTATCCCCGGCTATTTTTGCTTAGTTAGTATTTGTATTGGTTAATTAACCTTCGAAATTACCGCTGAACACTTGCTGCGTGTGATGTAGCTAGCTTACCTCCCATCTTCAAACAGGGTAGAATGTTGCTAGTCTTATCGCATGGAGCGCTAAATGAAACCCATGAAAAATCTTGCCCAGTATTACGTGGATCTACTCGTAAAACTGGGGATTGTCCGCTTTTCTATCTTACTCGCCCTAGCGCTTGTTGCCCTCGCTGTTGTTGTGCAAGTCGGTATCACCCTTGCACTCAAAGGCAATGTTGATGACATCGACATTGTCCGTTCAGTTTTCTTCGGTTTAGTGATCACGCCTTGGGCGGTTTATTTTCTGTCAGTGGTCGTGGACCAGTTGGAAGAATCACGTCAAAGGTTAGCGAAATTGGTCTCTAAACTTGGCGACATGCGTGAGCGAGACCAAGAACTCAACAATAAAATGCAGCTCAATATCGAGAAGCTTAATCAAGAAATTGAAGAGCGTGAAAAAGCGGAAGAAGCGCGCGCAGAAGCAATGCAAGATCTCGAAAACGAGGTGTTCCAGCGCGAGCGTACTCAGCTTGAACTCGCAGAACGTACTGCACTGTTACGCTCGTTTATCGATGCCTCGCCTGACCTTATTTACTACCGTAATGAAGATGGTGTGTTCTCTGGTTGTAACCGTGCGGTTGAAGAGCTCACTGGTAAAACAGAAAAAGAGCTAGTTGGTTTAACTCCTTGGGATGTTTACAGTAAAGAGGTCGCTCAGCAAGTTGTTGAAACCGATAAGAAAGTATTTGCTGACAACCAAGCACTGACTTATGACCAATGGCTTGAATACCCAGATGGCCGCAAGAGTTACTTCGAACTGCGTAAAGTGCCTTTCTACAGCAAAGATGGTCGTCACTTGGGCTTGGTTGGTTTTGGCCGCGATATTACTGAACGTAAAGAGCATCAAGAGTCGTTAGAAAAAGCCAGCCGCGATAAGACCACCTTTATCTCAACTATTAGCCACGAGTTAAGAACGCCGCTCAACGGCATCATTGGCTTGAGCCGCATGCTGCTTGATAGCCAACTGACCACCGAACAGCGCAAGCAGATGCAAACCATCAAGGTGAGCGCGGTGACACTGGGTAATATCTTCAACGATATTATTGATATGGATAAGTTCGACCGCCGTAAGCTTGAACTCTTCCCTACGCCTATTAACTTTGAAGATTTCGTTGTCGAGATCGAAAGTATCTCTGCGTTGATGGCTGAGCAGAAAGGGTTAAGGTTCGATCTAGAAAGATTGTCTGATCTTCCAGCTGCTGTTGAGGTGGATGGTACTCGTCTTAGACAGGTACTGTGGAACCTTGTTAGTAACGCGATGAAGTTCACCAAAGATGGTGGAGTGGTGATGACAGTCAGCGCCGACATTGATGGTGACTTTGCCAACATTACGATGGAAGTGGAAGATACTGGTATTGGTATCCCTGAAAGTGAAATCGAGAAGATCTTCGCGATGTACTATCAGGTGAAATCGGGCACGGACAACTTGCACGCTGTCGGCACGGGTATTGGTCTCGCTGTCTCTCAACAGCTGATTAATATGATGGATGGCCACATTGAAGTCATCAGTGAAGAGGGCTTTGGCAGTACCTTTACGGTTTCGATTCGAGTTCCAGTGAATCACGATACTCAGGCTCTGATCAAAACGCCAAGAAAACAGTCGAATCTTAAGATCTTTATGGTCGAAGACATTGAACTCAATATCACAGTGGCTCGCTCTCTACTTGAAAGCCTTGGCCATGAAGTGACAGTCGTGATGACGGGTAAAGAGGCGCAAATTGCTTTCAATCCTGAAGACTATGATTTGGTGTTGTTGGATATCCAACTGCCAGATATGACGGGTTTCGATATTGCTCAATACTACCGCGAGAAATACAGCCAGCTACCGCCTTTGGTGGCGTTAACTGCGAACGTATTAAACAACAAGCAAGAGTACTTCCAGAAAGGCATGGACGAAGCGATCAGTAAACCTTTGTCGGTTCGAGCTATCCAAGATGTCATCAGTGAACTTATCGAAGATGCACCAGAGGTAATTGAGAAGGTAGCGGGCACCGATAAGGTTGAGAGCATTGATAAAGTCGACGCGAGTAAGCCTGTTCTTTCAGAAATTGATACCACTTTGCTTGATATTGATATGCTAGAGTCTTATGTTGATATTGTTGGACCGAAACCGGTTTTGGATAGCATCGCGATGTTCGAAGATATGATGCCGGAGTATATGGAAATATTGAACTCCAACATGGTCGCGAAAGATAAAGCCAGTATCGTTTCTGAGGCACATAAGATTAAAGGTGCTGCAGGTTCTATTGGTCTGAAACGCATCCAACAAGTTGCCCAGAAAGCTCAATCTCCAGATTTGCCTGCGTGGTGGGAGAACATTTCAGATTGGGTTGATGAGATAAATAACGAATACCAGAATGACATTGAAGTTTTAAAGAGTTGGTTAAATCAAAGGTAGAAGAATAATGAAAAAATTAGCATTCGCCGCATGTGTAGTGGCATTAGCGGGTTGTTCTGCGCCACAAGTAGAATGGCAGCAAGATAATCAAGTCGAAGTATCTGCAGCAACAGTTACCATGAAAAGCAACCTTTGGCACAACAAGATGCCAACGATTGGCGAGACTCAAGATAAGACCCTACATGGTGCTATCTACCTAGAGTCAGACTCACAACTGCCAGCAACGCTTGCGGTTGAAAGTGTTACGGTTAAACAGGGTGCAGACACCTTGTTGGTAACGGCTGACGATCTTGATTTAAGAACACACAGTGAAACTCAATGGGAAGTCGCGTTTGTATGGCAGCTAGAAATCGACAGTGACAAGCCTGTTGATGTGGCGGTGGAACTTAAAGATGGCGAAACCGTGAAGTGGTTAGTAGAGAAAGACGTTAAGGTGGATACGGTTTACTAAAATCTTATCCAATTAAGAACAATAAAAAAGGGAGAATGCGTTGGCATTCTCCCTTTTTAATAACTATTGATGACGCTTCTAGTGTTCAAAACACTTACTGGTGAGTAGTGCTAAATGGTAAGAGGCGCGAATCGAATTAGTCTTCTAGGTCACCACAAAAGCGGTAGCCTTCACCGTGAATCGTTGCGATGATTTCTGGCGTACCAGAAACAGATTCAAAGTGCTTACGAATACGACGGATTGTTACGTCTACAGTACGATCGTGTGGCTTAAGCTCACGGCCAGTCATCTTCTTAAGAAGGTCTGCACGTGTTTGGATCTTACCTGGGTTCTCACAGAAGTGAAGTAGAGCACGGAACTCTGAACGAGGTAGCTTGTAGCCTTCGCCATCTGGGCTAACCAGAGAACGACTGTTGATGTCTAGTACCCAACCATTGAACTCGTACTTCTCAACGCTACGCTTTTCTTCTTGAACAGAGCTTGTGCTCATTGAACGGTTAAGAAGGTTGCGTGCACGGATAGTCAGTTCACGAGGGTTGAAAGGCTTAGTGATGTAGTCATCAGCGCCGATCTCTAGGCCAAGGATCTTATCAACTTCATTATCACGACCCGTTAAGAACATAAGCGCTACATTTGCTTGCTCACGTAGTTCACGCGCAAGTAGTAGGCCATTCTTACCTGGAAGGTTGATGTCCATAATTACAAGGTTAACTTGGTTGTCAGATAGCACTTGGTGCATCTCTTCACCGTCGCTAGCCTCAAAAACAGCATATCCCTCTGCTTCAAAAATACTCTTTAGAGTGTTACGAGTTACTTGCTCATCTTCAACGATAAGAATCTGCGGGGTTTGCATTTGGCGGTACCTAAATTTGTGACGAAACTGTGCTAATAGAATAAATTCTAGGCAAAAACATAACATACAGGTAATGTATTTTTGATGATAACTTAAAGTTTTCAAAAAAACACTTACTTCCAGCTATCTGCCTTCCTTGAAGTATTGCCCAATAACGTAGATCCAGTACGCCTTTCAATCATTCTTTTAGTGATTGGAGTGGATTCTATAATGTTAACAGCATGCTAACAACGCGAGAATGTTAATTCCATTCACTTTGTTGATTTACATCAATTGCCGTATCGCAACAAACTTTAATAGTATGGCTACAACTTAACCAATGTTATGGTGACTATTTAGCACCAAAACAAGAATGATTATTCGAGATGCTTCGCACATCTTGCCTGCTAAAGACCGGATTATGAACCAAGGAAGCTGAAAGCTGTCTTAAGAGTCTAGTAGATAAATATGCTCAATCAACTTTTATTGAGTAATAAATTGAGCATAGAACAATGAAAACAAAGGATTAATTTTAATAACATATAAAAGCATAGAGGCTAGCCTGACATAACCGGTAACGCCTTACTCACGGAGGATATATGCACGATATAACACCCGACTTGTGTGATGAGTTTGAAAGCGAAGTCACCCTACTGAACATGCCATTGCAGAACTTCGGCCAACGTGGTGCGTTCTTTGGAAAAATTGTAACAGTTCGTTGTTATCACGATAATTCCAAGGTTCGCGAGGTTTTAGAGACCGACGGCTGTGGCAAAGTGCTTGTCGTTGACGGAAATGGCTCATGCCAGAAGGCGCTGCTTGGCGATCAACTCGCTATTCTCGCGATAGAAAACGGTTGGGAAGGCGTGATTGTAAACGGTGCGGTGCGTGATGTAGGCATGATGTCGCAAATGGACCTTGGCGTTCAGGCGTTAGGTGCATCGCCATTCAAAACAGAGAAACGCGGTGTCGGCCAAGTGAATGTGACACTCTCTATACATAATCAACTGATTCAGCCTGGTGACTATATTTATGCCGATTGGAATGGCGTGTTAATTTCATCTGAGCTGTTAATTGAATCGTAACTGACTCAAATTGAATGCCGTTGATAGATTAGAACGGGGAATGGTTTGTGATGTACTAAAAGTTTGGATCTCAATCCGCACTAATCTGTTAATAAAGAACAAGCTAAAGAGACTAAAAGCGAAACCCTAGTCCCACTTCAACACCTTGCTGCCACTCTTCATAATCAAGGGTGGCATGCAAATCTAGGTTATCTGTTAGTTGCACTCGGCTGGAAACCTCTGCGGCTACCGATTTCTCATTGTCTTCGGTCTCGTCTTTATAGGTGTGTAGAGAACTGTTAAAAGAGACTCTTTCTGAGAACTGATAACTGACACCACTCAAGAATCCACTTTCCTGTTTCAGTGCCGCACTATTGATACGTGTACCGACGTAAAGATCCACATCTGAAAACAAGCTATAAGAGTAGCCACTGTCTATCTTCCAAGTATCGAAGCTTTCACTCGACGCGTTTTGTGTGGAGATAAAGAATTTATGAGAAGAACTATCGATCTGGCTGGGTAGTAGAGGCAAGCTATTCGCTGAACAAACAACAGGCATAGCAAAAGCCAAAAGAATAAGTAATCTCTTCATTTCCCACTCCTGATGTCATTATTATTGTTCTTCGAACGTTATCGTTCAATTAAAGCACAGAACTTGTACGTTCGCTGCACAATCGATATAGCATTTTGTTATGACTATATATGCAATTGATCACTCTTGCCTGTTCAATGAGCAAATCCAGTATCTTAAGTGAAGGTTTATACAGGGTGTTTTATCCCTTAAATGACGGTTTGCTCTGAAAAACGGTGCGAATGTAAAAAAAACGCAACTTTTCATTGACGTCCAGTGGTAAAAATTGATACACGTAGAGTAAAGCACAAGCAGAGAATTTGATATGCAGCACGTAAGCCACCTAGTAATGACCACAACCATTATTATTACCGACATTAACATTGTTGGGGCAGGCTGCTAAGTAACGGATTTTAAAAAAAAGGCCTGTATCCAACAAGATACAGGCCTTTTTTTGTACCATTTTTATGACTTATGGAGAAAGGGATGCGCGTTTTAAAGTTTGGAGGTTCATCATTAGCTGATGCAGATCGTTTTTTACGAGCGGCTGATATCATCGCTAATAATGCCCAGCAAGAAGAGCTAGCCGTTGTACTATCGGCTCCAGGAAAAACAACCAATAAGTTGGTCGCTGTTATTGAAGCTGCACTGAAAAATGGTGAAGCTGACGCACAGATTACAGAGATCGAATCTTCATTTAACACACTGTTTGCAGAGATCAAAGCGGTCGTGCCTTCTATCGATGGTGCCGCGTTTCAAGAGCAGGTGGATACCTCTCTTGCTCAGCTAAAGCAGTTCGTGAATGGCATCAACCTACTTGGTATGTGCCCGAACCACGTTAATGCTCGCATCATCAGTAAAGGTGAGCGAATCTCTATCCAGTTAATGAAAGCGGTACTGGAAGCGAAAGGCCAACCAGCAAGCCTGATTGACCCTGTCCAATACCTATACGCTAAAGGCGATCACCTTGAAGCTATGGTCGATGTGGATGTCTCTACTCAGAACTTCCAACAATCTCCACTTCCTAAAGGTCACGTTAACATCATGCCTGGCTTTACTGCGGGTAATGAAAAAGGTGAGCTAGTCACACTAGGTCGTAATGGTTCTGACTACTCAGCGGCTGTGTTAGCGGCGTGTCTACGTGCTGATTGCTGTGAAATCTGGACTGATGTCGATGGCGTTTACAACTGTGACCCACGCTTAGTTGATGATGCTCGTCTGCTCAAGTCTCTTAGCTACCAAGAGGCGATGGAGCTTTCTTACTTTGGTGCTTCGGTTCTACACCCGAAAACCATTGCTCCTATTGCGCAATTCCACATTCCTTGTCTGATCAAAAACAGCTTCAACCCACAAGGCGCAGGTACTTTGATTGGCCAAGACACTGGCGAAGATAACCTAGCAATCAAAGGTATTACGACGCTAAGTGACCTAACCATGGTTAACGTATCAGGCCCAGGCATGAAGGGCATGGTAGGTATGGCGAGTCGTGTATTCGGCGCGATGTCTTCTGCTGGCGTTTCTATTGTCCTTATTACTCAATCTTCTTCTGAGTACAGCATCAGCTTCTGTATTGAATCGGCTGATAAGGTGAAAGCGAAACAAGTGTTGTCAGACGCGTTTGAACTTGAACTTAAAGATGGCCTGTTAGAGCCGGTTGAGTTCATGGATGACGTTGCGATTGTAACGCTGGTGGGTGACGGTATGCGCACTTCACGTGGCGTAGCATCTCAGTTCTTCTCTTCTTTAGCTGAAGTGAACGTCAACATTGTTGCTATTGCTCAAGGTTCTTCAGAGCGCGCTATTTCAGCGGTTATCCCTGAAGACAAAATCTCTGAAGCAATCAAAGCGTGTCACGAGAACCTATTTAACTCTAAGCACTTCCTAGATGTATTCGTTGTGGGTGTCGGCGGTGTTGGTGGCGAGCTTGTTGACCAGATCCAACGTCAGCAAGGCAAACTGGCTGAAAAAGGCATCGTGATTCGCGTATGTGGTTTAGCAAACAGTAAAGGTTTGTTGCTAGACAGCGATGGTCTACCGTTAGAGCAGTGGCGTGACCGTATGTCGAGTGCGACTGAAGAGTTCAGCCTAGCGCGTTTAGCGGCTTTGGTTCAACGTAACCACATCATCAACCCAGTATTGGTTGATTGTACGTCTAGCGAAGGTATTGCGGCGCAGTACGCTGATTTCCTAGCGGCTGGTTTCCACGTAGTAACACCAAACAAGAAAGCAAACACCGCAAGCATGGCTTACTACCATCAGCTTCGTGAAGTTGCACGCAACTCACGTCGTAAGCTGATGTACGAGACAACAGTAGGTGCAGGTCTACCGGTCATCGAAAACCTACAGAACCTTATCTCTGCAGGTGATGAACTTGAGAAGTTCAACGGCATTCTTTCAGGTTCACTGTCTTACATCTTCGGCAAGCTTGATGAAGGTATGACACTGAGCCAGGCAACCAATATTGCAAAAGATAACGGCTTCACTGAACCGGATCCTCGAGATGATCTATCTGGTATGGATGTGGCGCGTAAGTTGCTTATTCTTGCTCGTGAAGCAGGCATGGCGCTTGAACTTGAAGATGTTGAAGTAGACCAAGCTCTGCCACCGGGTTTTGATGATTCAGGTACGGTTGAAGAGTTCATGGCTCGCCTACCAGAAGCGGATGCTTACTTCAAAGAGCAGTCAGCTATCGCAGCAGAAGAAGGTAAAGTACTTCGTTATGTGGGTGAAATCGCTGAAGGTAAGTGTAAGGTTCGTATCGCTGCTGTTGATGGCGACGACCCAATGTTCAAGATTAAAGATGGCGAGAACGCATTAGCATTCTACAGCCGTTACTACCAACCAATCCCTCTAGTACTGCGTGGCTACGGCGCGGGTACTGAAGTAACAGCTGCTGGCGTATTCTCTGATGTGATGCGTACTCTTGGTTGGAAATTAGGAGTTTAAGAATGAGTTCAAGTGATATGGATGTTGTCGTTTATGCTCCTGCATCAATCGGTAATGTCAGTGTAGGGTTTGATGTGCTGGGGGCCGCTGTGTCTCCAGTGGATGGCACGCTGCTAGGTGACCGAGTTATGGTTAAAGCCGGTGATGAACCATTCTCACTTAAAACTGCAGGCAGCTTTGTTTCTAAGCTGCCAACTGAAGCAAAAGAAAACATCGTTTACGACTGCTGGGTGGTGTTCTCGAGAGAGCTTGATAAAAAAGGCGTTACGCTAAAGCCTTTAGAAATGACACTAGAAAAGAACATGCCTATCGGTTCAGGTTTGGGTTCTAGTGCATGTTCAATCGTCGCGGCACTGGATGCGCTAAACCGTTTTCACGGTCAGCCCCTGAATGAAACTGAACTGCTTGCTCTGATGGGTGAAATGGAAGGCAAGATTTCAGGTGGTATCCACTACGATAACGTTGCGCCATGTTACCTTGGTGGTGTGCAGCTCATGCTTGAAGAGCTAGGCATCATCAGCCAAGAAGTACCGTGTTTTGACGACTGGTACTGGGTAATGGCTTATCCGGGTATTAAGGTTTCAACGGCTGAAGCGAGAGAGATCCTACCATCTCAATATCGTCGTCAGGATATTATTGCTCATGGTCGTCACTTAGCGGGCTTTATCCACGCGTGTCATTCAGGTCAACCTGAACTGGCGGCGAAGATGATCAAAGACGTGATCGCTGAACCATATCGTGAGAAACTGCTTCCAGGGTTTGCTGATGCTCGTAAATACGCGCTGTCAGCTGGGGCACTGGCTACTGGTATTTCTGGTAGTGGTCCAACTCTATTTAGCATTTGCAAAGAACAAGATGTCGCCGAGCGTGTTGCACGCTGGTTAGAACAAAATTACGTACAAAATGAAGAAGGATTCGTTCACGTTTGTCGCCTAGATAAGCAGGGTTCGATCGTTACAGGAAGTGAGTTATGAAACTGTACAACATCAAAGAAAATGATGAACAAGTCTCTTTTGGCCAAGCCGTTCGTCAAGGCTTAGGCCGTAATCAAGGTCTATTTTTCCCATCTGAACTGCCAAAGTTTGATGATATCGATGCTCTGCTAGCAGAGGACTTTGTCCCTCGTAGCTCAAAGATTCTGTCAGCATTGATTGGTGATGAATTACCAAAAGAACAGATCGACCAAATGGTGGATGCAGCGTTCCAATTCCCTGCACCAATCAACCAAGTAAAAGACGGCGTTTACGCGCTTGAGCTTTTCCACGGTCCAACACTGGCGTTTAAAGATTTCGGTGGCCGCTTTATGGCTCAATCTTTAGCAGCTGTTTCTGATGGTGGTCAAATCACTATCTTAACGGCAACATCAGGTGATACTGGTGCGGCGGTTGCGCATGCTTTCTACGGCATGGAAGACATCAATGTTGTGATTCTTTACCCGAAAGGCAAGATCAGCCCACTGCAAGAGAAGCTGTTCTGTACGCTTGGCAAGAACATCCACACTGTGGCGATTGATGGTGACTTTGATGCGTGTCAGGCTCTAGTTAAAGACTCATTTGATGACGCTGAACTGCGTAAAGAGATCGGTCTTAATTCGGCAAACTCGATCAACATCAGCCGTTTAATGGCTCAGATCTGTTACTACTTTGAGGCGGCTTCTCAGCTGACTAAAGAGCAACGTGAAAACCTCGTTATCTCTGTACCAAGTGGTAACTTTGGTAACCTAACGGCTGGTCTATTGGCTAAAGCGCTAGGTCTACCTGTTAAGCGTTTTATCGCAGCAACTAACGAAAATGACACTGTTCCTCGTTACCTAGAAACAGGTCAATGGGATCCAAAACCGACTGTTGCGACAACATCGAACGCGATGGACGTAAGCCAACCAAACAACTGGCCTCGTATCGAAGAGCTTTGCCAACTGAAAGGTTGGGGCTTAGATACACTAGGCAAAGGTAAAGTATCTGACGAGCAGAGCGCTGAGTCAGTTCGCGACCTAAAAGCACAAGGTTACCTATGTGAACCACATGGTGCGATTGCTTACCGTCTACTGGAAGAGCAACTGCAAGAGAACGAAACTGGCTTGTTCCTGTGTACAGCACACCCAGCGAAATTCAAAGAAGTGGTTGATGACATCCTAGGTTCTGATATCGAACTGCCTGGCCCGCTAGCAAAACACGCGGCGATGGAATTGTTGTCTGAAGATCTTGATAACGATTTTGAAGCGCTAAAAGCTGTGCTTCGTCGAGTTCAACCGTAACGTCCATTTGTTTTTCGAACAAATAAAAACGGCGCTCAATGAGCGCCGTTTTTGTATTCTAATTTAAGCTCTAAAAATTATAGAGACTCAGTGAACGTACGTGCGATAACGTCACGTTGCTGTTCAGTTGTTAGAGAGTTGAAACGTACAGCGTAACCCGATACACGGATAGTTAGCTGTGGGTAGTTCTCTGGGTGAGCAACTGCATCTTCTAGCGTTTCACGCTTAAGAACGTTAACGTTTAGGTGTTGGCCACCTTCGATGCGTGGTGCTGCTTCGATTGCAACTTCACGGCTTTCGTACTCGCCTAGGTCTGCAGCTGAGATAACTTGGTCAGCTTCGAAACCTGCAGTAGCAACAACACAACGAGCTTCATTCTTCTCGCTATCTAGTAGCCAGATTGAGTTTAGTAGGTCATCGTTTGCTGCTTTAGTAATTTGAATACCTTGGATCATAACTATCTCCTAGTCCACTGAATGTGGTTTGATTATGGTGTTAACTTTCGATTTTTATTGAGCTGGGTAATGTATACCTAATATTAGTAAGGTTAACATTGATTTAAGTCAAAAAACAACCAAAAACCATATTTTTACAAAGGTGATTATATTGAGGTAAATCAATAAAACCTTTGAAAACAAAGTAATTACAAAATATTTTAAAGTATAAAAAATATTTAACAGCCATATTTGTTGTAAGTTTACTACATTTGTTGTGTTTTTATTGAACTACAACCGATACGACCCTTTATTTATTAAGCATTCTGAAAGTGTAAAGTGATTTAATGACAAACAATAATTCATCCTCAAAACCGGAAACAAATATTAAGTTTATTGGCGCTCATGTGTCGGCTGCTGGTGGTGTTGATCAGGCGCCTATGCGTGCACGTGAAATAGGTGCCAATGCGTTTGCACTGTTTACCAAGAACCAGAGACAGTGGGCGGCAAAACCACTAGAAGCGAAAACCATTAGTGCCTTTAAAGCCAATTGCAAAATGTTGGGCTACGGTGCTGAGCACATTCTTCCTCATGACTCCTACCTTATTAACCTAGGAGCGCCAGAAGAAGAGAAGCTAGAGAAATCACGCGCGGCTTTTATTGATGAAATGGAGCGTTGTAATCAACTTGGACTAACGCTTTTGAATTTTCATCCTGGGAGTCATTTAAAGAAAATCTCAGAAAGCGAATGTTTGGCGAAGATCGCTGAATCGATCAACCTAGCTCATCAAGCGGTACCTGACGTAATCGCAGTGATCGAGAATACGTCTGGGCAGGGCACTAATCTGGGTTGGAAGTTTGAACATCTAGCAGAGATTATCGAACAGGTAGAAGATAAGTCACGTGTTGGTGTGTGCTTAGACACCTGCCATACGTTTACTGCTGGCTATGACTTACGTACAAAAGAGGCGTGTGAGCATACTTTTGCTGAGTTCGACCGCATCGTGGGTATGCACTATCTAAGAGCAATGCACATCAATGATTCAAAAGCTGAGTTCGCGAGCCGAGTCGATCGACACCATTCTTTAGGAAAAGGCGAAATTGGCTGGGATTGTTTTGAGTATATTGCCTCTGATTCTCGCTTTAATGGTATCCCTCTTATCTTGGAAACCATTGATTCGACGATCTGGAAAGAGGAAATTCAACAACTTAGAATGTTTCATCGCTCAGCAACGCTAGCGAGCGAACAAGCGTAATAATAGAGGGGGAAATTTATTTCCGTCTATTTCTAAAAATTGGCACCTTTCTTTCATAGTATTAAAGTGAATATGTAGTTCACGATGTCTTAGAGGAGGTGCCTTTATGTATTCAATCACCCAAACTTCAACTATTGCTGTCGCACGCCGTTTACCTACACCAAACCGTCACGTGCATAACCACGGCCACCATCGTACACAGCAGAAAAGTGGTTAATCGAGATAAGCACAACTTGAACTGATTATTATGATTCATCAACAAGTGAACCCTACACATCATGTTTATTGATAGCTGTATGAGGTATAACTAGAGCCTTATTTAGGACAGTTAGCCGATACAGCTATTTTTTTGTCTGGCGAAAGCCGCTAGAAACCTTGATGATTGGGAAGTAAAACGATGACCGCACCAAAGACTTGGGAATCCATTATTAATGATGAACGTGATAAAGAGTACTTTCAGAGTGTCCTCGCGTTTGTTGAACAGCAACGTAATAGTGGTAAAACCGTCTACCCGCCACAAGAACAGGTGTTCAGTGCCTTTGATATGACGCCTTTCGAATCCGTGCGAGTGGTTATCTTAGGGCAAGATCCTTATCACGGTGCTAACCAAGCTCACGGCTTAGCATTCTCAGTGCTTCCTGGTGTGAAAATCCCACCTTCTCTACGCAATATGTACAAAGAGCTTGCACAAGATATAGAGGGCTTTGAGATTCCTAGTCATGGTTATCTCGATTCTTGGGCATCGCAAGGGGTGTTGATGTTGAACACAGTCCTTACAGTCGAAGAGGCAAAAGCACACTCACATGCTAAGTGTGGCTGGGAAACCTTTACCGATGCCATTATTGCTGAGCTCAATCAGCGCTCTGAACCGATCATCTTTTTGTTGTGGGGCGCACACGCCCAGAAGAAAGGTCAAGCGATTGATGACGACAAGCATCATGTGTTGGTTGCACCTCACCCATCGCCATTATCGGCACGCCGTGGATTCTTCGGTTGTCAGCATTTCTCTACAACCAACAAGCTGCTTTCTTCTATGGATCAACAACCTATTGACTGGCGTTTACCAACAGAAGTGTAGGTTGGTGGTTTTCTGAGCAGGGTCAAATCATAAATCAGCATATTCGTATACACTTATAAATAGTAGGTGTAATGGAGTGCAATACTATGATGATTGAAAGGATAAGACGAGAGCATGGCTATATGGCTCGTTTACTCGCGATACTCAACAGTAAGTTAGAGTTTCTGAAACAGGAGCGAGAAATAAACTATAGCCTGATCGCAGAGGTGGTTCATTACCTTATGAACCATTCAGACAAAGTGCATCACCCTAAAGAAGACGTCATTTATCGCTACTATCTTAAGCAATATGGCAGCGAGCAAGCGATTGAAGACTTGGAGTTAGAGCATCAATTGCTTTCTGAGAAAACGGCGGACTTTTTAGGTTTGGTCGATATGATCCTTCAAGATGCGGTGGTTCCTCAGCAAGTCTTTATTGAGCAGCTTGAAGCGTTTGTTAAGGCTCAGCGAAAGCACATGGAATATGAAGAGAAGCATGTGCTACCCATGATTGTTGAGGCGTTCACGGTGAAAGATTGGCAAGAAGTGGAGTCTCAATGGCTTCAACCGGAAGATGACCCTGTTTTTGGAGAGACCATCGCCGATCAATATCGCCAACTCGCGGCTCGGGTTCGACAAAATGAACAAGAGTGTGTTTAGCCCGTTGTAATGTTGAGGTGCACCTATTTTTGGTGTCCTCTATATTAGAGGGTTGGTTTCCAAATGGCGCTTTGAGCGGATTAACTACCTCAAAAAATAAAAAAGGCACCTATATAGGTGCCTTTTGCTATCTGATTTCTTATCGTGCTGATTAAAGTTTTATATCGTCAAGGCTAAAATCAAGACCTAGGTTCATCTCTCTCAGCTCTTTCTCAAGCTGCCTACGATCGTTGATGGCTTCGATTTCACGCCACTTACGCTTGAGTGGTTTCGAGCGTGATTTTTGAGTTACACGAGGCATTTCTAGTTCTGATACTTCATCGAATTGAAAGCTATCCATAAGCCATATCTCCTTCCGTGGGACTAGTTCTTACGAACCAATAAATATCATATTTAGGTTCACAATAACTTTGATTTGTTTCTCATTTGTTTCAAATCCATGAAGCTTTTGTTCTATTTTCTTATGCATGCTCACACATTGTGAGAATTATTATGTATAAAAAACAGGCAAACAAACCTAAGTAAACGATTAAATTGGGGGTTATTGAATGTTAATTCATTGTGCGAATGGAATAGCGTTTTGACTACAATGCATTGAAGTGCACATGGTACCGTGCGGTATAGGGATCTCATTGGCCTAGAAAAAAACGAAGATCTTCACTATACCTTGTAAAACCTAGGCTGACGTCATTTTTATAGGATGGTGTTCTTGTTGGGGTAGTGCCGTGGCTGTTGTTGATATTATGTCCCGATAATGTGACTTTTATTGGGCTGCATTGTTCAAAGTTGTGTTAACAAAAGGTGTGTTATTAGTGAAATGTCATTTTAATATAAGTGTATTTGCATATTGATTTTTAGGCCGTCTCGCTGCATTATCCGCCCGTCAAAAAATACACTGATACGTAAAATGGATGCATGAAGCGACATTTACAGTCTCAATCGCCGCAAGAATATAACAAGAGTGCCGACACAACATTGACAGAGGCATAGGCGATTAAGAGGAAGGCTAGGAAGCATGATCGGTGCTTAAACTCAATTACGAGGTTCACGTGACAGACTTAATCAATTTGATGAACGATCTCCTTTGGGGATCTATCTTAGTTTACTTACTGGTTGGTGTGGGTATCTACTTCACTGTACGACTAGGCTTCATTCAATTCCGCCATTTCGGCCACATGTTCTCTGTTCTTAGAAACAGCCGTAAAGCAGACAGTGCTGGTATCTCTTCTTTCCAAGCTCTTTGTACTAGTCTCGCTGCTCGTGTAGGTACGGGTAACATGGCAGGTGTTGCTGTAGCACTAACCGCTGGTGGCCCTGGTGCTATCTTCTGGATGTGGCTAATCGCAATGCTAGGTATGGCAACATCGTTTGCAGAAAGCACACTGGCACAGCTATACAAAACGCGTGATAACGACGGTAACTACCGCGGCGGCCCTGCATACTACATGGAGAAAGGCCTAGGCATGCGTTGGATGGGGGTTCTATTCTCTATCTTCCTCATCATTGCATTTGGTCTTGTATTCAACGCGGTTCAAGCGAACGCGATTGCAAGCGCAATGAATACGGCATTCGACCTTGAGCGTAGCTACGTTGGTGTTGGTATCGTAATCATCTCTGCGTTCGTTATCTTCGGTGGTATCCGTAAGATTGCACGCACAGCAGAAATCATCGTTCCAATCATGGCATTGGCTTACCTAGCGATCGCTATGTACGTGATGTTCGCGAACATCGAGAAAGTACCTGAAGTACTGGCTCTTATCTTCAAGAGTGCATTCGGTCTGCAAGAAGCAGCAGCGGGTGGCCTAGGTTACGCAATCGCACAAGCGATGATTAACGGCATCAAACGTGGTTTGTTCTCGAACGAAGCGGGTATGGGTTCTGCGCCAAACGCAGCAGCTTCTGCTACGCCTTACCCACCGCACCCAGCATCACAAGGTTACGTGCAAATGCTAGGCGTGTTCATGGATACCATTGTTATCTGTTCAGCAACAGTCGCAATCATCCTGATGTCTGGTGAGTATGTACCACACGGTGAAGTAACGGGTATCGAACTAACGCAACGTGCACTAACAGCACAAGTGGGCGAATGGGGCGGCATTTTTGTAGCGGTAGCGATTTTCTTCTTCGCTTTCACTTCAATCATTGCAAACTACTCGTACGCTGAAACGAACCTTATCTTCCTTGAGCACAACAACAAGAAGGGCCTAGTGCTGTTCCGTATCGTTGTTCTGGGTATGGTTATGTTCGGTTCTCTAGCGACGTTACCAACGGTATGGGCACTGGCTGACGTATCGATGGGCCTAATGGCGATTGTTAACTTGGTGGCGATTATCCTGCTATCAGGTATCGTGATTAAGCTAGCGAAAGACTACAACCGCCAACTAGACGCGGGTAAAGTACCAACATTCGATTCGAATGACTTCCCAGAGCTTAAGTCTCAGCTGGAAGACGGTATTTGGGACAACAACAAGAAGTAATCTTGTTGGAGCGATAAACGGCTCATCCTAAAGTGATTAGAAAGGCTAAGGTTTCGACCTTAGCCTTTTTGTTTGCCTGTCATTTGTCTCATTCTGTCTATCGAAGCTCATTCTCCCTATCGAAGTAATAGGAACAGTCATAAAGACAAGTTGATGTTTTTTCTATACTCTAGCAGCATCCAGTTAGATAACCGATTAGGGTAAAGTTATGTTAGTTGTCGTTTCTCCAGCCAAAACACTTGATTACGAATCACCATTAGCGACGGAACGCTTTAGTCAGCCTGAGTTTGTTGAACACTCTGCTGAGCTGATTGAAGAGTGCCGCAAACTGACGCCAGTAGATATTTCTGCACTGATGAAAGTCAGCGATAAAATCGCAGGGTTGAACGTAGCGCGCTTTGAGCAGTGGAGCGAGACCTTTACCCAAGACAACGCACGCCAAGCAATCCTAGCCTTTAAAGGCGATGTATACACTGGCCTAGACGCTGAAACGCTATCGGATGAAGATTTTGACTACGCACAAGACCACCTGCGCATGCTTTCTGGGTTATATGGCTTGCTTAAGCCGTTGGATTTGATGCAGCCATACCGCCTAGAGATGGGTACACGCTTAGCCAATGCTCGTGGTACTAACTTGTACCAGTTCTGGGGCAACATCATCACAGACAAGCTCAATGAAGCGTTGAATGCTCAAGGCGACAATGTGTTGATCAATCTAGCGTCGAACGAATACTTTAAAGCCGTGAAGCCGAAGAACTTGGATGGCCAAGTGATTACCCCTGTATTCAAAGACTGCAAGAACGGTCAGTACAAGGTGATCAGTTTCTACGCGAAGAAAGCGCGTGGCATGATGGCTCGCTACATCATCGAGAACAAGATCGACTCGGTTGAGGCGCTGACCCAGTTTGATACGGCGGGCTACTACTTCGTTGAAGAAGAGTCGAACGCGAAAGAGCTTGTCTTTAAGCGCGAAGAGCAAAACTAGTAGTCCTTGGCTAACGAGTAGCTCTCGGTTTTAGCCTGTAGTTAATATTAGAGACCGAGACAGGCCAGATAGAGAAAAGCCCCATGCAGCGAACTGCATGGGGCTTTTTTATTGAATCGTTGAAGCTGGTAGATTACTTCTTCTTTGCTGCTTTCTTTTTCTTCGCGATTTTTTTCTTCTTCGCGATTTTTTGTTTCTCTACCGCTTTCTTATCTTCTTTCTTCGGCTTCTTCTTCTTAGTCACGGCCGCTTTCTTATGCGTAGGGCGCATGCCTTCAATAAAGCGTTCTTTGATTGGTTCGTCTGTGTAACGAGCCACACGCTCAATCATTAGTTGATCGTGCGCTTCAATGATAGAAACCGCGTTACCTTTTTTACCAGCACGAGCAGTACGGCCAATACGGTGTAGGTATACGTCAGCAGTACGTGGCATGTCGTAGTTGATTACGTGGCTTACGTCTGGAAGGTCGATACCACGAGCAGCAACGTCAGTCGCTAGTAGTACGTTTACAGAGCCGTCACGGAAACGAGCAATCGCGTTGTTACGACGATCTTGAGGCATTTCACCTTGGATCCACGCACATGGAATTTGCGCGCTTTCAAGTTGAGCTCGTAGATCACCTAGACGATCACGCGTCTTCAAGAATACGATGCTGCGCTCAGCTTGCTCTGTGATGACGTGCTTTAGGATGTTCAGCTTGTGCTCTGCTGTGTCTGCACGGTGGTACCACTGAGTGATCTTCTTACGCTCACGAAGTGATGATTTCGCATCGATCTCCGCTGGGTTTTTCAGTAGATCTTCAGTGAAGCCTTCAATGCCTTTACCTTCTAGCGTTGCTGAGAACAGTAAAGTTTGTTTACGCCAGCGACACTCTGCAGACAGACGGTCAACAACAGGACCAAAGCCCATGTCTAGCATGCGGTCGGCTTCATCTAGAACCAGCCATTCAATCGCACGACAGTCAAAACGCTCGCCTTCAATGTATTCCATCAAACGGCCAGGTGTTGCTACTACGATATCTTGAGTGGTACTTAAGATATCTGCGTGCTCTTGGTACATCACACCGCCCGTGATCGTGAAGATATTTAGGCTGGTGTATTTAGCAAGCTCACGTGCTTGTTCGGTGATCTGCATTGCTAGCTCACGCGTTGGCGTCAGGATAAGCATACGTGCAGGGCCAGATTTCTTACGTGGGAAATCCAGTAGGTATTGCAGTGCTGGCAATACAAATGATGCTGTTTTACCAGTACCTGTTGGCGCAGAAGCCAAAACGTCTCTTCCATCTAACGCTTGTGGGATTGCTTCAGCTTGTATCTGTGTTGGACGTTCGTAGCCCATTTCGTCAATTGCTTTAAGCAGCTCTTGGTTTAGATCGAGTTCTGCAAAGGTTCTGATCACTGTTGTTTCTCCACAAGCAATAAATGTTTCTGCCTCAAAAAGCAGACGATAAAAAAGAGTAGTCGGACATTATAGAAGCATTAGTGATTAGGATCACATGGTATTTGCTACATCTTGAGATAAAAATCTTTAGTGAGCGCAATAAATGCTTCGCTATAACCACCTTGATGGTGAATTGTAAGCGATTCGCGCTGCAAATCTTGCTCGCAAGCAGGATCTTTAGATAACTCGAATAAAATTCGGCTAGCTGGCTTTTTATCTGTTGTTTTTACATCAAGGTGTTTTGCTAGATACCAACCACATTGCTCGGCAAGCTTGATAAAACCTTCCCCCTCAGGCGTCGGTAGGATGAAACTGGCAGTCGCGGCGTCGGTTGTTATCTCGAAACAACGCTGGGCAAGCGCTAAATGATCCAAGCTGTCGGTGTGCCTGGCGGTGGCTCTTTGGCTTTGCTGCGCCTGTTCTCCAGAGTTGAAGTAGGGCGGGTTACAGATGATCGCATCAAACCTTTGTGGAAAGTCGGTTGTTAACACGCTGCCGTGATCAAGGGAGATACGATTTTGCCAAGGCGACTGCTCAATATTGACAGTGGCAGCATCAATAGCGTGTTGATCAATATCTATCGCAGAGATTGAAGCATCTTCAAAACGCTGCGCAGCCATCAAAGCCAGCAGACCTGTCCCGGTTCCAATATCGAGTACACATGATCTTTGTGGCAGGCTTACCCAAGCGCCAAGTAATACGCCATCGGTACTGACTGGCATACCGCTTTTCCCGCCGTAAATTGAGAATTGCTTAAAATTAAAGCTTTTAGTTTGCACTGTTTTGTCTTTCATTAATGTTCTGAGTATCGAGATATTTTAAGTGATTAGCTCTAATGTTAACCGCTTGTATGAATCAATGTTCTGCTTGGAAGAATATTGTTGTGCATTATGGTTAGTTTATAATTGTGGCTATTTTTCTATAGCTAGTGGAATCCACTGCTTTTTGTTCTCATATGCAAATTTATATGGTGTTTTTGTGTGGTGACTTGCAGCTAGCCAGTTGTTTCGTCATTATGCGCGACTATTTTATAGATTGATTGGCAGCTTTGAGCTGTAACATTCATGTAAGCACAACATAAATTCATAAATATAATTAAGGATTATCTGTGAAACAGAGTCTAAAACTAACAGATATAATGGCATTGGGCTTTATGCTTTTTGCGTTTTTCTTGGGTGCGGGTAACATCATCTTCCCACCTCTAGCTGGCCAATTAGCCGGTGATCACTTCCTTCCAGCGATGTCTGGTTTTCTGCTGACTGCCGTTGGTCTGCCGTTAATCACTATCGTCGCGGTCGCAGTGGCTGGTGGCTCTTGGGGTCACTTAACTAAAGATCTTCCTAAGAAAGCAGCAACCATCATGGCTGTACTGATCTTTATCATTATCGGTCCTGCATTTGCTGCACCGCGTACTGGCCTTGTTGCCTATGAGATGGCGGTGAAACCGTTCTTCATCGATGCCTCTCAAGCTCACCTAACTCTCTTTTCGATTGCATTTTTTGCAGTAGCGATGTTCTTCTCATGGTCGCAAGGTAAGCTTATTGACGTCATTGGTAAGGTGCTAACACCTGCACTGTTCGTTGGTTTGGTTGTGCTGGCGATTGCTGTATTCGTTAACCCTCAAGGCGATATTCTTGCGGCTCACGGTGAGTACATCACTCAACCACTAACCAAAGGTTTCCTTGAAGGCTACAACACCATGGATACTTTTGCTTCTTTGATGTTTGGTATGCTGATTGTTGATGCGATTCGTAGCAAGGGCATTACTGACCGTGCAGCGACGACTAAGTACCTAATTAGCGCGGGTTGTATTGCCGCAGCGGGTCTGGCG
Source organism: Vibrio sp. 10N.247.310.23 (assembly GCF_041467155.1). NCBI lineage: Bacteria > Pseudomonadati > Pseudomonadota > Gammaproteobacteria > Vibrionales > Vibrionaceae > Vibrio > Vibrio sp. 10N.247.310.23. The sequence goes on along the minus strand of NZ_JBFSTZ010000015.1, from coordinate 8,008 downwards.
TTTGTTTACATCTCTCTATTTTTCCTAGGCGCAACAAGTGCAACAGTCGCAGCTGGTGCAGACAATGGCGGTGCTATTTTAAGCCTATACGTTCAATCGTTGTTTGGTCCTTCTGGTCAGCTAGTGCTTTCTGTGATCGTACTATTAGCATGTCTAACTACGGCGATTGGCCTTGTGTCAGCATGTTCTGATTACTTCAGCTCGCTAACGCCTCTGTCTTACAAGACTTGGGTAATCATCAATGGTGTAGCTTGTGCAACCGTTGCGAACGTTGGTCTTTCTCAACTGATTTCTCTGTCTGTTCCAGTACTGTTTGCACTGTACCCAGTCGCTATCGCGTTGGTTGCTCTGACATTCTTACGTAGCCGTTTCCCTAATCCAAAAGCGGCTTACCGCGTAGTGGTATTAGTGTCACTGCTGTTTGCTCTTATTGATGGCGCTAAAGTAGCGGGTGTAGACGTGTCTGCACTTAAGATGCTGCCACTGTTTGAGATCGGTATGGGTTGGTTGCTTCCAACAACGGCTGCAATCATCTGTATGTTCTTTGTTGGCAAGTCAACAGAACAAGAGATGGCTGAAGAGACTGTTTAATCTTCCGTTGAGATTAGATTGTCCTTCGAGATGAAATAGAAAAGGCCTCATTACTTCGCAGTAATGAGGCCTTTTTGTATTCTGTGGTCTTTTTATATCCAGCTAGTTACTTGGTTAGCTACTTAGCCGGGAGTACTTCTGTTTGGTTATAGCTTTTCGCTGTACTCAACCAGTACTTGCTCAACCCAGCTTGCGATACGGTCGTCGCTTAGCTCGTATTGTGAATCTTCATCAAGCGCCAAACCAACGAATTGAGATTTGTCTTCGGTTAACGCTTTAGACGCTTCGAACTCGTAGCTGTCATCGTTTGGCCAGAAGCCAACAAACTCTGCACCCGCGGTTTTCAGTTCATCATGCAATAGACCCATCGCATCTAGGAACCATTCGCCGTAGCCTTCTTGGTCACCCAAACCAAACAGAGCCACAACCTTGCCTTTCATAGGCGTGGTTGCGATGTCTTCCCACAGTTCATTCCAATCTTCTTGGATTTCACCGAAGTCCCAAGTCGAGATGCCCAGCAATAAAAGGTCGTAGTCCGCCATCAATGAAAGAGGGCTTTCTTTCACGTTATGGATATCAACTAGGTCTTCACCAATAATGCCGCGAATTTTCTCTGCTGCCATTTCTGTGTAGCAGGTGGTTGAGCCGTAAAATAATCCAATTTTCATAGCAAACGTTCGATTTTAATTTCAGATGGCGAATTCTAACCATAAATCGACTTCGATTGCAGCGATTATCCGCTCAAGTCGTAATTTTTATGGCATTCATATTTGCTCTGGCATACTCTCAAAACAGTTTCCAATATTGTGAGTAACACTATGCAGTCGCCTCAAGGGCAGAGCGCAGACCACGGTCTCGTTGAGCAGTTTTTAGATGCTATGTGGATGGAGCGAGGATTATCGGAGAATACGCTTGTCTCGTACCGTACCGATTTGTCCAAGTTATTAGCGTGGATGGAAAAGAACAATTACCGCCTCGACTTCATTAGCCTTTCAGGTTTACAGGATTATCAAGGCTGGTTAGCCGACGCCGATTTTAAGCAGACCTCTCGTGCCCGTATGTTGTCGGCGATTCGTCGCTTGTTCCAATATTTGCACCGCGAGAAAATCAGAGGCGATGATCCAAGTGCCTTGTTGATCAGCCCGAAGCTGCCGCAACGCTTGCCGAAAGATTTGAGCGAAGAGCAGGTTGATGCTTTGCTCGATGCGCCAGATCCGAACGATCCGATTGAGCTTCGCGATAAGGCGATGCTTGAGTTACTCTATGCAACCGGTTTGCGTGTGACAGAACTGGTTAGCTTGACGATGGAAAACATCAGCCTAAGACAGGGCGTGGTGCGTGTTATTGGTAAGGGTGGCAAAGAGCGCTTAGTACCAATGGGCGAAAATGCGGTGGATTGGATAGAGACTTTTATTGAACAAGGTCGTCCACATCTACTTGGCGAAAACAGTTCTGATGTGGTTTTTCCGAGTAAACGCGCCAAGCAAATGACCCGTCAGACGTTCTGGTATCGTATTAAGCACTACTCGGTCGTCGCTGGGATCGATACAGAGCTGTTGTCACCACACGTATTGAGACACGCTTTTGCGACGCATTTACTGAACTATGGCGCAGATCTCAGGGTCGTACAGATGTTACTTGGGCATAGTGACTTATCGACAACCCAAATTTATACTCACGTGGCGACTGAAAGGCTGAAGCAAATTCACGCGCAGCATCACCCACGTGCTTAAATCCATTTATTTTTAAGGTGAACTTAATGAGCGTATTACGCCGTCTTCCTCTACTAGCGCTTCCTCTTATGATTACTGCATGTAATGCATCAGAAGCGAAAGTAGAAACAACATCAACAGCCGTAGAAGCTGCTCCAGCTCAAGCTATTGATACAGCTGCGTTAACTAAGCGTTTTGAAAAAATCGGTATTAAGGTCGATAAGATTGTGCCTTCGGATATCGATGGTCTTTTAGAAGTTCAAACCAACAGCGGCATTATCTTTTCTTCTCCAGAGGGCGATCACTTTCTAGCCGGCACTCTTTACTCTTTGGATGAAAACGGAAAGTTCAGTGATGTTTTGGCTGAGCGTCAAGCTCCGCTGAATGCTGAAAAAGTCGCGGCGATGTCGGATACGGTTATTGAATACAAAGCCGATAACGAAAAGTATGTTGTGACGGTATTTACTGACATTACGTGTGGCTACTGTGTTCGTCTGCACAGCCAAATGCAGGGCTACAACGATCTGGGTATTACCGTTCGTTACATGGCTTACCCACGCCAAGGTGCGACAGGGCAAGTTGCCGATCAAATGGCAGCAATCTGGGCTTCAGATGATCCAAAAACAGCGATGCATGACGCTAAAGTAAATCGTCAAATGCCAGCGTCTGGTAAAGATCTAGCAGAGCAAAAGCAGATCATTTCTAAACAGTACCAATTAGGTCGTGAGCTTGGCATCAATGGCACACCGGCTATCGTGCTAGCAAGTGGTGAGTTGGTGAGTGGTTACTTACCGCCAGCACAACTTCTTCAACGTTTAGAGCAATAATCTCGTTTTCTGTATTGCCAATTTATCCCCCATGTTTTTGATTTAAGGAGTGGCCTGATTGATATCGGGCCCATTTTTATATGATAGAGATCCAACGCCGTCCTGAGGTCGACATTTCAGTCTTACCTGCTCACTTACCTGACTTGTTAAAGCGCATTTATGTGAGTCGTGGAATCGACAGTGCCGACCAACTAGAGACAGCAGCGAAAGGCTTGCACTCTTATCAAAAACTGGGCGGCATTGATGCTGCGGTTGAGCTGTTGTTCAAAGCTATTCAGCAGCAAAAACGCATCATCATTGTTGGTGACTTTGATGCCGATGGCGCGACCAGCTCGGCGCTGTCTGTTTTAGCGTTACGTATGCTCGGCAGCTCTAACGTCGACTATCTGGTACCAAACCGTTTTGAAGATGGTTATGGCTTGAGCCCTGAGGTTGTTGAACAGGCAATCGAGCTTGGTGCTGAAGTGATCATGACGGTCGACAACGGTGTATCTTCAATTGAAGGTGTTCGCTTTGCTAAAGAGAAAGGGCTAGAGGTTCTGGTTACCGATCATCACTTGCCGGGCAATGAACTGCCAATGGTCGATGCTATGGTTAACCCAAACCTTGAAAGTTGTGCTTTTCCTTCGAAAGCCCTAGCGGGGGTTGGTGTCGCTTTTTACCTGATGATGGCATTGTGTGTTCACATGCGTAAATTGGGTTGGTTTGCAGAGCGCGGCATGACAGAACCTAAGTTGATGGAACTGATTGACCTTGTGGCGCTGGGTACGGTTGCCGACGTGGTTCCACTCGATGAAAACAACCGAATTTTAGTTCATCAAGGTTTGCAACGTATTCGTGCGGGTAAAGCTCGTCCGGGCATTCAAGCCTTGATCGAAATTGCTAAGCGAGACGCTAAGCGTTTGGTGGCGTCTGACTTTGGCTTTGCTCTTGGTCCTCGTATCAATGCAGCTGGTCGATTAGACGACATGTCTTTTGGTGTTGAGCTGCTAATGAGTAACAACATCCATGCGGCTCGTCGAATGGCGAGTGAGTTAGATGGCTTGAACCAAACACGTAAAGAGATCGAAGAGGGTATGAAGCAAGAAGCGATGGCTTTTTGTGAGCGCCTTGAATTTGGTAAAGACGACCTACCTTCTGGCTTGGCACTATTCCAACGTGATTGGCACCAAGGTGTGATTGGTATTTTGGCTTCGCGTATCAAAGACAAATACCACCGCCCAGTGATTGCGTTTGCAGATGGCGGCGAAGGCAGTATCAAAGGTTCATGTCGTTCAATTCCTGGTCTGCACATGCGTGATGCATTGGACCGAATTGATACTCAAAACCCTGGCTTGATTCTTAAATTTGGTGGCCACGCAATGGCGGCTGGTTTAACCATCATGGAAAAGGACTTTGAACGCTTCAGCAAGCTGTTCAATGATGTGGTGAAGAATGAACTTGGAGAAACAGCACTGAAGGGCATTATCTTGTCTGATGGTGAGCTGTTACCAGAAGAGTTCTCGATGCACACCGCTGAAACGCTGCGTTCAGGTGGCCCGTGGGGACAAGCTTTCCCTGAGCCAATCTTCGATGGTGAGTTTAAAGTGCTGCACCAAAAGCTGGTGGGTGAAAAGCACCTTAAGCTGATGCTTGAGCCGCTCTACAAAGGCCACCCAACCAATGTGATGATTGACGGTATTGCCTTTAACGTCGACCTACGTCGCTGGCCTGATGCATCAGTAAAAACCGTTCATCTTGCATTTAAGCTCGATATCAACGAATTTCGCGGCAACCAATCGTTGCAGCTGATGATTGATCATATCGAAGCCAAATAGTGATTTTGGGCTCAATAATGCTCATCATATAGTGCCAAATTCAACAAGCTCTGTTCAAAAACAGGGCTTGTTTTCCTTCCTGCCCTTACAAAATTTACGTGTTTTTTATGCCTGTCAATTTTATATCCCATTAAGTTGTTGAATCTTGGTTCACCACTCTAAAAAATTCTGTATCTCCGTCACACTTTTGAGTACAATTCTTCGGTTAAATTCTACTCATAAATGATGAGCTAAAATGTTTGAAATCAATCCTATAAAAAACCGTCTGCAGGATGTGTCTGAGCGCACAAATATCCTGAGGGGGTATCTTTGACTATGACGCTAAGAAAGAGCGTCTAGAAGAAGTAAACGCAGAATTAGAACAACCGGATGTATGGAACGAACCTGAGCGTGCTCAAGCGCTAGGTAAAGAACGTTCTGCATTGGAAGCGGTAGTAGAAACGATCGACCAACTTGACCAAGGTGTTGAGGATGTTGATGGCCTATTAGAGCTTGCGGTTGAAGAAGAAGATCAAGAAACGTTCGATGAAATTGAACCAGAACTGGCCGAGCTTGAAGCTAAGCTAGAGAAGCTGGAATTCCGTCGTATGTTCTCTGGTGATCACGATGCATCAGATTGCTACATCGATTTACAGTCAGGTTCGGGCGGTACAGAAGCTCAAGACTGGACTTCAATGATGTTGCGCATGTACTTACGTTGGGCAGATTCGAAAGGCTTCAAGACTGAAGTTATCGAAGTGTCGGATGGCGATGTTGCTGGCCTTAAAGGCGCAACGGTACGTATTTCTGGTGAGTATGCTTACGGTTGGTTACGCACAGAGACTGGTGTTCACCGTCTAGTTCGTAAGTCACCATTTGATTCAAGTGGTCGTCGTCATACTTCATTTGCATCTGCGTTTATCTATCCTGAGATTGATGACAACATTACGATCGACATTAATCCTTCTGACCTACGTATTGACGTATACCGTGCCTCTGGCGCTGGTGGTCAGCACGTAAACACCACGGAATCAGCGGTACGTATTACTCACGTTCCGACTAACACTGTGGTTCAGTGTCAGAATGACCGTTCGCAGCATAAGAACAAAGATCAAGCGATGAAGCAGCTACGTGCTAAGCTTTTTGAACTTGAGATTCAAAAACAAAATGCTGAAAAACAAGCGAGCGAAGAGACGAAATCAGACATCGGTTGGGGCAGTCAAATCCGCTCTTACGTGCTGGATGATTCTCGTATCAAAGATTTACGCACCGGCATCGAAAACCGTAATACTCAAGCGGTTCTTGACGGTGACTTAGACAAGTTTATTGAAGCTAGCCTGAAATCAGGTCTGTAAGCTTTATCAACTATTAAGCTTTACCAATAATATTGGTAAAAATGCCTATATTTGCAAAAATATAGCGGTCCAAATTTTAAAAGCAGGGTACATCTCTAATGACTGATGCTGTTCAAAACGAAAACGCACAAGAAGCTTCTTCACCTGAAGAGAACAAACTAATCGCTGAGCGCCGCAGCAAGCTGGATCACATCCGCCAAAACTGCAAAGCTAACGGTCACCCAAATGACTTCCGTCGTGAGCACCTAGCTGGCGATCTTCAAGCGGAATTCGGTGAGAAGACTAAGGAAGAGCTAGAAGAGCTTAACCACATCGTTGCGATCGCTGGTCGTGTTATGGCGAAGCGTGGTCCATTCCTTGCGATTCAAGAAACTTCTGGTCGTATCCAAGCATACGCAGCGAAAGACGTTCAAAAAGTACTGAAAGAGAAGTACCAAGGCCTAGATATCGGTGACATCATCGGTGTTAAAGGTGCGCTTCACAAATCAGGTAAAGGCGACCTTTACGTGAACATGGAAGAGTTTGAATTGCTGACTAAAGCACTTCGTCCTCTACCAGAGAAGTTCCACGGTCTAACTGACCAAGAGATGCGTTACCGTCAGCGTTACGTTGACCTAATCGTGAACGAAGATTCTCGTAATGCATTCATCGTGCGTTCTAAGCTTGTATCTTCAATCCGTAACTTCATGAGCGCGAAAGGCTACCTAGAAGTTGAAACGCCAATGATGCACGTGATCCCGGGTGGCGCAACTGCACGTCCGTTCATCACTCATCACAATGCACTAGACATCGACATGTACCTACGTGTTGCACCAGAGCTTTACCTTAAGCGTCTAGTGGTGGGTGGTTTTGACCGTGTATTCGAGATCAACCGTAACTTCCGTAACGAAGGTCTATCTCCACGTCACAACCCAGAATTCACAATGATGGAATTCTACCAAGCGTACTCTGACTACAAAGACCTTATGGATCTGACAGAAGAGATGCTAAGCACGGCAGCAATGGACGTTCTTGGTTCTACTTCTATGCCTTACGGTGACGAAACGGTTGAGTTCGGTGGCACTTACGCTCGCATGAGCATGTTCGATGCAATCAAACACTACAACCCTGAGCACGCTGAGATTCAAGCGCTAACAGAAGCAGACCTACAAGACCGTGAAAAGATGGTTGCTATCGCAAAATCTGTACACGTAGACGTAGAAACGTTCTGGACATGTGGTCAGCTTCTAGAAGAGATCTTTGGTGAAACGGCTGAGCCTCAGCTAATTCAACCAACGTTCATCACTGGCTACCCAGCGGACATCTCTCCTCTAGCTCGTCGTAGCGATGACAACCCGTTCTTCACAGACCGTTTTGAGTTCTTCATCGGTGGCCGTGAAGTTGCGAATGGTTTCTCTGAGCTTAACGATGCACAAGACCAAGACGAGCGTTTCAAAGCGCAAGTTAACGCGAAAGACGCGGGTGATGACGAAGCGATGTACTACGATGCAGACTACATTACTGCACTAGAGCACGGCCTACCGCCAACAGCGGGTCAAGGTATCGGTATCGACCGTCTAGCAATGCTATTTACAAACACGCACACAATCCGTGACGTGATCTTGTTCCCGGCAATGCGTCCACAGGCGTAATTCTCGCTTATAGGGCGTAACAGCCTATGTAATTAAAAAGCCACTGAAGAGTGGCTTTTTCTGTTTTGGGGCTTCAAAACCTAGTCTGTACCGCAC